>JAFWBM010000005.1 GCA_017507105.1 Bacteroidaceae bacterium
CAATAATGCCAAACTTCCATAAGAAAAAATCTAATTTGTAAATTTTATGCTATCATCCTCTACAAAGTTAAGAAAACTTTTTGATAAAACTATATGTTGTATTGGAAAAAGGTGGATTACTATGCTATTCTTCGTATCCAGCTCTCGACTAAGGATGACCATAAGGTTTTTACCTTTGTACTTATAAGTAGATTTATCAGCTTTATTGATTGGCTAATAGACCTAATAAGTATAGTATAAAAAATGCCCTCACCGAAGCGAGGGCGTAGGTACTATGACCTTCGGCATATAGCCTTATTGTGGTAAGATGTAGAAATTCTTACATTGCAAAATTAATAATTTAATTGCACAATACAAAATTAATTGCTAATTTTGAGATAGAAATTTCAATCTAAATTTATATATGGCAAAGATTTTAGGCTTAGACTTGGGTACAAACTCTATAGGTTGGGCTATAACCGAGCAGCAAGATGATAGCTTTGCGTTATTGGACCGTGGAGTAGATATATTTCAAGAGGGCGTTAATCGTACAAAGACTGGCGAAGAGCCTATGGTTAAAATCCGTACCGATGCACGAGCTCTACGCAGGCACTATTATCGTCGTAGACTACGAAAAATCGAGCTGCTAAAAGTGTTGGTTGCAAACAATCTTTGTCCGTATTTGAGCAATGAGCAACTTGATGCGTGGCGATACGAGAAGCAATACCCATTAGTGGATGAGTTTATGCTATGGTTGCACAGTTGCGATAGCAGCAATCCTTATGCAGACCGTTTTAAGTCTTTAACCGAGACCCTTGACCTAAAAAAGATTGATGACCGCTATGTCCTTGGTCGTGCGCTATATCACTTATCACAAAGACGAGGCTTTTTGAGCAACCGCAAAGATAGCGAAAGCAGTGAAGATGGTAAGGTAACGGGCAGCATCAAGCGTCTTGATGAAGACATGGCAGCAGCTGGTTGTACTTATTTGGGCGAATTTTACTACAAACTCTTTATGGCAGGCGAAAAGATTCGCACGGGAGATGGATATGGTTATGCAGGTCGCATTGCCCACTACGAAAAAGAGTTTAATGCTATTTGCGAAATGCAGCGCCTTTCTGATGATTTACGCAAAGCTCTCCATCGTGCAATCTTCTTCCAAAGACCTCTGAAATCGCAAAAGGGCTTGGTTGGTACGTGTACATTCGAAAAGGATAAGGCGCGATGTCCTATCTCGCACCCTCGTTTCGAGGAGTTTAGAATGTGGTGTTTTCTCAATAATGTAAAGGTCAAAACCTATTTAGACGATGAGTATCGTTCGCTCAATGAGGAGGAGATTGCCAAAGCGCTCCCTATGTTCTATCGCAAAAGTAAACCAAACTTCGACTTCGAAGATATAGCAAAGGCAATAGCCGGCAAAAAGAATGGTTGTTATGCATACCGTGAGGATAAGTGCGATGCTCCATATCGTTTCAATTTCCGTATGTCAACATCTGTCTCGGGCTGTCCGGTTACTGCGCAATTAAGAGATATTTTTGGTAATGATTGGGAAAATTCTATATGCGAGGTTTATCTCAAAGGCGAGAATAAGAGTAGAGAGCAGGTCATAAATGATGTATGGCACACGCTCTATTTCTTTGATGATAACGATAAACTTTCAGCTTGGGCAAAGACAAATTTGCAACTCAATGACGAGGAGGCTGAGAGGTTTGTTAAAATTAAAATACCGCAGGATTATGCTTCGTTAAGTCTTTGTGCGATAAATAAAATTTTGCCGTGGCTACGCATTTACTATCGCTATGATGAAGCGGTTTTTCTTGCTAATCTATCAGAGGTCGTATCGGCAGATGTGTGGTGCAATGTAGAGGTGCGCAAGCGTCTTGTTAAAGCTGTTTCATCCGTTGTTGCCGAGGGTTATAATACAAAGGGGAATACAAAGGAGGATGATATTTACGATGCATTGTTGGATTGTGGATTATCCTATAATGAAATACGCATTGATAGACTCTACCACCCATCTATGATTGAAACATATCAAGATGTAAAACCTAATGAGCAGGGACTTACCCTTTTGGATTCGCCTCGCACATCGTCAATTCATAATCCAATGGCTATGCGAGCTCTGTTCCGAATGCGTGCCTTAATAAATCATCTTATTAAGGAGGGTAAGATTGATTGTGAAACGAAGATAAATATAGAGTTTGCGCGAGGCTTGAATAATGCCAATAAACGTAGGGCGATTGAAGTTTATCAGCGTGAGCAAGAGAAGAAGCACAAAGAGTATGCTGAGAATATCCGCAAACTTTATAGAGAGGAGTGTGGAGTTGATGTTGAACCAACCGATGACGATATCCTGAAGTATCAACTTTGGGAGGAGCAAAGTCATATATGCCTATATACAGGACGGACCATAGGAATTAGCGACTTTATCGGTGCAAATCCAAGCTTCGATATCGAGCATACTGTTCCTCGTTCTCGAGGTGGCGATAACTCGCAAATGAATAAAACGCTTTGTGATAGCAATTTCAATCGCGATGTAAAAAAAGGTAAGTTGCCGGCAGAACTTGCCAACCATGCTGAGGTACTAGCCCGTATTGAACAGTTGGGTTGGAGAGATAAGTGCGAAGATTTACACAGACAGATCGAACGCACCAAGGGCTCTTTCTCTACGAAGGAGATAAAGGATGCAATGATTCAAAAGCGACACCGACTGATGATGGAACTCGACTATTGGAAGGGTAAATCTATGCGTTTTACAATGACCGAAGTTCCAGAAGGATTTAGCAATCGTCAAGGTGTCGATATTGGTATCATTGGTCGCTATGCAAGACTTTTCCTTAAAACAGTATTCAAGAAGGTCTATGTTGTTAAGGGTGCTACCACAGCCGATTTCCGTAGAGCATGGGGGTTGCAGGATGACTATAAAAAGAAAGAGCGTGTAAACCATGCCCACCACTGTATAGATGCCATTACTATTGCCTGTATAGACGGCAAATCGTATCAAGAGTGGTCGGCATATCAAAAAGAGATGGAGTATACGGAAAAACACCATATCGCACGCCCTCAATTCCCGAAGCCGTGGCCAACCTTTACCGAGGATGTTAAGGCCGTAGCCGACAGCCTGCTCGTGTCGCACTATACGGCCTACAATATGCCTAAACGCACTCGCAAGAAGTTACGTGTACGAGGTAAAGTGCAACTAAATACCGAGGGTAAGCCTATCTACGTTCAGGGTGACACTGCACGTGCATCATTACATAAGGATACATTTTATGGTGTTATAGAGAAGGATAATGAGAGGTGTTTTGTTGTTCGAAAAGAGCTCTGCAAAGAGAGCTTCAAGGAGTCTGATGTTGAAAACATTGTCGATCCAATCGTTAAGGAGAAGGTTAGGATGGCTGTTAAGCAATTCGGATTTAAGAAAATACAAGATGTGTCCAATTATCCTATTTGGATGAATGAGGCAAAACGCGTTCAGATAAAGAAAGTTCGGGTATATATTCCAAAAACATTAAGTCCTATTCCCATCGGCAATAAGCAACAACGAGATTTATCAAAACACGAATATAAAAGACCTTATTATGCTGTATCTGATGGCAACTATTGTATGGCAATTTATGAAGGTGAGGATGCAAGGGGTAAGACCAAGCGCACATTCCAAATCGTCAATAATCTGGAAGCGGCAAAGTTCTATAATGGCAAAACTGACCGCTACGATTTAGTGCCACAATCCGACAGTAACGACTATCCGCTAAAATATATTCTCCGCACCGGAACAATGGTATTATTCTATGAGAATAGCCCAGAGGAGTTGTACGAATGTTCGCGAGCCGAATTGTCTAAGAGGCTGTATAAGGTAACGGGAATGAGTTCAACCATAGTACAACAAAAGTATAGATATGGTATGATGACTCTAAAATATCATCAAGAGGCCAGACCCGCAGGTGAATTAAAAGAGAAAAAGGGCGAATGGAAGATGGGTGAGCAATACCGCCCTGTGATCGTTATCAACCACAATCAACTCAACGTCCTTGTCGAAGGCTACGACTTTGAGATAACTGTTACGGGAGAGATAAAATTTAAGCACTAAATGCCTATGCTGAAACGAGCACTATTCTTCTCAACACCATTCTGTTTGAGCCTAAAAGATAACCAGATGGTTATCAATACCAAACAGATGCCCGATATAAAGGTTGAGGTTTGATGTAGAAACAGAATAAGGAACAACCAATAAGTTTTGGCGCAAATGTGCCATTGAGTTGTGGTTTGATGTAGAAACAGAATAAGAAACAACGTTCAACACTGCACGCAGCGCGCTACCCTGGTTGTGGTTTGATGTAGAAACAGAATAAGAAACAACGAAGATTCGTTTATTACACGAATTTCAGTAGTTGTGGTTTGATGTAGAAACAGAATAAGAAACAACGAGGCGCAGCAAGAGCCGCAGAGACCCATAGTTGTGGTTTGATGTAGAAACAGAATAAGGAACAACTTAGCTATGGAGCAACGTCTTGCAGAGAAGTTGTGGTTTGATGTAGAAACAGAATAAGGGACAACGTCAGTGTGGATGTCAGAGGCAGGGTCTACGTTGTGGTTTGATGTAGAAACAGAATAAGGAACAACCAAGTATAACCAACTGAAAGGTATGATGGTGTTGTGGTTTGATGTAGAAACAGAGAATAGGGAACAGCGTTGCTCCATCGTAGCCGAACTCCGCCTTGTTGTGGTTTGATGTAGAGTAGGTTACAACTAAAAGGGAGGGTTTGTAACCGTCATAGGTTAAAGCAACAAAGGTCGGCTAATAAACATAGCCGACCTTTGTAGTGTGGTTATATTGCTGTTTGCCTATTCGATAAATAGGAAGTTGGTCTTATCTCTATGATTGCCATCAACAAGTACAAGACGGCCTGAGCGGGTGTCGCTGTTAAGCTTCTCGATAAGCTCATCGATAGGACGTTTGGTTGTGGCGTTATAGTCGTATGCGAATGGCTCAGAAAGCCACATATCGCTATAATTGCCTCGGTAGTCCATAACAACACCGCATATCACAAACTGAACACCTGTCATGCCTGCAACAGCCTGTATTCGTGTAGTGTTATAGCTTGTTACGGCATCAAACAGTCC
>JAFWBM010000035.1 GCA_017507105.1 Bacteroidaceae bacterium
AAATCCTTTTCAACTGCACGATTATAGACTGCACGCAGGATTCGCATATAGAACGAGGTACTGTTCTTTGTCAGTCCTTTGTTACGCAAATAAGCCTCATACATCAACATTAAATCCGAATCAATATCCGCTAATAAAACATCCTTATCCTCTCTAAACTGCATAAAACTTTTGAGCGTACAACGATAGGTTTCCGATGTACGTTGCTTGCCCATTTGCTGCAATTGGGCTATAACACCCTGCATAAAATTGAATAACGATTGCTCATTGGATTGCTTCTGAAAAGTTGAGATAATATCGTCAGCAGTGTAATTTACACGCTTGTTCTCCAAATTGGCAATGATGCTTTGCAGCCGCTTAATATCCCAATCAATTCGTTCCTCGATGGATTGCAGATAGCTATGTCGGCTGTTATTGATGGCGATTATTACATTGTTATCTTCGTCCCATTCGTGCATAAAGAGTCGGTAATCCGTCTTTAACTGACGGATTACACGATTCTGAATGATTTGATAATAGATTGTTCCCTCCTTATTCTCGTTTGTCGAGGGTCGAAACTTCACCTTGATACTTGCCATAGGCTTATTGTTCTATTTAGCTCTTCTTTCAGCATCCTACACCATTCAGCGTCTGTTGTAATAGTTGTGTAAGGTTTTCGTCGTCATGCTCTTTTTCTTTGTTCAGTTTCACAAGAAAATCGGCGGTTGTCTTCAGTGCCTGGTTTATTGTTCCAGGGTCGTCGCAGTCGTGTGTCAGTTTCTCTAGTCTTTGTATAAGACGATGGAAGAGTGTAAGAGTCTCGTTGTGGACATCGTTAATGGTTACCTTATTATTCTTTTTTGCCATATTATAATTATACTTCGGTTACAAATTGCAAATATATATGCTGCCCTCTCTTTTATTGTTGTATAACTGACAATTTGTTGATTTATAATAACTTTTGTTAGTTGTGCAACAATGTTTTTTCGCTCAGTGCTTTCTTTTGCAAAGGAATTTTAAATTATAAAACTATGTCATTTGAAAATGTAATGAACGGGCTGGGTGGAGCTGTTGGTTTCGTTTCGGGAATCAAAGGGCTTTACGACTCGGCCAGGGCAGCACGCAAACAGAAGGCGTTGCTGCGTGAAAGAAAAGCGAGTGAGGCTGCATGGTATCGGCGTAACTATTATGGCGATTATCTCAACAACTCCTTGGCACGTGCCGCAATGAAACGTGTAGAGAGTACTATGATGGGGCAGAACCGTATGAACAGAGCGTATGCTAAGGTAAATGGTATGACACCCGAGATGGCAGCCGAGTATAACAGGCAGGGGCTGCAAAGCATGGATAATGTGGTGTCGGGCCTTGCATCCTATGATAGTGCCAACAAAAGCAGGATTGATGAGATACATCAACAGAACCTGAATTCGCTATACGGGCAACAGATGTATCAGTACTCTATGGATGAACAGTCGGCCACAAACGCTGCCGCCGGGGGGTTCAGGTTATTGAACAATGCCCTTTTGGGCGTAAAATGGGGCAAGGAGGAGTAGTCTATGTATGGCATGTATGATTACGATGAACTCTATGACAAGAGAGTAAAGGCCGAAGAGCGTAACCTCGATAGGGCGAAGCATGAGCGGAACGTGGCACTAGCTATGGATGTGGCTACTAATCTGACATCAATGTTTGCACGTTCACGTGGAGCACGTACTTACATTGGAACAAACAGTACAGCCGATGCCAATAAAAGGGTGATGGCTGCCGAGCAGCGTTTGGCCGATGCTATGCGCGATTTCGAGGGACATAAGGCGGCTGTTGCTTTTAACGGATGGTTATCGGGTTACAATGACAAGGAATCACAAAACAGACATCGGCCGGGTTATGGCAGGAGTATCCCGACTCAAACAGAAAAGGAACAAGGTGGCTTATCTCCAACGCATTTCCTCAAGAGGCCAATAGTGCTTAAGCCGGGGCTTATACAGCCGAAAAAGCCGATGTTTAATCTGAAACCATTTGGTGTCAAGAATAATAAATAATAACAATAAACAATAGTATAAATATGATGAACAGATATAACGAAAATAATGGTGTCACAGGATATGATGGCGTCAGAAAAAGAAAAGATGATTATAGTGCCATTGACGAAATGAACCAATCTATTACGAACTATGACAATGCGCCTTACACTACAGATAATGTAAACAGTACATATGGGATGGATGATCGGGATTACTATGCATTACTTGGTAATAAGGTAAAGAACGGAGGTGAGTATATAAGACAGAGCCAACGTAGATGGCGAGATCAGCCTATAGATGTTACTCATCAGTCTATTTTTGATAGACAGAAAGAGTTGCTGCTCCCAAAAGATAGTGAGGAACGTCGCAGACGTAGTTTTGTGACTGCACCCAATATAGTGGATGATGCTATAGATGATTACTATAACAACACATTCCGTCGCAATCTTGATACTACACGCACGCAAGCCGATGACAGAGCATTCGAGGCGTATAAACGCAATGTGGTGCCTGGTGCAAATCCTTTTACCGCATTAGGTGCGATGCGTCGCGAGACCGACCCGCAACGAATGCTGGACGATGCCTTGGCTATGGATGACGGACAGCTTGATGCTATAGCACAGCGCTATGCTGGTTATGCGGGACTCGACCCCGATAGCTATCGTCGTTCCGTATTGGAGCCTGCCATACGTAACAGAGCTATAGGTGAGCTTGTGGATAGTCGCACACCCAAGAGTAGTGTGGAATATATAGGGCGTCAGGCATGGAAGAACTCACTTTTTGGAGGGCTCACTGATTTGACTCTTCAGGGTTATTCTGGTACCAATAACCACCGTTTCATCGATGATGCTGCTATGGAGAACTACAACCCATCGCGTGTCGAGAGATGGGGAGCCGGAGTGGGTGGCCTGATGCTGGATAGCGGTCTCTTTGCCGGAATAGGTGCAGGTGCGTCGAGGGTTACCGGATTGGCTACAAACTATATAAAGAATAGGGTTGTATCTCAGATGCTTGCCAAGGGTGCCTCAAAGGGTCTTACACGTGAGGCAGCCGAGCAGACAGTAAAGAATACGATGGTTAACAGCCTGGCTACGAAAATACTTCAGAGTTCTTCTACACAAGGTCTAACTTTAGGTGCCTATGATGCTGCACATAGCGTGGTAAATGACCTCTTGCATGGAGATGATGTAAACGTAGCTTCAGCAGTGGATGCTTTCGGGCATGGTGCTGCAACAGGTACCATGTTGGGAGTAGTGGGTACACCGTTGAAAGATATGTCTCGAGGTCTCACCGGTGGTAAAAAAATTGCAGCCTCTGCTGGTGTGCTCAGTGCCGAGTCTGCTGTCTTTACAGCTTCAGGCGAAATAAGTAAAGCCGCAGCCGGTATAGAGATTGAACCTATAGATCTTGTTTATGATTTTGGCGAGAGCATGGCCACGCTGCTTGCCATGCGTATGTCACATTGGCGTCCATCGGGTCGTGAGGCTAAACTAAATAGTGTTGGACGTCTGAAAAATGAACTGCGTTTCTCGCAACCCGAAGCAGAGGAGATAATGAGAGAAGGTGTGAATCCTAATGATTTTGTGCGTAAACTCGAAAACAGCCTTAATGTTTATCAAAAAAACAGTCAGCGCTCAGAGGAAGAGGTACGTCAGGATTATCTGCATCTGATGAGCTCATCTCAGCTATCTGCATCTACACGCGCCAAGTTGCTTTTTCTTGTCGAGAACAAACTCTCTTCGACACCTCCTGCAGTTGTCGATTACATGGTGACGAACAGAAAAGATGGTGGATATAACTTTGCGACACTCGATGCCGAGGGGCGTCGCATCGATTCCCGAATATGTCCCGACGAGGAGAGTCTTAAAAGTGCTCTTTTTGTTTTTACGGGTAGTATACGTCGAAACAGAATAGCCGAACATGAGCGATTGCTGATGCAGAGTTACGATTCTCAAAACTTCTTCAGACAGGCCGGCAACTATGCCAAAGAGACCGGTACTGGAGTAGAGGTTATCTCCGATGCTATGTATCGCAAGGCAAACGGTGAACAATTGAGTGATGCGGAGAATCGTATTCTTGATGATATTCTGAAACGCTCTAACTACAATGATAATGAGGTGGGACAGATGCTGTACGATATACGCCGAAGCCTAGAGGATAAATACAATCTGAAGGAGGGCAGCCTGCTTGCAGCTGTAAACAAAAGTTCGTTCCACTGCTCCAAAAACGAGAACGAGGCTCTTAACGAGTATGAGCGAAGAATGGATGCCGAAGTACGTGCACTCTATGGCGGAACATCGGCACAGCGTGCGATGGAACTGTCGGCTGCTAATCGACGTTTTGCAGGTATGGGCAACGAAGAACTGAAGGATGCCGAGAATGACTACTATATATCTAATGCCAGAAGAACCGGTGAAGGACTAAACGAAGGCTCTATACCTACAATAACCGAGAAGTATGGTATCTTTTCGGATGACCTGCACCAGCCAAGGGATTGGAATCCGGAATATGTCTGGAATACACGACGTCTTAAACATCGTCCCGAGGATATAGAGAGAATGGCTGTTGAGGCAACAGAACTTGCCAAACGTTTGGGGTGCGAGATTGATGTTATAAAAAACGAGAACGAGATATCAAATCGTGATGCAGAGTACAGCAATAAGGTACGCTCGCTTGGATGGTTCGATGAACTGAACAACAGAATAGTCATTAACCTGCCTAACAATACAAACATAAACGAAGCAAAGATAACTGTAATACATGAGATTGTAGGACACAAGGGATTGGCCGAACTATTTGGTAACTATTACTACGATTTTCTTGAAGAGGTCTATAACAGAGGTAGTGAGGAGGTGCGTTCTGCTATAGAGTATCAGGCTGCCAGAAAAGGAGGCTCGTACCATGCCGGAGCTGATGAATACCTTGCTTTGCTCTCGGAAAGAACTCATCCTACACCCGAGCAACGTAATCTGTTGCAACGTCTGCGTGATTTTGTGCGTGATATGTTACGTCGTTTCAATATATACAACGGTCGATTGAGTGAAGCCGACCTTGTATCACTAATACAACGTCATCACAGTGCCATACTCAAGAAAGAATCACCGGACAGATATCGTAGCAGTGCTTTTGCCCCATTCAATACAGCATGGCGACGCGATGGAGGATATTACAACGACAAGGTTGCATATGATAGATATAACCGATATATGCAACGTAATCCCAATCTTGATGGTATAGCACCGGGTTTCCACAATTTCAAACGCCATATATATGATAATAATAATGAGGCACAGGAATATGCCGACGAACATTATCGTTTTATAGGCGAGAAAGGTGCCAATGAATTTGCTAAGAAAAGAGATGATGCATTCTTGAAAGAGCTTGAAAGAGCAAAGAAGATGGAGAAGATTCCCCGACAGAGAAAGGACGAAATTGAGAGAGTTACAAATTGGTTGAAAAGAGATACCGGCGAATGGTATACATTTACTCCCAATCCTGTAGATGATATTGTCATCAAGGATTATTTGTATCGTTCTTTAAAACTGCTAGATCCCAAGAGAGCCTCAAAATATACCTATATCAGATCAAAACCTAAAAAAGAACGTACCCCGGAGGAGTATCAATTCATTAAAGAATCTATAATGTTAGCTTCGCAGTTTGATGATATGGCACTGCTCAAAGATATTATGCGAGATGATGCCTTGTACGATATGTACCCGGGAATAGAAGATACTCCTGTATCATTCCATACGTTGCGCGACAGATTGAGTCTATACGATGCCAATAATAAGGTTGTAGTTGTCGATAAGCGTGGCTTTTTGGATTTTAATAGGTTAAAACACTCTTTGCAATCTACAGTGGAACATATGATACAAGAGAGAGAATCTGTGAAATTTACACCGATAAGAAGAGGTAGTGTTATTTATGAACTTGGTAAAATATTCGCTGAGGCACGATTTAGAAGTGCTATGTCCTTATCATACCATAAAAGCGGGGTATATAATGCGTATTACGATAATTTCTTTAAAAAATACGGATTGACAGTTAAAGACTTTAATAAGAGGTTTCCAACTTTTGAGAGTTTCTACAAAACATATTCTACCAGTGACTGGCCCGACGAAGCAGGACAGTCTTTCTACAATGTTGTTACATCAAACGATGAACTAAAGAAAGCGCTGTTTGGTCCATTGGATATAATAGAAGAGGGGGTGGCTAAGATTGTAAAAAGAGGAGAAAGCAGAAATAATGGGCAAGACATTACCTTATCCGAGACAGAGGATATTGTGAATAAGCAACGAGAAGGCCGACCACCGCGTAGCGAAGCTGAAATCTTAGAGGAGTTCGAGAGACTGTATGGTAAAAAATACTAATACATATCGTTGTGGTTCAATAATATTAATGTGAATATGAATAAGTTCCTGAATAGAAAAGTTAAGGCTGTCATTTGTGACCGAAGTGGGACACTACCGATAGAGCCGGGTAGTGCAATAGACTTCCTGAATGAATGTGCAGCATGTTGGAACGCTCTTGACGAGGCTCGCCGCAAATTGCGGCGAAGCCTCATGTATAGCTACGGTGACCAGTGGGGCGACTATGTGCGAGACCCCGACACTCAAAACTATATTACCGAGGGTGAACTCATTAAAAAGAATGGAAAAGTACCGCTAAAAAACAATATGATAGCGCCTATACTAAGCAATATAGATGGTCAGTTACGGCAAAATCTTATGCATCCCGTATGTATTGCACGTGATCGTAGTCATGCTACATTGGGCGAGATGATGTCGGTGGCGGTAGAGTATGTTCACGACATAAATGAAATGGAAGAACTTGATTCCGATTCCATGCGCATGTTGCTTAATGGAGGAATGACCGCACAGCGTATAGAGTATGGAGTGAATCCGTCGAAAGATAAAAGAGATGTCTGGGTATATGGAGTGAACCCATCGCGACTATTCTTCAATACCAACTTGGAGGATGTGCGTATGTGGGATGTAACCTGTATCGGAGAGCTTATCGATATATCTCTTGACGAGGTGTTGGCACATTTTGGACATACTCCTGAGGCTAAAGAACGTATTAAATCAATATATGGCGATGCTAATGAAGAACACATCGTAAGAGGTGCAATGCAGGGCGATGAAAGTGAGAATATCTCTTTCTATACACCTTCTCGCAATGATCTTTGTCGTGTCATATTAGGATGGAAATTAGAGTCTCGAGATGCTTATTGCTGGAATGATACCTTGAATGGAACATGGGGATATGTACCATATACTCCCGATAGCAAGCTGTTGTTTGATAGTGTGAATGAAGAGCGACGAAGAAAGGCAACCGAAAAAGGTATATTAGATGACGATTTCCTTGGTATAGAATATTGCTATGCGACAGAACGCTATTGGTATTATCGTTATATGTCGCCCTATGGGGATGTACTTCAAGAGGGACGAAGTCCATACTGGCATGGAGAACATAACTATGTATTACATCTCTATCCTTTGATACAAGGTAAGTTGGGGAATTATGTAGAACAGTTTATAGATCAGCAGAGAGCTATAAACCGCACAGCTACTCTTATCGATTTTATACGAGGAACATCATCAAAAGGTGTTCTTGTGGTTGATGATGATGCCTTTGAGAGTATGTCGCGTGACGAGGTCGTAGACGAATATGTCCGCTACAATGGTGTGTTGTTCGTTAAACTAAAACCCGGACAGAGTATCGATGGGGTAGTGAGGCAGTATAATAGTGGAGCAGCTGTAGCCGGCGACTTTGAACTCCTGAATTTGCAACTGAGGCTTATTAATGAGATATCTGGTGTAAACTCGGCCATGCAAGGACAGGAACCTAAGTCGGGTACGCCTGCAAGTCTGTACGCGCAGCAGGTACAATACTCCTCGCTGAATCTACGCGGTTTATTCGATGCATTTCGTACATTCCGTCGACGTCGTGACATAAAACTTATGAAGACAATACAACAATACTATACCGAGGATTGTTATCTGGAAATAGCCGGCAACGACTATAGTGAAGAGGCCAAGTGGTATACACCACAGAAGGTGCAGAACATGGAGTTTGACCTTACAATTTCCGAAGGTTATAATACGCCTGCCTACCAGATGCTTGCCAATGATTTCTTGATGGAGATGTTTCGTGCCGGTGTGTTGGATGTTAAGACAATGCTCGAGAACAGTTCCTTCCCATTTGCGAAAAAGATACTTGAGGCTGTCAAGAAGAACGAGGAGCAATTGGCTTCGGGGCAACCTATGAGTGGTATTCCCCCCGAGTTGTTGCAACAGATGGCTGCGGCTCAGAATAGTTGATATAATAGTTGTTGAGGCTTTACTGTAAAATGTGGAGTGTTTTTTTTGTGTAATGATGTTTTTTATATGTTAAAAAGCAGTATCTTCGTGTCCGAATAAAATATTTTTGAAATTTTTAAATATAGATTGAATATGAAGAGAATTTTTAAGGCGACAGTAATGTTTGCTATGATTGTATCAATGCTTGTAGTTGCATCGTGCAGTACAACAAAGTCTTTCAACAAGAGTTTCGAGAAGAATGGTTATACCATGACAACACTCACTCCACAGCAGCAGTCCGAGATTGCTCCTGTCATGAGTGAGATACCAACTTTTAACGAGAATGCAATTGGTTATCTTATTACAGGTGATGCTGTGACATTCGTATATGCAGCAAGCCGTGAGGCATGGGATAACTATTCAGCATCTTTGCAGTCGGCAGGATATTCTAATATGGGTACAGGTCTTGTTAAGGCTAACAAGAGTGCAGGTATTACATATAATATCTCGGGCAAGTTCACAACTGTTTATAAGCAGGATGTACTTCTTGTGACATATACTTACGCAAAATTCTGATAAATAATAATCAGTGTATAGCGACCTGCAAGATAATCTTGTAGGTCGTTTTTGTGTCTATTTTATATTTAAATCTAAAATATAGTCTGCAATCGCTGCGAAATTTTAAAGTAAACTTTGTCTATCTCGCTCGTTTGTATGTATATTTGCGATAAATCGCGAACATAGTCTTCACTCGCTGTGAAATGCCAAAGTAAACTTTGTATATCTCGCTCGTTTGTTGCTATATTTGCAATGATTGATAACCAAATAAAAGAATATATGGAAGTAAAAAAATACATCATGGAGAATGAAGAGCGTTTCCTCGATGAACTCTTCTCCCTTATTCGTATTCCAAGTATCAGTGCCAAGGGTAGTCATAAGAAAGATATAGTGGCATGTGCCGAGCGTTGGAGAACGTTGCTTCTGGAGGCTGGTGCCGACTTTGCACAGATAATGCCATCTGCCGGTAACCCACTTGTATATGCTCACAAGATGGTAGATACAAATGCCCCTACTGTACTTATTTATTCACATTATGACGTAATGCCAGCCGAACCGTTGGAGTTGTGGAATTCCGACCCTTTCGAGCCAATAGTAAAGGACGGACGTATATGGGCACGCGGTGCCGATGACGATAAGGGGCAGGCAATGATTCAGGTTAAGGCTTTTGAGTATATGGTAAAGAATAACCTGCTTGGTCATAATGTGAAATTTATATTCGAAGGTGAAGAGGAGATTGGTTCTCCCAGCCTGAACGCTTTTCTTAACGATAACAAAGAGTTGCTTAAAGCTGATGTAATACTTGTCTCCGATACAAGTATGTTGGCTGCTGAATTACCTTCACTAACAACAGGACTTCGTGGATTGGCCTATTGGGAGGTAGAGGTTACAGGTCCTAATCGTGATTTGCACTCGGGACACTTTGGTGGTGCAGTTGCAAATCCTATTAATTCTCTATGCGAGATGATTGCCAAGATGACAGATGAGAATGGTAGAATTACAATACCACACTTTTACGACGATGTAGAGGATTTGTCAAGAGAGGAACGTGAAATGATTGCATCGATACCGTTTGATGAGGTGGCATATAAAAAAGCTATAGATGTAGATGAACTGCGAGGCGAGAAAGGGTATGCTACTCTTGAACGCAACAGTTGCCGTCCCTCATTTGATGTTTGTGGTATATGGGGTGGATATACAGGTGAAGGCTCCAAGACTGTATTGCCATCAAAGGCGTATGCAAAGTTATCTTGTCGTTTGGTGGCTCATCAGGATCACGCCAAGATATCACAGATGTTTGTAGATTATTTCATGTCTATAGCTCCAGCAGGTGTAAGGGTAAAAGTTACTCCCATGCATGGTGGCGAGGGTTATGTTTGTCCAATAACATTGCCTGCATATAAGGCTGCCGAAAAGGGATTTGAAAAAGCATTCGGACAAAAACCATTGGCAGTACGTCGTGGTGGCAGTATTCCCATTATCAGTGATTTTGAAAAGATATTGGGTCTCAAGACAGTCCTCATGGGATTCGGCCTTGAGAGTGATGCTATACACTCGCCTAATGAGAATTTCCGACTTGATATATTCCGAAAGGGAATTGAGGCAGTGGTTGAGTTCCACAAGAATTTTAAAGGATAAGAATAAATGCAGCTGAAAACAGCTGCATTTGTTTTATATTGATATTTCTTGAATAATCGTGATAACTGAATTTTTATAGCTTGAACTCTATTTTTGCCGCACAATTGTATCCTTCGTCATATAGTGCCTGCAGTTTTTCTATGTTACGCTCCATACGGTCTACCTTTATAGGCTCAAGTGGCCGCAAGACTGTAATAGCTCCCTCCTCCTCCAGATTCTCGACAAGCGCTATCTGTTTGTTGTACATTGCATTACGTTCCATTATAGTTTTTCTTAATGCAGGATACTTGCGGTAGCAGAAGAAGGGGACACGTGTGCCTTTGTCGGGTTTGCGATATCCTTTGTTACGTGTCATTACAACCAAATTGTTATCGTATCCCAACGCACGTGCACGAAGCAGGGGAATGGAATCCGATAATCCTCCATCCATCATTGGTTCTCCATCCACATATGCAATTTGTGCAATAAAAGGAAGACTACTCGATGCCTTTACAATATCTATGATACGTTTAGGGTTGTCCTTCTCTTCATAGTAACATGCCTCTCCGCTTATGCAACTTGTAGTTACCATTTCGAAACGGTTTTTGTTATTGGCATATGCCTCGTAGTCATAGGGTGATATTACTTCGGGGAAGGTGTGGAACAGTAGTTTGAAGTCCATTATGTTTCCATTCAGAAATAGATGTTTGAGTCCTATGTAATCATACTCCTTAAGCAGTTCAATATTGCTATGTTTTGCTCTGCCTCTTTGGTGTGACATGTATGACAATCCACTGCAGGCTCCGGCACTTACACCCACCGTATAGGGAAATTCAATCCCCCTATCCATGAGGTTGTCCAATACTCCACTTGTGAATACACCACGCATACCACCGCCTTCCAGTATAAGCCCTGCTTTCTCGTCAATCTTAAATGTTTTTTTCATTCTCAATGGTCACAAACAATAGTTGCCTGCAAATGTACCACTTTTTATTTTATATGTTTTTTACATAAGCCGAAATAACTCTTTTTTAAGAATCAATAACATCTGTACCAACTATATGTATCTATTCTCTTTTACATAAAATTTTGTATAATTGCTTATTTTCAGTAACTTTGTAAAAGTGCCATCCTTTTTCGGAATTAAGTGCAGTTGTCTCTTTAATGGCAGTTTTTAGGAATAACAATTAATATAAGATATATGAAAAGAGTCTTGTTTTTTTTATCGGTAATTATTTTATCGTTTTCATATGCGGCATCACAGCCAAGTGATATTTATAAGGACGGTGTACGAAAAAAAGCTAAGGAATTGTTCCCTACATATACCTCAGAGGCAGTACCTTACCGTATACCATCTATTGCAAGGACCTCTGAGGGTGATTTGGTTGCAATAGCCGATTACCGTTTCTGCAGGGCTGATATTGGTTTCGGACATATAGACCTTCATTGTCGTATAAGCAACGATAATGGAAAGAGTTGGGGCAATATATTCACTATAATAGAAGGTGATGGCCAGAAGATTGATGACAACCCAAATCTTTCACTCACAGCCGGTTATGGCGATCCTTGTCTTGTAGCCGATTGCAAAAGCGAAAGAGTTTTGCTTATATGTGTATGTGGTTACCAGACATTCTTTAATTCCTCTCGTCAATATCCCAATCAGGTAGCCCGTCTATATAGTGAAGATGGCGGAAAGACTTGGGGAGCCCCCGAGATTATTACCGAACAATTTTATAAACCGTTGGATGATGCTCCAGTGGGACCAATAAAATCAATGTTCATAGGTTCGGGTAGAATACATCAGAGTCGTTATGTAAAGGTTGGTGATTATTATCGTCTTTATGCATGTATGTTGGCACGTGATAAGGATAATAACTTCTGTAACTTCGTTGTCTATTCCGATGACTTCGGACTCAATTGGAATATATTGGGTGGGGTAGATGTTGCACCTATACCTACGGGTGGAGATGAACCAAAGACCGAAGAACTACCCGATGGTTCTTTGTTGCTTAGTTCACGATGCAGCGGTGGTCGTCTCTATAATATATTTACTTTCACCAATGCCAAGACCGCAAAAGGTAGTTGGGGAAAACACGCTTTCTCGGGTAAAGAGAACAGTGGTGTGGAGGCACTCAATAATTCATGTAACGGCGAGCTTCTTATCTTGCCGGTGACACGAAACAGTGATAACAAGGATATGTATATTGTATTACAGTCATTGCCTTTTGGAAGCGGTCGTGCCAATGTGGGTATATACTATAAAGAGCTTGCATCTGTTGAGGATTTTGATACACCCGAGAATTTTGCCAGAGACTGGGACGGACGTTTCCAGGTTACACACAAGGCATCGGCCTATTCTACAATGATCGAACAAAAGGATGGAACAATCGCTTTCTTGTACGAGGAGGATACCTATGGTACTAATGGTGGAGGTTATACAATAGCTTATAAAAACTACTCGGTAGATGAAATCACCAAAGGGGCGTATAGCTTTAACAAGAAAGTTAATCGCAAGAAATTTTTGAAGAGATTAAAATAGATGATATAGAAAAAGAGTCGTGCATCAGCACGACTCTTTTTCTATATAAGGTTTTCAAATAAAATCGCTGCTGCTACAGTCATGAATCCGGCTACTGCAACCGATAGGCTACTCATCGCTCCTTCTATCTCACCCATCTCCATAGCCTTTGATGTTCCCATTACATGTGATGCTGTACCTATTGCAACTCCCTTGGCTATCGGATTCCCTATACGGAACATTCGGCACATGGCTTCACCTGCAATGTTACCGAATAGTCCGGTAATCATAATGGCTGCTACTGTAATAGCTATATATCCATCAAGCTCTTGTGACAGACCTATGCCTATTGCTGTGGTAATTGATTTAGGAAGCAGTGTTACATATTGTGTGTGATTCAAAGCAAAGAGTATTGCCATTGCAAATATAGCTATTCCGCTTGTCAGCACTCCCGATGCAATACCTATCATTATTGCAGTAAAGTTCTTTTTTAACAATCTCATCTGTTCGTATAATGGAATGGCCAGACACACCGTTGAAGGTGTCAGCAACGCACTAATATGTTGTGCCCCATAATTATAATCCTCATATTCAATTCCGGTAATAGCAAGCACAGCTATTGATGCTGTTATGGCAATAAGCAGAGGGTTGAATATGAAAATCTTGAATCTCCTATTCAGAAGTACTCCTAAAAGATAAGCTCCTAATGTGAGAGCGATACCGAAAAAGAGTGAATTCTCAATCAGAAAAGTCATTCTCTGCCTCCTTTCTCCTTACGGTTGATTATAGATTGTGTTATGCGCCCCGATACAGCCAATACTACTACTGTCGACAGTAATGATATTGTAACAATTGCAAATAGAAACTCCTGCATGGTACCCCATGATTCCATAAGTCCTACTGTAGGCGGAATAAACATTATAGGCATTATGTATATAAGGAACTTACCGGTCTCTTTTACTGCAGAAAGCTTAAGTACATCGGTTGAGAGCAGTGTGAAAAGAATTGCCATGCCGTAAATACTTGCAGGTATAGGCAATGGAATCAATCGGTTAAGAATCTCTCCAATGAAAGAGATTACTATTATAATGGCAAACTGTGAAATATATTTCATATATGAGAATAAATTATAATAACAAGGCTGTTTTTATTTATGTAATAATTGAGATGCAAATGTAGAAAAAAAGTGATATATTATCTATAATGTGACTTAAAATGTATATTTTTGCTTGACAAGTAGTTCTTGTTTATCGACTTGAATTATCAGTTCTCATTTGTGTCGAAAGATGCTTCAATAACATAATATGCAAATAGATATCAATAAATCAGTATCAGTTATGAGAAAGTCTATATATATCATATTACTTATACTAACTGCATGCAGTCACCCCCAACAAGAGGTGGTAGTATCATTTCCAGGAATACCACAGGAGCAACCAGAACTGCCTATATATGCACAATTGAAAGAGAGAGAATTTGCTCATCGTGTCGAAGTATTTTATTTAGGTGACAGTGTCCATGTTTCATCATTGCCGGCCGGTGTATTGGTAAGAAGAGAGAGAGCTAATCTGACAGTGCACTCTACTGCATCTGGAGTTGAGTTTGTTCTTGCAGGTAGCAGCAATAATGGTTCGTTTACACTACATTCCGAAAAAAGTGCTCTCCTCTCATTATCATCGCTTGATATGAAATCAGGTAAAAACAGTGCCATATCCATAGTCTCCCCCTCTGTTTCGTATATACGCTCTTTGTCCGGAACAACTACCATAGTCGATGGCGAATATGACGAAACGCTCTATATACCAAAGAAATCCTCAACCATACGCGTGGAAGGCTCTCTTGTAATAAATAACGCTAATGTGGCATTTAAGAGTAACAGAAGCAGTGCATTGATATGTACGGGTCGTCTATATATTATAGATAGCAATATTGCCATAGAGGGTACGCGTATCGATGGGGTGGTTGCCGATAGCGGAGTTGTGGCGTCATTCTCCAATATAGCATTGAATGTGACTCGTGATGCTTTTAAAAGTAAAAAAGGCGCGGTAGCTATTCTTAAGAGCAACATAGCAGTTAACTGTAATGGAGAGAAAGGCGATGGTGTACAGGCACGTAATTATTATCAGTTCGGAGGAAATGTTGCAATTGCTGTATCAGGTGATGTCTCTCGTGGTATCAATACAAAGGAGGCTGTCTATTTAATGGAAGGCAATCTGAAGATAGAGACAAGTGGCAATGCTATATTTTCTCCTAAAAAATTTGACTATTCTGCAGGTTCTTGTATAAAATCGGGTACACATACATATATTGGGAGGGCCAATGTCTCATTAAAAAATTTAAGCGACGGAGGCAAAGGTATCAATTGTAATGCCCTTTTGCGTATGGATGGTGGAACTCTTTTGATAGAAAACTATGGAAAAGGGTTGCAACATCCACAAGAAGCTGACGCCCATTCGTCTTCAAAAGGTGTCAAATGCGATAGTACACTTGTTATCAATGGCGGTATAATAGATATTCGTGTTTTTGGAGAGGATGAACGAAGCGAAGGACTCGAGGCAAAGCATGATATGATATTCAATGGTGATGCGGCAAAGGTTAATATCTTCGCATATGACGATGCAATCAACGTAGGCAATAATCTAATAATAAACGGTGGATATATATATGCCTATTCTGTAGCAAACGATGGAATAGACAGCAATGGGCACATCACTGTAAATGGTGGAGTGGTACTGGCTATTGGCAGTGGCTCTCCCGAGCAGGGTATAGATGTTGATGATTTCAGACGTTATAATATAACAGGTGGAATAGTAGTATCTGTTGGCGGATATATGGGGCCCTCGCCATCAATGCCATACGGAGACAATAATCAGCCATCAATAGTGTGGACCGGGCTGGAACTTAATAGAAATAAATATGTTGTGGTTTCACATTCCGATAAAGACTATATGGCTTTGTATCTACCACGTACCCTTGCCGATGCTTCACTCTTCTTCTCTTCAGATTGTTTAAAAGATGGTACCGATTATACATTGTTTGTAACCGATTCGGTTTTGGGTGGTATCTATCTTGGAAATGGATTATATCTCGACTCAGAAGCAACTGCAAGCGGAGAAATGTTGCAGGCAGTTGCCAAAATCGATTATAAGGCTGATGGTAATGGTTTTCCTCCTCCACCTCCCGGATTTGGTGGTAAGATGCCCGATGGCAACGGTTTTCCTCCCCCACCTCCCGGATTTGGTGGTAAGATGCCCGATGGCAATGGCTTTCCTCCCCCTCCATTTAAATGGAAAGATAAAGAGGGCTATAATAAGAATAACCTGCCGGGTGAAGGATGGAGATGAATATGAACTATATAGTTATAATATTTAGTCTGTAGATGCTCATCAACAGTAGTTGAACATTAAAATAATACCTCGGTCATCTATTTAATAGATGACCGAGGTATTTTAACCCCACTTAACTTAAACCATATCTTATAGGTCTTATTAATTAGACTTAACAACTTCTGCAGGGTTTTCTGTAGCGGCCTTCCACGAACGGAGCGTTACAAGGCTCACTGTTACAACGAGGACAATCAGCAGGGATGCGATATATAGCCACCAAGGTTGTGCAATACGGTTGGCGAACTGCTCCAACCAACGTGAGGATATATACCACGCTACAGGTGCTGCCACAACAAAGCATCCTACAACAATCCACACATAGCGTAGGTTAAGCATTTTAACCATCTCTCCTGTAGTTGCTCCATAAACTTTGCGAACCGCAATCTCTGCGCGACGGTGCTGAGTTTCGAACATTACAATACCGAAGACTCCCATTAGCGCTATTACAATCGCTATAAGAGCAAATAAACCTATCAGTACCATATCCTTTTTAGTCTGGGCATAGAGTCCTTCAACCCACTCTTCCAAGAAGTGAAGTTCTGCTTCGTCAGCAGCAGGTGCAAGCTCCTTCGAGAGATTAGCCACATATTCGGCAAAGGCTTTAACATCGGCACCTGCACGCAGACGAATATAGAAGTGGCTGAAATAGATTTTATTTGTACAATAGAAAGCGTGATAATCATCATTCTTAGCGAGCGATGTAAGGCGTACATCCTTAATTGTTCCGACAACATCATAACCATCTTGGAAATGATATCCGACAGGTATGCCGATTTCACGATTAAATGACTTCATTGTAATCATTTCTCCTCGTTCGCCTGACGAAGGAGTGAAGCCTACACCATCAACTATCTCAAAACCAAAGAAATCGGGCAAGTTCCAGCGCACTGCGTTAGGTCGAAGTACATATTCGGCACCATTATAGACTCTGCCCCAGGTCTGCCCGTTGCGGAATATCTGTGCAGCCGAAGCTGTTACATTCTCCACATCGGGATGCTGTTGCAGACGCTCTATGACTGTTTCCGAGCGATCACGCAAATCCCACGAAGCGAAGGTTACTATATTCTCACGCTCAAAGCCTAAGTCGTAATTAATCATATAACGATACTGAATAAAGAATACAGCTGTTACAATGATGAGTATCATCGCTACGGAAAACTGTGCACCAACCATTACCGAACGTAAGCGACGTCCGGTTGCAGACTGTGCAAAGCCACCTTTCACACCCAATGAAGCGTTGAAACGGGTAATATAGAATGCAGGATATAATGCTGCCACAACTGCCAGCAACACCATCAGCACAACAACCATAATAATTACAGGTATATTATCCGATAAAGCAAGCGAGCAAATAGAGTAGTTCATGATAAAACTATCTTGGATAGCAATCATCAAGTATAGTGTCAGAGCCATGGAGATAAGCACTAAGCCGATAGCTTCAAACAAGAAGTTCCATCGTAGCGTTCCCTGACCTGCACCGAATACCTTGCAGATATTCACCGCACGCATGCGCACCGGCACAAGGGCAAAGAAGAAGTTAATAAAGTTTATAAAAGCAATCAGCACGATAGTAAATGCAATACTCGAGAGGATGATGGGTGTTGAGATTGTTCCTGCTCGGAAATTGTTATTATCCGTAAAACTACCTCCATAATAGATGTTATCGACACTCACCAATCGTGTATTGAGGATTTGTGCTCCACTATCCAACTCCTTCTGAGCCATCTCCTTATCTTTGGGGTCTTCGGTCATTGCTATCCACTCCTGTACCATGCCGAGGAACCACTCCGCATAGCGATTCTTGAATATTTCGATGTAGCCATTGAGGTCGGCACCCTCACGCATACGAACAAAATTCGAATAGTTCCAGTTATTGTTGCCCGAGGTGTATACACCATCGTCGCTCTGCATAATCTTCCAATCCTCGAACATAGTATTATTGGGCATATCCTCATATATGGCCACAATGGTTTGTGGATATGTTGGCTTGCCATCGTTGTGGAATTTTCCACCCTCAAAGTATATCACATCACCCGCACCAACGCCTAATTTCTCGGCCTCCGATCGAGCCATAATAATTGTATTGGGGTTCTTTAATTGCGAGAAATCGCCTGCCAGACACTCGAAACCAAAGAAAGTAGGGATATTAACCGTACCTTGATAGACATAATCATTGAAAGGCTCATAGTTATAAGCACTCTGTTTGAGCCATATGCGGCTAATTAATGGATAAGGCATAATCGATGCAACCTCCTCGGCGTCGGGGAATTGTGCGGCAGCTTCGTAGGCCAATGCTCCAGGTGAGTTGGTACTCCATTTTAACTCTCCATCACTACCACCTCCGAAGTCGGGCGATATCAGGTATGTACGTTCTGCATCCTTGAGTGAATGGTTGTAAGTAATAGAGTACCATACCTGCGATGCAATAATGTAGAATGCTACAAAGGCAAGGGTCAAACCGAGTACATTAAGCAGCGATGCTACCTTGTAACGCTTAAGCGTCATCAGGAAATTTTTGAAAGCGATTTTCATATTGTTCGTGTTTTTAATTTTCCACTTTAATCATATCTATAGGGTTAGCATTGGCCGTGCGCCAGGTGCGGATGATAAGTATCACATATACAATGGCAATCACAACAGCTGCTCCGACGGCAAAAATCCACCAAGCCAAAGGCTCGCACATAGTTTCGAGCATCTCAAGGTATTTCATTCCGCCCCACACAGCGCCTGCTACACCTGTCACTACTGCCGGAATAACAATCCACGAGATGTTAAGACTCAATAGGCCAAGTACCTGCGAAGTTGTAGCACCATTAACCTTGCGAATAGCTATCTCCTTGCGGCGGCGAGCCATCTCGCCTGCGAGATAACCGACAAGTCCGATGAGCGAGATAATGAGCGTTACGATGCTTACCAAAAGTACATTGTCACGCATACTCTCTCGCGACACAAAGCGATCTTTTACTCTGTCGGTATAGGATATGAGTTGATACTCCCATTTTGCGTGGTAGTTTTTGGCGATGACCTCATCAAGGGCCTTAATGTTCTCGGTTGTAAGCTCCGTTAGACGGACGTTGAGTTGCAAAGTCATCTCCTTGTTCTCCTCCACCAAACACGCAGTGCGATATACGGTGAGTGGCATCACATAGCCTCCCGCCTGCGTAAAGTCACGAATAACACCCACGACCTCACGCCATCCTCCGTTCTGGAAGTATTGCTTACCAACGGC
>JAFWBM010000036.1 GCA_017507105.1 Bacteroidaceae bacterium
GAAAAGGGCTCATCATTACCATGTTTTTCATCGGGGCATCACTTTCTACGGATGTCCTAAAAGCAGTTGGAATCAAGCCGCTCGTGCAAGGGGTTTTGCTCTGGATAGTAATCAGCATCGGTTCGTTGGCTTATATTCTTGAAATATAATCGGGGCCCTATATCTGTATCAATACACCACTCTGTCCAATATTCCGGTAAGAGCCGCTATGGCAATTCCGTAGTTTGTGATTGGAATATGTTGTGCCTTTGCTCTACGTATGCGCGACATCACATGTCGACGCGTGAACATACATGCACCGCAATGTATTATGATGTCGTATGGGGTAAGGTCCTCGGGAAAGTCATTTCCACCTACAACATCTATCTTTAAATCCTCACCCAAGCGTTTGCGCAACATACGTGGCAGCTTTACGCGGCCTATATCTTCGTTCTGTGGTATGTGCGAACATGCTTCGGCTATAAGTATGTGTGCATTGGATGGAAGGTTTACAAGTATGTCGGCTCCTGCACGGAACACTTCTATGTCACCTTTGTATCGTGCCATAAGCACAGAAAATGAGGTGAGCTTTGTCTGTGGTGGTGTTAATGCCTTGACCTGTGCAAATACTTGCGAATCGGTTATAATGAGGGATGGTGGTGCACAGAGTGTCGATAACATCTGTTCGAGCTCCTCGGGAGCGCAACACATTGAAAGACAATGTTTGTCGAGCAGATTACGCAATGTAACTACTTGGGGTTGTATGAGTCGGCCTTTGGGCGCTTGTGCATCCTGCGGCATTACAAGAACGACGGTATCGCCATTTTTTACCAACCCTTCTGTAATATCCTCTAAATTATCATCTTTTATATATATATCGGCAATTTGTTTCAACAGTATATCTATTCCCTCCTTGTTCTTTGCAGATACAGGAAGTATGTTATATGAGAGTTTATTGCTCCACTGTGTTGCTGTTTCTTTTTCGGATTCATCGCATCTTCCGAACAGCAATATAAAAGGTATTGATGACTCACTGAAGACTCTTATCCACTCCCTTTCAACAGTTACATCATCGGGGTTACTGCATACGACAATAAGTGCAAGGTCTATACGTTGAACCACCTGCATTGTACGTTTTATACGCATTTCGCCAAGTGTTCCTTCATCATCATATCCTGCAGTGTCGGCTATTACGGCAGCTCCCACTCCTGGCAACTCTATGTTTTTCCACACCACATCGGTTGTTGTTCCTGCAACATCGCTTACAATGGAAACGTCCTGTCCGGCTATTGCATTTACCAGGCTAGATTTTCCGCTATTGCGTCTGCCGAAAACACCTATATAAAATCTGTTTGAACGCGCAATATCACTCATAAATAGATTTTTAAAAACGAAAATCGCGTTTACCCTCCTCTATGAAATCGAGATACTCTCCGGCCTTTGAACGTGCCTTCTCATTGGGAATATCAGATAAAAGGCGTCTTATCATCTTTTCGCCTTTCTCGCGCACCTGCGGAGAGGCATAATCCTTCAAATACTCTTTCAGTGTAAGTAATGCATTGGGTAGGCAGCAATTGGCAATCTGACCACTCTTGAGCAACGTCATAAAACGATCTCCGGTACGTCCTTCACGATAACATGCTGTACAGAAACTTGGTATATGGTCCAGGTCGAGTAACCACTCAACCACCTGATCTAGAGTACGATGGTCCGATACGTCAAACTGCGCAGAGTTATCATCGGCACTCTCTTCCTGTACATATCCACCGACACTTGTACGCGAACCGCCGCTCATCTGTGATATTCCAAGTTCCAATAATCGGGCACGACAGGCCTGACTCTCACGTGTTGAAATTATCATTCCTGTATATGGGACTGCTATACGTATTATTGCTACAATACGAAAGAATATATCATCGGGAACTGCATTCTTGAAATCGGCAGTATCTATATCATCGGCCATACACAGACGAGGAACACTTATGGTATGAGGCCCCACGCCATATGTTGCCTCAAGATGTTCGGCATGCATCAGGAGACCTGTAAAATCGTATCGGTAAGTCTCAAGACCAAACAGAACACCAATGCCTACATCATCTATTCCGCCCTGCATGGCACGATCCATAGCCTCGGTGTGGTAGGCATAATTACTCTTAGGGCCTGTCGGATGCAATGCCTCATAATTGGCTTTGTTGTATGTCTCTTGGAACAATATGTATGTTCCTATTCCTGCATCACGCAGACGTCGATAGTTCTCGACCGATGTAGCGGCTATATTTACATTTACCCTACGTATTGCACCATTCTTATGCTTAATGCTATATATGGTCTTTATACTTTCAAGGATATATTCCAAAGGATTGTACAACGGATGCTCACCGGCTTCTAAAGCAAGTCTTTTATGACCCATATCCTGCAATGCCATTACCTCTTGACGTATCTCTTCCTGGGATAGTTTCTTTCGACGTATGGTTTTATTCTTTGCATGATATGGACAGTAGACACAACCATTCACACAGTAATTGGATAGATAGAGAGGTGCGAACATTACAATGCGGTTACCATAGAAACGATGTTTGATGTGACGTGCGAGTCCGAACATCTCTTCTATAAGGTCGGGTTGGTTACACTCGAGCAAGACGGCTGCCTCACGGTGTGATATGCCTTTACACTCGCGAGCTTTTGCCAGTATCTCTTTTACTAACTCCCTATTATCCTTATTGGCAACGGCATACTGCAATGTATCGCGTATCTCGCTGTCACATATAAATTCTTCGGCTATTTTCGACTTTACATTATACATAATTATATTGTCATTTTTTATTTTCGACATAATCGCCCCGACTATAATCTACATAATAACCTATGCCGGCTAGTTCGTTTTCAAGCCCCTTCAACTGCTGCGCCGACTCGTTGCCATTACTCTTTTTATTGTCATAAATTGCATATTTCTCCCTCACATCCATAGGCGATAGATTTGGCATCACAACATTTGCTCCGGCAAGGATTGCCATTAACCGTCCTTGCGGATGCAGAGTGGCAAGAGCCGTAGTTGCCGGAATAAGTGCATTGGGGAAACGAATACGCAACAAAGATACAGAAAGAATCGTGAACTCAACCGAGCCGGATTTAAAATATTCAAATGGTGTATTCTGTGCCGGAATAAAGGGACCGATACCTATCATATGAGGTTGCAGTTCGTCGAGGAACATAAAATCATCTATCAGGTTATCAATCGTCTGGTATGGCGAGCCTATCATCATTCCGCTACCCACCTGATAACCCAACTCCTTGAGTTGCAGTAATGCGTTACGGCGACTTGATGCATTCATGTTTGCAGGATGAAGGCGTGCATAGTGCGCTTCATCACGTGTCTCATGACGCATAAGATAACGGCAAGCACCAGCTTCGCGGAATGCACGATATGCATCATAGCCTCGTTCACCTACCGAGAGTGTTATTGCCTTATCTGGGAACTCTGCGTGTATGCTCTTTACAACATCTGCAATCCACTCATTATCTTGTATCGGATCTTCACCACCCTGCAAAACAAAGGTATTGAATCCCATCATGTCACCCTCTTTGCAACAGTTCAATATCTGCTCTTTTGTAAGACGGTAACGCGAGGCACTCTTATTGGAGCATCTTATACCACAATAGTTACAATTGTTACGGCAGTATGAACTTATCTCAACAAGAGCACGTACATAGATACCTTTTCCAAAATGTGACACTGCAATATCGGCAGCACTTCTGCGCAGAAACTCCTTATCATCGTCGTCCCTGAGCGTGAGGAGATATCGCCATTGAGAACGTTCCAAAGAGTGTCCGGCAGCAAGTCTATTGACAATTGCATGCAACATTTTATCGGCCATTATATATTTTTTTAAATTATTAATGGCAAAATTATAAAATTTGGCGCTTTTTCTATATTTTTACCCAAATTTTAAGAATTAGAAACATTTTTATGATTTAAACAATTAGTTATGGCATATAATAACAATGTAATGTTTGTCAGATACCAGCTATTGAAAAAGTTGGTAAAAATGTGGAAAGAGGATGAGCTATTGAATAAAATAGACCGCATGCTACTCGAAATGTATCCACGTAAGCGTAATCCAAAAGGCCGTTGCTGTGTATACAAAGAAAGAGCAGTAATGAAGTACAAGACAATGGCTATGCTTGGATTTGACATGAGTGACGAAGTTGACGAAGGTGAACGTCTGAGCAGCTATGTACAAAGAATGTACGACAGGGAGATGCCGGATGATAAAAGAGGTATTTTGAGTGTGATGGACGAAGCATGTTCGTCGTGTGTAAAGATTAACTATGAGATTACACATCTGTGTCGCGGATGTGTAGCACGTCCATGCTACACAAACTGTCCTAAAGATGCCATAACATATGATAAGGATGGTAAGGCGCATATAGACCATGACAAATGTATAAGCTGCGGAAAGTGTCATCAGGCATGTCCCTACCACGCTATCGTATATATGCCTGTACCATGCGAGGAGGCATGTCCCGTCAAGGCCATATCAAAGGATGAATACGGCATAGAACATATTGATGCCGACAAATGTATCTATTGCGGAAAGTGTCTTAACGCATGTCCTTTTGGTGCTATTTTCGACCAATGTGCTGTATTTGACGTACTGAAACGAATTAAAGCCGGAAAACAGGTGATAGCAATGGTAGCGCCATCGGTATTGGCACAGTTCGGCAAGCCAATGGAGCAGGTATATGGTGCATTCAAAGCTATAGGATTCACAGACGTCATCGAAGTGGCTGTAGGTGCCGAAGAGACAACACGTCGCGAATCGGCCGAGTTCAAAGAACGTATGGAAGAGGGAGAACCATTCATGACAACAAGTTGCTGCCCTGCATATGTAAACCTTGCACGTAAGCATATACCCAACCTTGTAAAATATATCTCAACCACAGCATCACCTATGGTATACACTGCAGAATACGCACGTAAAAAATATCCCGATGGTGTAAATGTATTTATATCTCCATGCGCATCAAAGAAAGCCGAATGTAGGGAGTATGACGATATTGACTTTGTATTGACATTCCGCGAGATTGAGGCTGTTATCGAAGGTATGGAAATAGAGATAGAGAAATGCGAGCCATACACCCCCGTCGAAGTTGCAGGAAAGGATGCGCACGGATTTGCAAAGACCGGAGGTGTATTCACAGCTGTACAGAACCATTTGGGCGAGGAGATGCAGGGACTTGTAATAGCAGACCTCAATAAGAAAAACATAGCACTATTAAAGGCATATGCCAAAAGTGGTAAATGCCCCGGCAAGATGATAGAGGTCATGTCGTGTCCTGGAGGATGTATTACCGGTCCATGTTCATGCTCGGAGAACGGTGAAGCAACAAGGAACTTCGATGCCGAGATGAAAAAAAAATAAAGTAAACCGTATATAAAAAGATTCAGTGGATAGTTATCCACTGAATCTTTTTATATTGCTACATGTATCTATTTGACAAACAGATTATTTTTGCTAACTTCGCAAAGAAAAACCGGCAAATATTTTTAATTGACTTTAACAATAAATGATTGAACGTCACATAATACTCGAAGGAATAGACCCTGCATCGTTCTACGGTGCAAACAATGTGCATTTGCAGATGCTTAAGAAGTTACATCCCAAATTGCGCATAGTTGCAAGGGATAACATTATCAAGGTAATGGGTGACGAGGACGAGTTGGAACGCTTCAATAAAGTAATAGATCTTCTGCGCGAGCATTGCATAAAATACAACAGCATAAATGAGGAGGCAATAATAGATGCAGTAAACGGCAAACGTACCGATAAAGGTAGCGACAGCAATGTCATCGTGTATAATATTCATGGGCGCCCCATATATCCCCGTAGCGAAAATCAATACCGTCTTGTACAGGAATTTGCCTATAATGATATGGTATTTGCCGTTGGCCCTGCCGGTTCGGGCAAAACATATACAGCGATTGCTCTTGCTGTACGTGCACTCAAGAACCGTGAAGTGAGAAAAATCATATTGAGCCGTCCGGCTGTAGAGGCCGGCGAGAAGCTGGGATTCCTTCCTGGTGATATGAGAGACAAGATAGATCCTTATCTGCAACCACTTTACGACGCATTGGAAGATATGATTCCTATGGCAAAACTTAAGGAGTTCATGGACAACAATGTAATTCAGATAGCACCTCTTGCATTCATGCGCGGACGTACGCTAAATGACGCAATAGTGATACTCGACGAGGCACAAAACACTACCCCGCAACAGATTAAGATGTTTCTTACCCGTATGGGTAACAACACTAAGATGATTATCACCGGCGACCTTACACAAATTGACCTGCCGGCAAAACAGAAATCGGGACTTGTGCAGGCTATGGAAGTGTTGGAAAGTGTAAAAGGAATAGGCTTTGTAACACTAAACAAAAAAGATATAGTACGTCATAAACTTGTGACAAAGATAGTGGAAGCATACGACAAATTCGACAAGGAGAAAGAAAACATAGATAATAATAACAAAACAATATAATATAATGGCAAAAGCATTAATTAACACAGAGTTCAGTTTCAAGAATCAAAAGAGTGTTTATCATGGTAAAGTACGCGATGTATATTACATAGGCGACGACAAGCTGGTGATGGTTGCAACCGACCGCATCTCGGCATTCGACGTTGTACTTCCCAAGGGTATTCCCTTCAAAGGCCAGATGCTGAATCAGATTGCAGCAAAGTTCCTTGATGCAACAACAGATATCTGCCCTAACTGGAAGCTTGCTACTCCCGACCCCATGGTAACAGTAGGTGTAATGTGCGAGGGTTTCCCCGTTGAAATGATTGTACGCGGCTATCTTTGCGGCTCGGCTTGGCGTGCATACAAGAGCGGCGTTCGCGAGATTTGCGGAGTGAAGCTTCCCGAGGGCATGAGAGAGAACCAGCGATTCCCCGAGCCCATCATAACACCCACCACAAAGGCCGAGATTGGCGAGCACGATGCCGACATCTCTAAAGAGGAGATTCTTGCACAGGGTCTTGCTACTCCCGAGGAGTATGCACTTCTTGAGCAGTACACACTTGCACTCTTCAAGCGTGGAAGCGAGATCGCTGCCGAGCGTGGCCTTATCCTTGTAGACACAAAGTATGAGTTCGGCAAGCACAACGGTATAATCTATCTTATGGACGAGATACATACCCCCGACTCATCACGTTATTTCTATGCCGAGGGATACGAGGAGAAGTTCGAGAAGGGCGAGCCCCAGAAACAGTTGTCAAAGGAGTTCGTACGCGAGTGGCTTATGGATAACGGTTTCCAGGGCAAAGAGGGCCAGCAGGTCCCCGAAATGACCGACGAGATTGTTGAGAGCATCAGCAACCGTTACATCGAACTCTACGAGAACATCACAGGCGAGAAGTTCGAAAAGAACGAGTGCGAAGATATCCACTCGCGCATCGAGAAGAACATTTCAGATTATCTTGGATAATAACAGATATCCCGTTCAGGTACACTTACATGCTTCTGAACGGGATATAATTCATCTATGAAAAAGCTGTACGGAATAATTGGCTACCCCTTAGGACAGTCAGCCTCGCCGTCGTTCTTCAACAAGAAGTTCAGCGACGAAGGCATTGATGCGCACTATGCACCCTACGAGATAAGCGACATCAAGGAACTTGAGAAGATACTTGCCGACAATCCCACCCTGTGTGGCTTCAATGTGACAATACCCTACAAGTTACAGATAAAAGATTATCTCGAAGGCATGAGCGACGAAGCAGCCGAAGTAGGTGCTGTAAACGTAGTGAAGGTAACACACGACGAAGAGGGAAAAGCACATCTGCATGGCTACAACAGCGACGTCATTGGCTTTGCTCGTTCACTGTCACCACTGCTCAAAGAGCATCACAAGAGAGCACTTATCCTTGGAACGGGCGGAGTATCAAAAGCTGTGGCATGTGCATTGCATAAATTAGGTATCGAATATCTTTATGTATCGCGCAAAGCACAGAAAGATACCATTACATATGGGGAACTTACAGAAGATATAATGGCGAGCCACACTCTGATAATAAACTGTACTCCACTTGGCATGGTTGGACACGGTATCGACAAATGCCCGGACATACCATATAACCTAATAACTGAAAGACATATATTATACGATGTAGTATATAATCCCGAAGAGACTCTGTTCCTGCAAAAGGGTGCAGCTATGGGAGCTACCACAAAAAGCGGATACGAAATGTGGTATCTTCAGGCACTCGCATCTTGGGAAATATGGAACAGCTAAAAATACAGTACTAACCTTTTATTATTAATCACATGAGAAAACTTACTATTTACTTATCATTGCTATATGCTTTTATTGCAACAGCAATGACACCTGCTACAGTGTATGCAGCAGAAGGAGGAAGTGTTATTAAGCTTTCTGATTTTAACCCAAACAAATGCTATACAGTGACAACAACTGTACGCGGTGGATGGTCGGTCAAAGCTGATGGCAGTCAGTTCTGCTCTACAAATGATGCAGGTTTTGGCACAACTACCGATGCAAGTAAAACTCAGAACAGATTTGCAGTATTGACAATTGATAATGAAAATTATTATCTGTTCAGTGTACATGCAAACAAGTTTATAAAAAAAGACCGCACATTGGTAAAGGGTCCCGGCGACGCTATTGAATTTGCTGATGCCGGAGATGGCGAACGCGTGCGAGTGAATTTCAAGAACATTGTAAACAGCTATATAAACTTAGGTGGTAGCAACCAGATGACAATAGACGGCTGGCACACAATGGATGAAGGTAACAGAGTAAAGTTCACCGAGGTTGACGACTTTGATCCTACCGCAGCAATTGAGATGTTGAAAAACCCCGAGATAGAAATAGAAAATTATTTTGCAGCAACAACTGTTACAGACGGAGAGTTTGCTCAAGGAACAATATGGTATACATTACAGATTGCAGCCAACGGTTTTGTAATAGACAACAATGGCAGCAATAAGATTCCATTGGACGACTTTGCATCTGACCCCACAGATGAAGCTCAGCTCTGGGCCTTCACCGGTGACAATGAGAACGGTTACACACTTTACAACAAACAAGCCGGTACAAGCAAGGTGCTTGCTGCTCCCAAAACAATGACCGGAAAAGAGGGTGGCACATCATACCCAATTCTTGTTGATGCCAATAATATTCCTGATGGCTACACCGAACTCTGGCAGTTTGTACCCTCTAGTGACCTGGGCACCGGTGATACATATTTCTATATGTACGAAAAAGAATATCCAGCAAATAAAGTGAATAATCGCGACAATATTCTTGCTTTCTGGAGTGGCGGTGCCGATGCCGGTTCAACACTTAACATACGTGTTGCAATGGCTGAATATAAGATTAGCACCAAGAGCGGCGAATGGACTGCATCCAATAGTGCAGGTACATGGGCTTCGACATGGCAATCGACAGCAGTTCCTCATGTAATGCTTAAGGAGTCGCAAGGACGCAACAACATGGCTGCATACAACAATGATGGTGACATACAGCTCTTCACATGCCTAGAATCGGCAGCTGTAAATGGTGTACACACTGCTACATACATGTTATATGCCGAGGAGGGTTATCATGTTGCAAACTACAGTTTCAATTTCGTAAGTTCCGATGGTGAAGTAACTGTCACAACAGCCGATGGCGTAGCTGTTACAGCCGATAAAGAGAATAGACAGAATATTTCTGCAACAAACACCGAGGAGATATCAATGTCATTCGTTGTCAGTGCAAGCAGCAACGTCTTTGCAAACACATCTGATTTCTATGCTACGATAATACGCAACACAACTCCTGTAGAAGAATCTACCGAGATATTCACAACCAAACAGAACGCTATACCATATCGTATCCCTGCTATCGCAATGGCAAGCAACGGTGACCTTATAGCAGTAGCCGACTATCGTCATAGCGGTTCTGACATAGGTGTTGTAAACAATGGACGTATAGATCTTCATGCACGTATAAGCAACGACAACGGTGTTACATGGAACGATAAATTCGACATTGTTGTAGGTCAGGGAGCATCTTCACCCGACTTCATGCATGTAGGATTTGGCGACCCATGTATTGTGGCAGATCGTGAAAGCGACCGCGTGCTTGTACTCAGCTGTGCCGGTAACGTATCATTCCAAAATGGTACACGCAACAACCACCAGAACATCGCACGTTTCTACAGTGAAGACAATGGCGCAAAATGGAGTGAACCTGAAGATATCGCCGATGAGATATACGCAATGTGGGACAAGAGCAGCACTCACGGTCCTGTAATGGCAATGTTCATAGGTTCGGGTAAGATTCATCAAAGTCGCTATGTAAAGGTCAAAGACTACTATCGTCTGTATTGCGCTGTACTTCTAAAGAACAAAAACGCTACATACACAAACTTTGTACTATACAGCGACGATTTCGGTGGAAGTTGGGATGTACTTGGTGGTGTAGAGAATGCTCCTATTCCCAATGGAGCCGATGAGCCCAAAGTCGAAGAGTTGCCTAACGGTAATATAATTGTAAGTTCACGCTGCAATGGTGGACGTCATTTCAACATCTTCACATTCACAGATGCTAAGAAGGCAGAGGGTTCATGGGGGACACGTGCCACATCAAACGCAGGTGTCAACGGAATAAATGCATTGGGTAACTCATGCAATGGTGAGATACTTATTATGCCGGCTGTACGCAACGAGGATGGAAAGGAGATGTGGATTGCATTGCAATCGGTTCCATTCGGTAGTGGAAGAACAAATGTAGGTATATACTACAAAGCATTGGAGAGCGAGGAAGATTACAACACACCTGCCAACTTTGCAAAGGATTGGGACGGACGTCACCAATCATCCTATATTGGCTCGGCCTACTCTACCATGTGTTTCCAAAAAGACTCTACTATAGCATTCCTTTACGAAGAGAGCACATATGGTGCCGACTACACAATTCAGTACAAGAACTACTCTTTAGAAACCATAACAGACAGTGCATACTCAGTTCTCCCCTTCACAGTAGAATCGGATAACAACATCGAGACCTATATACCAGCTACCATCACGCCAGCGAACGGAGAGACTGTCGGCTCACTCAGTGTCATCACTCTCGATTTCACACCTAACTATCCAAGAAGATTGGATGATTATGCAATAATAACTGTTGTAAACAGCAATGGAGACTTAGTAGAGAATGCGAAATTGCAATGGAACGCCAACAACATGCATGCAGTAGATGTGGTTCTTAACAACGAGATTACAGACGCCGGTAAATATATAGTTACAATCCCTTCATACTCGATATTCAGTATGGATGATTTCTCTTGTAACCCGGAGATTGTTCTCGAGTATACCATAAGCACAACCGGCATAGCCAATATCGAGAATGTAAAAGTTGATGGTAAGATTTATGACGTAAGCGGACGTGAAAAAGAGCGCACAGAAAACGGTATCAATATTATCAACGGAAAGAAGATTCTTATAAAGTAAAAGTATATAGGATATAAAGATTGCAGCATAACTGCAGATAACAATTAATAAAATTGGGTGTCAGAATTTAAACTGACACCCAATTTTATTACCACTTGACTAAAAAAAATATCATAATGTGACAATATCTCATTAAAACATTATAAATTCGCAACAAGAATATCAATATATTTACAAATATGCACAATCAGTAAAAAAGCTATAACATTATGAAGAATTTTTTGAAGTACACATTAGCTACTATGGTAGGTATAGTCCTTACCGGTACCTTGTTCAGTATTCTAGCCCTAGTCTCTTTAATAGGTATCATTGCTATTGACAGCACAGAGAAACCTATTCAAGAAAACTCTATTTTACGTCTTAATCTGACAGGAGAGATGCAAGAGCGCAGTGACAACAACCCGTTTGCAAAGTTAATGGGCGAAGAGAGCAACGCCGTTTCACTCGAGCAGGCAGTTACAGCATTGAAGAAAGCAGCTGTAAATGACAATATCAAGGGTGTTTACCTCGAGGCCGGTACACTTTCTGCCCAGCCCGCTACGGTACAGGAGCTGCGTCAGGCATTGGTCGACTTCAAGAAGAGTGGCAAATGGATTGTTTCATATGCCGACTCATACGGCAAGATGGGTTATTACCTGTCATCTGTTGCCGACACACTGCTGCTCAACCCCGAAGGTTCTGTCGACTTCAGCGGTCTCGAATCACAGCCGATGTTCTTCAAAGAGGTACTCGACAAATTGGGTATCGAGATGCAGGTATTCAAGGTAGGTACATATAAGAGTGCTGTGGAGCCCTTCATCTGCACCGAGATGTCAGATGCCAACCGCGAGCAGATAACATCGTACCTCACAAGCGTCTGGAACAATGTTCTCAGCGATGTAGCCGCAAGCCGTAACATCGATGTCGACAAGCTCAACAAATTGGCCGACACACAGACCATGTTTGCCAGGGCACAGTCAAGCGTCGACAACGGCCTTATCGACGCACTCTGCTACATCGACCAAGTAAAGGATATTCTTCGCAGCAACTGTAACCTTGTAAACAAAGACGACAAGCTGTCGTTCGCAAGCATCAGCGATGTTGCAAACAGCGCAAAGTCAGAGGAGGGTAAAGGCGAGCAAATTGCCGTATATTATGCATGTGGTGATATTGTACAGAGTGCAAGCACAGGCCTCAACCAAGAGGTTCAGATTGTAGGCGAGAAGGTTGTAAAAGACCTTCAGGCACTTCGCACAGATCCCAAAGTGAAAGCCGTTGTAATTCGCGTTAACAGCCCCGGCGGCAGCGCTTACGCAAGTGAGCAGATATGGCGCGAGGTCACATTGCTCAAGAAGGAGAAACCCGTTATAATAAGCATGGGCGATGTAGCAGCCAGCGGCGGATACTACATAAGCTGTGCAAGCGACCGCATCTTCGCCGACCCCACTACCATTACAGGCTCAATCGGAATCTTTGGTATGGTTCCCAATGTAAGCAACTTACTTACAAAGAAGATAGGTCTTAAATTCGATATTGTAAAGACCAACGAAATGGCCGACATGGGTACAATGTCACGTCCCTTCAACGCAGCCGAAAGAGCACAATTGCAGAAAATGATTGAGCAGGGCTACGACACATTTACCAAGCGTGTAGCCGACGGACGAGGCATGTCACAGGACAGCGTGAAACTGATTGCCGAGGGTCGTGTATGGACCGGCGAGCAGGGATTGAAGATTGGTCTTGTCGATGAACTCGGTAACTTGGACGATGCCATAGCCTATGCTGCAAAGATGATTGAGAGCAAGGAGTATCACACAGTATCATATCCCGCAGAGGAGGATCCCTTTGCAATGATTCTGAACGAGACAAAATCGGATTATATGAATAACGAGATTAAAGAGTTGCTCGGCGAATGGTACTCGGTATATTCATTTATACGCAATATAAATAATGCCGATCGTATACAGGCACGTCTTCCATTTGAACCTAACATACATTAAAATTCAATTATCTAGTATCAAATATAGGTGCATCCCAAATAGGGATGCACCTATATTTCTTTAATTAACATTTGTTACAATCTTCTATGGCGGAATATTACATGCAATAAAGGTGTATAATATTATAACCCTCATTTTGCATTACATGTCTTTGTCCTTTCGTAAAAATGCACTACATTTGAAGAATGTAAATAGACGCCATACGATGAAATCCTTGCACACATTGCTATACACATTATCAATTATTCTGTTTGCAGTTGCATGCCATAGCAAACAAGAGAATAGAGGTATTCCCGAGAATATTGAAGAGGTTACAATTCTCAATCCGGATAGTGCAGTTGCAATACTTGACAACATAGAGTATGACAGATTAGGTTCAAAGGGAGAGAAGATGCGATATACACTCCTGCAGACATTGATATGTGATGCAAAGGGAAAAGCATTACCCGGAGATACCATCCTGCGCACGCTATGCGACTATTACAACAGCAACGATGTAACACTACATTTTCTATCTTTATACACTCTGGGGCGTTATTATCAGAAAACAGGTCATAACTCCAAGGCTATACTTGAGTATACACGAGCAGAACAATTGATAGATAAACTTGATAATCCGCTATATTGTGGTCTGCTCTACCGTAATCTGGGATTATTATTCACAGAGTCTCTCGATTATTCACGTGCACTTACACTGTATAACAATGCATATCTCTATTTCAATATAGCCGACAACAGTATAGAGAAACACAATACAGCCATAAGTATCTCACAAGTTCTTATTGAACTGAAAAGATATGACGAGGCCGAAGAGTATTTGCTGAACGAACTGCAATGGGGATATGAAAATGGATGTAAAGAGGTCTCACAAAACTGCATAGACAATCTGCTAAAGCTCTACAGTCGCACCTATTACTACACAAAGGCCGATTGGTTACTTGGCAGCGAATATGCCGAAGGATGCGATACGACACAGATAGTAAATCTTACTCTTGCCTATCTGTACGCAGCCGACAACAATATGAAAAAGTCTAACGAACATATGCGTCGTGCATGGAGGAATGCGACAACGATAAACGATACCCTATCGAACCTCACACAGATGTATGATATCAGCCGTATGACAGGCGATAAGGAGAATGCACTATACATTTTGGAGAATATCCACTATATACACGATACTATAATGCGTAGCGCACTGAGACAACCTTTGCTAAAGGCCCAAAGTGACTACTACCAATCGCAGATACAGCTTGGAGAATACAGGCTTGCAAACACTAAGCGTATGGCAACTGTAATAGTTGTCATTGTGGTGTTATTACTGTGTGTTGCAATGCTTGTAATGCAGAATAGAATTACAGCCAAAAACATACAGATAGAGCGATATGCCGAGGCTGCCGAGGAGATAAACAAAAGCCTCTATGCCAAGAGTGCCGCATATGATGATATATCGAATAGGCTGGAGACCCGTAACGCCCACATCATAGAGATGGACAAACAGGTATCTGTCCTGTTCAAGAAACAATTTGAACTGCTGAACGAGCTAAGCGGAACATTCTACGAGACACACGGCATAAAGAAAGATAAAGAGGCAATATACCGCCAAGTACGCGAGAACATAGAGTCGTTCATGAAAGATAAGAAAGAGATACAACATCTCGAGAGTATTGTCAACAACTATCGTGGAGATATCATAAATAAGATGCGTAGCCAGCTACCTCAACTAGGCGAACAAGAGATAAGATTTATAGTCTTTATATGTGCCGGATTCTCTCCCAAAGCCATAAGCATCTTTATGGAAGAGAGTGTGGGCAATATATATACAAAAAAATCACGCATTAAAAGTTATATATCGCGCAGTGATGCTCCCGAAAAAGAACTTTTCATTGATGCCTTAAGCTGATAATAGGCGGTATCAGAAGTATCAGAATAAGAAAAATAGAGAGGTAGTAGTATCATTAATCCCTAAAGCCATTAAAGACTTTAGGGATTAATGTATTATATGTGTTACTAATAAGTTAGCGAGCAAAATTTATAGTTGTACCTTCCAATATATCACGAACAGTGCAAGTAGCTCTATAAGTAGTATTACTCCATAAGTAACCCCTATAATATCTATCGGAAAAGGTAAATGTAAGAACTTCATCTAATCCAATCTCATCACCAAATGCAAATTCTGTTCCTGAAATTACATTGTCAACATCTGTTTGTATTGTTTTACTAACACCACGAAGAGTTACTGTTACATCCTCGTAACCGTTATTATAAATTTTATATGGATTCCGATTATTATATAGTGTATATGAAACACTATGAGACTCTGTTATTCTCAGATTGGTAAGTATATTTCTAAATGCATCACTTCCTGTATTGAAATAGATATTATCCACATAAACTGTTGTTGCGTTTATATAGCAATTGGTAAGAAACGTTGATACAAAAACCTTATCGGCAGACTCTTCATACTCGTATTCGTTTATCTCCTTTATAAAACCATATTTACCGTTTTGTGCCTCTGCCGGTAAATTTGAACCATAATCGGGGAATATAGTATTTTTTTCACTGCTTATAAAAAGACGTAACGGAAATATTGAAGCCGGAATACCTCCCGGCAATGTTATTTTTACATCCAATGGAGCCTTCTCTACCATATCTACAACATCGGGAACATCTACACTAAGCATATATGGTTGACGGAGTACAAGTTCAATCTTACGCTGAAGATTATTTGCCGCGAAGATAAGTTCCTGACTCTGCGATACTGTTGTTACATCCTTTGGGGTCAATGTAACTCTCCTCCATCCGGCATAATGTCCGCTGGTCTCATCTGTTGCTGCTACTGTAGCTACCTCCTTTAAGACATTTCCTATAGGTGCAGTTACTGTAACAGCGTTGTTATTTACAGAGCCTGCAACAATATCGGGTATATATTTATAGTATATATCAACTTTATTATTGTTTGTGAGCAGCATGTATGTAGTTGATACAAACAGTCGTCCTGTACCATCCGAAATATTAGTATAGTCCTCGGCTACAGCATCACCACCTATATTATTGCTGGCCGGCTGTTTTATAGCCTCTTCAACACTATCATATCCGGGTCCCATAACACTGTTTATATTCATCGTAAAAATGAAGTTACGCAACAAATTGTAGTAGACCTTTGAATCACTATCGGCATCATCGTAGACAAAATCAAGCTTATAATATGTATACGGTGTATCATCTGTTATATTGCCATCCGAGTTGTATTGTCCTTTGATAATCATACATGTTGGATTAGAAGCCGTACGATTGCTACGCTCATATATATATGTTGGCTCATCGATTGTTTTCCAATTTATATTGGTAGATAGTAGAGTTCCATCATCAAAAGGCTCGTTGCCTTCATACTTCTCGGTGTCGAGTATATAACTATATGTCTGACACTTGCCGTCGGCTGTCACAAAATTTGCAAATTTATCGGGAAGAGATGGATTATATGGTGCTACTGTGCCTTTTTGGGGGACATTGTATAGAGAATAACCATCTATTTTAAATGAACTTTTATTTGTTCTATTGTCCTTTAACATTATCTTGGCATAGTTGCGCAATAGTGGAACTTTACGCAGTTGTGTTTCGAATCCTTCATCAATTCTTTCCAGATCGCGGTAACTCCAATAGACATCATGGTTATCACCATTTGCCAACATACGACCAATGAGCTGACCCTCTTCTCCAAATCCCATTGTCAGACCGGGATAGTTGGCTATCAGATGCAAGCGACGTGCATCATCAGTTTTGGTAAGGGTAACTCCAAAATCCCAACATTGCTCTGTTTCATTCCATGTAGGCGCAGTATTATCGGCCTTCACAAACTCTTCGAGATAGCTGACACCATTTATCTCAACAAATACAGCAACATACAAGTCCGAGAATTCATAATAGCCACCGGACCCTAAGCCTTCATCGCCAAAAGCACGTGTCTCGTTTTGTAAAGCTCCTGAGAGAGTTACACCTATATTAAAACGCACCTTATTCTCGTTGAATGTTTGTAGAACGAAATTATCATTATCGTCACTACAACCTGCAGGCAACAAAAGAGCCAACAGCATCGGTAATAGATATAGTATGTTTTTAAACTTCATAATTTTGTGTTCCATACAAAGTGTACTGTTGAGATAAATAGTTAGAATGTAGCCTTGTCCCCCCAAGTAAATGTTGTTTTGGGACAGTTGTCAGTCCAATACCAGGTATCATAAACGCAACGGACCGGACCGTTACTTGTATCTGTGGAGGGAGTGACAATTCCGCTCTTGGCTTGTACCGTAACAGCTCCATTTGCACTCCAGTATTTTGCTTCTTCATCCGAGCCCGTTGTACCAAAAAGCGTCGGTATAATACCCCATGCCGAGAGCTTTACAATATACTCAATCTCGGACTGTGTAGGTATCCTCCAACGTCCTGCCGGATAACCATCCTCTTGATAAGTAGCGCATCTGTTGCGTGCATCATCCTTGTTAATAGGATTCGTAACACCATACGACGAGGCTATCATGAATTGTGGAGATATCATCTGCGATGTAGAAGCGTTTTCTATTGTAGGATGATAATATTTGAGTCTTCTGTTATTGGTGTCACCGGGATATTTCATGGTCGGTCTGTTCTGTGCAAAATTCTGTGCAGAAGGAGTATCTCCCAAATTATCAACACTATTCTTTCGAGGGTCACCAATGATATAACTGTTTCCTTTGTCCAATGCCGAGAGTGATATAATATACCTATTAGGATTCTTGTTAGAACCTGTCAGTCCATGTACACCACCATATGTGCCGGTACCATTGTTTACATATACACCACCGTTATTATTTGGCTTGCTGTTGGCCTCGCACTTGACAACAATCATCGGATTCTGGGTTATATTTATAGTCTCACTATATTTGACATCTTCGACATGATTCATTACCAAATCAATATAATAAGATGTATAATCGGCATCTTTATCCATCGAGTTGTCAAGATTATGTTCTACTTTTATAAAGCTACGGTCGTTAGGGTTATTGCTGTCGGCGTTATGTATCTTTATGAATAATCTATAATCGGTATCGTCATCACTGTTTTTTTGCTGTACTACCCGGTTCTCGACACCATCTACCGCTTCGTTGTTCTCTATAACATATAGAATATCTCCATTCTCAAGTACAGAACGGGTTGCATTTGCTATTGTTGCAAATGTAATTGTATCAACTTTCTCATTAGCCAGATTCTCCCATCTTATCCTCACCGAAGAGAGATCAATCTTATCACTACTGAAAAAGGCAATCTGTTTGCTACTGATATTATCCATATCTATCTGTAGTTCATCAACCACAAGATACTTTATACTTGATAGGTTGGCATCTGTTTCAGTATCACCACCATCACCATGTGCATCACACCATTCTAAAATAACATAATTGCTTGGATATATAACAGTGGGTGTACTCTCTTCTGTACTACCCAAAACAGAAATCTCCTGATAAATCTTGTAATGGCGGTTACGTTGTATGAATGAGCCCGACGCATTGACGTTTACTTCGTAATAGGTCAAAATCTTTTCGGTCGGATTCTCTTTCTTGGCCCACTCTACTACAAGAATAAAGTGTGTACGTGAATTCTCATCGTTAGTCCAATTTGTAGGATATGAATAGAATGGGACTGTTGTCATTATCTTATCCCCTACTGTTTGTGGAGTAATTGCATCCATAGAGAAGAGGTCCTTCTCCTTATCTACCGCATATATATACTCGGTAGGGGTAGAGCCCAGTTTGGTACGTATTGATGCACGACGCAATGATATACGCACACTATTCTTATCAGACAGCCATACTACACCATTCTCATCAATAACCTCGTCGTCTATTCCATTTATTATAAGGCTGACCTTAGTAGCTACACGCTCTACAGGGATTATGCCGGTCAGTTCATAACCGCTACGGGTTACAGTTGCAAAACCATCCATCACAAAACTCTCTTGTTTCGATGGAGTATATTGATTGGTTATCGGGTCCTCATATCTCTTTTTAAATTCCTCTGCACATAATATAGTATTCTCTTTCAAAGAGGCAAGACTCTTGTCATCGGGTAAAGCATTGTCACCTGAATCGGATGCCGGACGATTCACAATTGCATACACTTCACATTCTGTGTCAGCATCTGTAGGGAATAGTTCATTGTACTTGTTAAGTGGAATAGATATGTCAATTCTTGCAGTATAGGTAGTGCCATCCGGTATCTGTATATCGGTAACTGAATACGAGGGTAAAGTATTGGATGTTGAACCTTTTTTATAAAAGAACAGATCGACACTCTTTATCACATTCTCGTTAAGGTCGTCCACGCCATTCTCTGTGGCACGTGTTGCCCCTCCTTCTAAATTCAATGTAAGCCTCACATTGGAACCGCTCTCAAAGATAGAATGATCCTCTTTGCATGACAGCGTACCCCCAATCAGTACAAGGGCCAACAATATATTCAGATATATTCTTATTCTTGACATTATATGCAGTTCTATTATTTATTAATATTCTGTACTATAGTATAATTTCTACCATCACTGAGATTGGTTAAGGCATCTACCGGAAGAATATGTCCCGGCTTAATTACCGCAAAACGCAATTCAGCCATATTTGCCGATGAAGACTCATTCTTGGCTGTTGCTTTTACCTTAATTGTACAAGGTGTACCCACAGGGCCCTCTTTTTGGCTTAACGTAAAAGCATTATTACTACCGCTCTTGGTTACAAAAAATGCTTGCCATGTTCCTCCTAAGGGACCTGCGATGTTAAATGTGAACTCAGCAGCAGTATCTATATCATCGAGCAACACCACCTTATCGTCATCTATCTCGGCATATGTTCCTGCTATCCATTTTATCTTATCATCTTGATTGACGGTTACTGTATAACTAAACTCATTGGTAAACTCCTCGACTGTCCAAGGCTGCACGTTTACATCAAGCGATGCTGCCCCACCCGGCTCAAGCAAAATCTTGTATTTTACATATTGGTTTATACTCCACTTTGTAATACTTGCAGTGCGAAGAGGTACTGTAATAATATTATCTGTACTCTTTGTAACACCGCCCTTTGTAGTGTGCAATCTATACTCTATAGTCAACGACTGTACAAACTCGCTATCACCATTTTCATAAAGTTGTTGAGGCATCAGATAGAGTACATCATCTATAGTATGTTCCCAGGTATCATCAATAGAGATAGATGCATTATTAACAGCAATGTCCCCAAGATAAAGATTATCATATGCGGCACCTGCTGAGAATTCTTTTGTATCCCACAACTCATCGGCATTGCTTTTCCAATTATTCACATGACCACCATTGACAATTTTATCATATTCGGTTTCCCCTCCATGTGTAAAAGTCACACTACCCCTGTTACGCAGATTGGAAAGTTTCAACGACACAACATCCATGCTCCATGTTGTTGTACCTTCAGCAACTTTTGACAGTCTAACCGAGAAATCCAGCTTTGTCAATGCATGATGAAAAATTATGGGTACACATCCATTGGGGAAATCCTCATACCCGCCAATCTGCTCATTAGAGAACATGTAATCGGTACGTCCGTCAACTGCACCATTGTAGCTATATCCAGCATATGGTCTCTCGGGTAGTGTCACACTCAAATCAGCAGCATCGATATCGGCTGTAAATGGGGAGTATGCAGCAAAATGAGTATCACCCTTTACCCAATAATATGTATTCTGAGTGTTGCATACAGCACCATCATATGTAACCTTTTCATTAACCATAAACTCTTGTCCGGTAGCTGTAGATGGGTCATATTCGGGCCTGAACAATTTGGCATATACACCAAACTCTTCTCCCAAATACTCTTCATATGAAGCTCTAGACACCCGTGTCTCATCAACGGTACCGAAAGTAAAAGCAAGCTGTTTATCTGCTTGTTCCATATCATCCTCGTTGCTACACGAAGATAACACAACAAGCATCGCCATAAGAAACGACAACTTATGTAAAGCCATATGTAATGTATCTATATTGGGAAAGAGTTTTTTCATATATAACTAAGAATATTAAAACACTTGCTTAAAATGGTATTCTAAATATTGAACCTCTCGAAAACTTCGGTCTCAAAACTTGCCGAATCGGTTGTAAGGTTCAAGGTATATTTATAGTATTTTCCTGCTTGCCATCTGTCTACAATAAGTGAAAGTTCTATTTTACGGTCATGCACAAGAGTATTACCCTCGGAATCGAGTATATCTACAATAAGCACTACCTTATTATTTATGTATTGCCCCATAATCATCTTCCACCCTACCGATGTAGATATACGTCCTACTACTATTTCGTCATTACAAAAATCGACACGCATTGTCTCACCGTATGGTTCCCAAGTTGGTTCAGGTAATGAATTGAAGTTGCCTTTGTACATTATATTATCCATATATAAGCTCTTCAGCTTTATGACACTGTCACTAAGAATGACAGAGCGAACCTCGAACTCTACCTTGGATAATGCATGTATAAATGGTAATGCTATATAACCATTGGTATTATAGGCATCACAGTCGGCGACAGGCTCGGTAAATAGTGGCAACACTCCACTCATCACATCAAAATCTTTTATTATAATACCATCTTCTATAGAGAAATCGGTATCAATGTTCAGTGGTGCAGATGCAATGAAGGTAACATTATTGTCCGATGGCCACACTAATGCCGGTGTAGGTAGCCACTCACTACCGTTATATTCTACTTTATGTCCGGCTGTGAGCTGCTGAGCTTCACCGCAGTTATCACTCCACATTTTGCTCTTGGGAAGGTAATATGCCCAAACTTCAAATGGTGCATCCGAAGGATATGTACCTTGCGTTGCACGTGTGTTGGAAATAATCGCAGGTGAAAATGATATATCAACAATAGGCATGCGCACACTCTCCTCCTCGGTACACCCCATAGAGAAGAGCAAAAAAGATATTAAGGCAATATATAGAAATCTCATTTTCATCGGCACTGAAATTTTCTCATAGTGGTTATGGAGGGTTTCAATCCTCCATAACCTGATTCTATCTTATTAATAATTATCAAATATTCTCTGAATCACCGGGTGTTACTGTAGTTTCACCGGTTTGGTTGCCCCAAGCCTCAACCTCAACGTCAAATGTAATCTTGTGGCTCTCCTCCATTGGATTGATAGAGATAATATAAGTAATGTTCTTATTCATTGCCCAAGCAGGAACAGCTGTTATGCTTGACAAATCGAGTTCTTTTTTAAACTTCTCAACAACATCAGGCTGATTACCACTGATATATTTTGTCTCTATTGTATACTCCATATAGAGTTTCTGACCTGCGGGATCAAGTTGCTGTGGAACAACATAATGAGGATTTTCTGTTGTATATGGAGTATTGGGATCTGTAGGTGTATGAGTTGCTAATGCAAAATTAGCACCGTCCAATATAGTCCAGTCACATACTTTAGCAGCCTCTATATTTGTCCAGAAACAATCATCACCATTATTTACGGCGGTCCAGTTCTCATCAAGATCTACATAGCCTGTATTTTTCAGATCTTGTAATTCTACCTTATTTAATTTAACCACACATGTTGTTACCTCGTTCTGTTTCTGTACCTGCTGTATTCTCACATTCAACTTTGCTGACAAGTGGCGCAATACAATACCCACAACACCTGTACTTTGTGTAATAACCTCACTTGTCATAAGGTCGGTATTATGGTGCTCTGAGGCATGTGAATCATGACCAACTGTAAATCTATAATCTGTTTCACCTGTATTTCCTCTGTCAGGATCTACAAAATATCCCTTAGTGATTAATTCATTAGGCACTGCAAGGAAATCGAGTTGTTTACCATCAATAGGATAGTAGTAGATTTTATTCTCTGCAAAAGTATTGCTGGCCGCATTATATACATCGCCATCAATAATTGCACTGTTAGTACCTTTCACCCATGCCCAGATTTTAAGATCGCCGGAATAAGAACCGTCGATATCATGCTCGGCACGTGTCTGTTCTGTACCTGAAGCCACAGCGAAACGAATCTCCTTAGCAGACATCGCCTCGTCTAACATTTGTTGATCGTTTGTACAGCCTGCAAGAATCATGCTTGCCATTGCTGCGATTAAAAATTTGTTTCTCATAACTTAAAAAATTAAGAATTAATATATTTATATAAGATTTATTATTTTCCTATCTCTATCTCGCCAACCTCATCGTTCCAACCCTCTACCGATGGCTCAAAACCACTATCTTCCGGTTCGGGCAACACAACCTCTTTATCAATAAGAAGCCAATGACGCTCTCTTGCGTCCACTGTCTGGAATATGGAGTCCATATTCATCGTCATCTCAACACTCTTTCCATCGGCTGTAACCACATTGAATGAGAGATATAGTTGACTCTCCATTGTGGGGTCGATATGGTCGGGGCGTTTACCGAAAGTATTGAAAACAGCACAAAGTACATCATGCTCGGACGTACGCATACGTACATCTACACTGCGAAACATCTCGAAATATGTTCCTGCATACTCGTCATACTTTGGCTCGTTTACAGCAAATCTGCTCGATGGAGCAAGGTCGGTGAGCATTGCCACCGCATTCGATGCATACTTTCCATTCACAAGACGCAGCTGAATATAGTATGTATCGATAATAGTTGTTGCTCTGGTTGATATTGAGAATATCTCGTCGGTATTAGGCACTACAACAGCATCTTCGCGTCCGACAAAAAGATGGTCGGGCTCATAATATATTTTAGGTTCAGGATAATTGGCACGACTTCTGAAACGGGTATACAACAACTCAGAAATCTCGGACGTAAAGGCCTCTATTGTACTCTTGTTCTGCTCCTTGTTTACTAGTGTCGAGGGTGTATCGAAATTATAGCACACCATGTCGTATTCTCCCGGATTGAGGAATACATACCCTTCGTAATAATGCTCACCATTCTCATCCATACCTTTTCTTGATATAAATGCCTGTGACACCAGTTCTTTTGTATCCGGATTATAAAAGATGACACGAAATGTTCCGGGAATTGTCAATGGTGCAGAGATTTTTTCGTTGTATATTCCTGTCGTGACATTCAGTATATCCTTGGTGTCGAGAACAACACGTACCTTGACCTTACCGCCATACTCTACTAGCGGACGACGTTCGCATGAGGAGAACATTGCAACAAGAAAAACTATGAGCAGCATACGAAGATAGAGACTATTCATATCGCACCTCCTCTCTCTTCTTCAATGGTATATTTATGGGGAACACCAAAGATGCTTTAAGTTTTGTGGGACCGATATAACCCATTCGTCCCTGTTTGTATGGGTCTTTTACAAGTTCTACGTAACCAGGCGAAGGTATATAATGACGGTATGCCGTAGATAAATAACCTAAAGACAATGATAATTCAAGATTGAAATATTTACCTAACGGCATAGCATAGCCATATGTGAGACCTGCCGACCAGTACTCGCCCTGGTAGTTGACGCTGCTACGCCACTGGAAGTCGTATTTTGCCGACATGCCATACAGACCAAGGAATTGACCGCTGAGTACCTTACGCACCGGTGTACGCTTGAACCAGTAACGGCCCTCGACACCCATCTCCCACATCTGAAATGCCCACTTATTGCCATTGTTCCACCAAGGGAATACATCCTCAACAGCTATCGACCATTTATCTCCTATAGGCACCTCTATCTCGAAGTTCAAAGCAGTAAATACATCGTATAAAAGATTACTCTTTAATGCCACAATTGTAACATTTTCACGTGATGCCATAGGTACGGGTATCTTGGGCACCTCGGGATATATAGGTTCCGGCTCGGGTGCCGGTGGAACCGGTATCTCGTTGTAATACAATATACAAAACATCGAGTTACGAATACGAGGATAGTAAGTGGTGAGCAGATATCGGTAAACCGGCAACTGCTTCATACGCCATTTCTTGGTACCTATGTTTATATCGGCATCGATAACAGCCAACACCTTCTCTTTTGTTGTATCTTTCAGTTTTGTATCTTTAACCACATAGTTACGTAACTGTTGCCACGACTCTCCGTCGGGGTGTACATATAACTTCTCTTTAATATTGGGATGGTTCTCTTCGAGATAGGTGCGCATTGTGCGAGCACGGTTGTTTGAAAGCCAAACATTGTGTTCATATACACCCTCGGGAGATGATTGGGATACGATAACAACTGAATCGATGCGTTCAAGGCCTATTGAATCTAATATATGGGCAAAACGTTGCAACGACTCTTCATTACCCATATATTTCTTGTCGAGATAGTATTTGTCGAGACGGAAATGCACCTCAATACCCACGATGCTTTTTTGCTCACTCTTAATAAAAGTCTGAGCATTAACACCATAAAAAAGAGAAAAGAGTATTATTAGTAAATATAAAACTTTCCGTTTCATTCAACAAATTACATTCATTCTCACACGTAGAGTTGAACGGGGAATTATCCGAATTATCAACCTTAATTACATACTTGTATTTATCAACTCGCAAAATTACATTATTTTTATTATAATACTTTAAAACCTATGGGAAATAATTACATTATAACAGTTTATTTAACATTTCGCTGACAATATTGCACATTACCCCCTCGGTGTGCAATATGTCAGCCAATGATTTTGAATAGCGCGAATCTAAATAGGTGTCTCGAGTTATTAAATTGTGACAAAGTAACCGATATTCGCTATATATATTTTAACATAAAACAGAGCTACGGTTTTCGATATATGGATAAATTATATACATTTGCCCAAACTGCGAATAAAAATGTTTATACCCATGAAGAAGGAATTTATCATATGCCTCTTAAGTATTATAATAAGTTCATGTTACAATAGCAATATCGAAAACAGACAAAAAGGGAATAATGCTCCCATCGCAATAAAACCGTTTTCAACACCCACTATTCCAAACATTATACAGGACGAGCCAGAACGCATTGCATACATTTGCAAGCACTTTTGGGACAGTCTCGACACCAGGGATAGCACAATGCTTAAAAATATCGATATGTTTGAGAATTATTTTTCTATATATCTCACTTTTATAAAGGAGCAAACCACAAAAGATGCCACTGAGAATATTGAGATATTCTTAAAAAAGATAGATAACAGCAAAGAGTGGATAGATGCGGTCTTACAATTGGCTACAAAGTATCTTTACCACATAGAATCGCCATTCCTAAACGAAGAGCTGTACATTCCATTCGCAGAATATATGCTTAGACAAAAAAATCTATGCATAGAAGATTCGATACTCTACAACCATAGGCTTGAGGTTGCGCTGAAGAACAGGCCCGGCAGCATCGCCAACGACTTCTCGTTCGTAACAGCAAAGGGAAAACAGACAACGCTACACAATAGCATAGAGAGATGCACCCTACTCTTCTTTAATGATCCCGAGTGCGAGAACTGCAAAGAGGCAAAAAGCCAACTGATAGGAAACGACATAATAAGACAAATGACCGAGAACGGCACGCTGCAACCTATTATGATATATACCGAGGGCGACAGCGAGGTGTGGAAACAGCATAAGCACGACTGCCCCAAAGGATGGATTTCGGGCTTTGATGCCGAGGAGAATATAAGGATGAGACGCATCTATGAGTTAAGAGCAATGCCTTGTATTTATCTTATCGACAAGGATAAAAAGGTTATTCTTAAAGATGTAAATATCAACACGCTAATTACCTATCTGAATAGTTTGGGTGGTGTGTAAGTCGATTTTTAAGATAATATAAAAAGGTATATTATTTCGGGTTTGTAACCCGAAATAATAAGATCGACAACCGTAGTTCTTAATATTCCAACAGTTATCTTATATTCATTTTCAACTCTTATTTAATTTATTTTTCGTGCCGACGAAAAGTAACAAAAGCCTCTGCTACAGAAAATCTTAACGTAAAATGATTGCGCCTTTTTTTGGGTGTTGCGGATCTCCCTCAGTTAGCCACTTTGCAAGTGTCTAACTAACGGTTAAACATCCCTCACACTGTTTCCAAAAAAAGTCTATCATTTTACTAATTTTCCTATGCGCATCA
>JAFWBM010000037.1 GCA_017507105.1 Bacteroidaceae bacterium
CCCAAATCACCTGCTCAATGGCAGAGATGCCTTCACCAAGTTCACTCACCCTGTACCCGTTTCGAGTAAAATCCATGGTGGATAGAACCATATACAATTTCTCATCGAAACTCTTGTCGGGGGCCACCAGTGCATCAACTTTTTTCATTACGCTCATAGTAGTATCTTTTAATGTTGGTTATACGATAGGAATATGTCTTCTATTGAAATCTATCAAATCTTTTTTTCTTTGCGAGAAAGTCTCACGATCTGGTATGTGAACTACATTATTATCCATAAGGTAAGCATACAAACTATTCAGACGGCGAAATACCTTATTGTTTAGTCTATCCAATACGAGCTTTCCATCTGCTATATGACCTCTCAAAATGGGTGGCTTCATACCATTATCAGCTACGTGAAACATCCAATAGATATACAATGCCATATCTGTACGATGTAACCCCATAGCACAAGCGATATAAAATTCTCCATTGTCAATAATTTCGAAGGATTCTTGCAAGCGGGGTGCGATTACCTCATTCGGGACATTATGGCTATCCATCGGAAATGCAACATATCGGATACCATGAATCTCACACATCCTGCATAAACGGTCGGAATGGTCTTCATCGCGCAGCTCAACAATTGCACGAACTCCGCTATCTACTACCGTCTGCCAATAACGCATATTATGACGAGAGGAGAGAGTGGTTCCTCTCACTCCGCCATAAGCTGTATCAATATTTTGAATATTCGTACTTAGGATAAGTTCTGTATTCATAAAGCAACTTTATTGTATAGAGTTTTATAATCCCAAAATCTATCAACAAAAAGGAGAGGATGCGTCCATCCCCTCCGTCCTCCATCTTCTAACCACTGCGAGGAGGTCTTGTCATTTCCCGACAAGGCAGCCAACTTACGACTAATCTATTTGGCAAAAAGCAGGGAACATTGACGTTCACGACCGACAAATGTTATACTCCTTGTGGTTACGATTCCATTCTACGCCTCGTGACAGCGTGGGACCAAAAGTTCTACAATTCTTTCTCTTTTATTTGCCCTTATGCGGGTCATATACTATTGAGCAGATTTACCACAAAGTTCTATCAATTTTTCAATAAAAGTCTCAACGCCCGTTGTCGCATTCTCCTTGATATGTTCATAGCCCTCTGGGAAATGGTCATCATACGGGTCATATGCTTCGCCGGGGTTGATGATAAATCTTGGTATTTCAGGATGTGCATATCGCACCAAACTCGCTGCCGGTTGAACGGTTAACGAAGTGCCTATAACCAAGAATATATCAGCATCTCGAACAACCTCTACAGCCTTATCAAATCCTGAAACATACTCGCCAAACCAAACGATATAGGGACGAAGTTGCGAACCATCTACCGCCTTATCTCCGATGCGAATAGGCACATCCAACGGCAACTCCTTAATGCAGTCGGGGTTGTTTCTATCATCTGATGAAGTAACCTTTGCCAACTCTCCGTGCAAGTGTATAACATTACTACTTCCTGCTCGCTCGTGAAGGTTATCGACATTCTGAGTGATGATTGTTACATCATGCCACTTTTCAAGTTCGGCAATTACATGGCATATATCTTCACACCCTTCTTGCTGACTATAAGTTCATATGCCTCTTCCTGCGCGAAAGCAGGAAGACCGGCAACTTTGGCAGCAAATTTCGC
>JAFWBM010000038.1 GCA_017507105.1 Bacteroidaceae bacterium
CAATCGCCTTGTAAAACAAGGCGTAAAGCCTGAATTTGAGGACTTTGGTAAAATACTGCAATCGTTTGGTGTGTCGGAAAAAGATTGGATTTTATTCAGTCGTTCCTTATAAGAGAAGAGAGACCAAAAACACCCGTCCACTGCGGCTCCCTGCGCCTAAAACACAACTGCGAAGGTTGTGTTACCTTCGCAGTTGTGTTGGAATAGGGGCATTCCTACTATTGTAAGTTGGTAGTTCGTTTACTTTTTCCGCTGTTGTGCCAGAGTAGCAGGCGGCATCATTTCATGAATACGAAATAGACTGCTAATGCCAAAAGCATGAATGCTACAATATGGTTCCACTGCAGGCTCTCTCCTTTAAAAAGCACCGATACAATTATACCGAATACGATACACGATACAACTTCTTGTATGACTTTCAGCTGAACCAATGAGAAAGGACCACCGTTAATCTCGGAACCTATGCGGTTGGCAGGGATGAGGAACGAGTATTCGAGCAATGCTATTCCCCAGCTTAACAATACTATGAGATAGAGTGGGGTACTCGACGAGATAAGTTTCATCTCTTGCAATTTAAGGTTACCATACCATGCCAGTGTCATGAAGGTATTGGAGATGATAAGGAATGTAAGTGTAAGAATTACTTTACTCATTTTTATTTCTGTTTATTGTTCTTCTTTTTTATTTATTGCAGGTGGCAATAGTTCGCTTTGTATATTGCTCATAGAACCCCATAGGTTGTATCGTGCTTCAGGGTTAAGTTCTTCGAGCTTGTGCAGCAGCTCTTTCATCTGTTCTCTGTTCGATTCTTTTTCGTATGGGCAGTTCTTTATCTGTGTCGGATAGCCTGCCATCTGAGCATATTGTGCTATTTCGCTCTCGTTAACAAGACATAACGGGCGTATGACACTTATGGGGAATTTGCGCATACGCATCATCGGTGCCATAGCGCTGAATGCTCCCTGGAATGTTATGTTCATCAGCAGAGTCTCAAGAAAGTCATCCATGTTGTGCCCCAATGCAATTTTGTTGCACCCTCTCTCCTGTGCTATTGTAAAGAGCATCTTGCGCCTGTTCCATGAGCATAGGAAACAGGGCGACTTACGGGTGTCTGTTGATGCATCGAAAGATGTCTCGGCTGTTATAAGTTCCACACCGGCATCGCTACAGAATTTATGGAGGAACTCATGGTCGGCCTTGTAGGGAATATTGCTCATTCCTATATGTGCTGCAATAACAGAGATGCGTGGCTTGTATATCCTGCTACGCTCGGCCAAAAGTTTAAGAAGCATGAGAGAATCCTTGCCCCCTGAAAGGCCAATGAGAATCTTATCGCCCTCCTCAAGCAATGAATACTCTTTGCTCGCTTTGTTGAAACGCTTTATAATGCGTTTCTCAAGTTGTATCATCTCTTTTGTCCTCTCTTTCTGTTGCATGCAACCAGTGTTATTTCCTCTTTTGAAATCTACTTTATATGTAATATTTAAAAAGCGCGCAAAAATACACAAAAACGCTGGAATAATCAACCGAAATAGGAATAATAGTGCATCTTGCAGTGATAATAAATGCATTACGCTGAAAACCTCGGAAATACGGGAAATAGCAATTTACAGATTCTACGAGATAACGACAAGCGGCTTACCTTAACTGCAAATCGAATGCCCCTAAGCTAATGTCTCAGCGAGCAATACGACAAACTCCGACAGTCAATCCGATAATCTATACAGCCAAAAATGAACAGAGGGATAAAATTGTAAATATGTTAACGAGGCTATCTCAAAGCAAGGCATTTGCTTGGAATACCATATCTTTTATGAGAAATGGTAGCTATTAAAACAATAAATAATAACAGTTGTTCGTTATATCTAAAATGATTTATTTATGTATATCGTATTGTAGTTAATACCTGTTTTACTAATTTTGCATATGATTTACCATTACTTGTTATATGGAATATTTTTGGTGCAGCATAATAGACGTGGATCGTTCATAATGTTCTAAGCCAATGATTTACCTTAAGACTTTTGTTTCGAAGACGGACTATATTGTAAAGATTGTCTCTATACTGACATCTATATGTGTTGTCGCAGCCATAATAATTGATTATGGTTTCGAGCTTGATGCCTATGAGATGTCGTTCATCTTGTCGGTCTATAATACTGGTTGGTGGGTTTATTTCATATCATTTGCCTATAAGATTATCGTTCATTGGAGTGAGGTTTGGCGTAAGGGGATGTCATTTACCCTTATTTTAGGCATTATGCTTTGTGCTTCGGCATTACCGAGGTTTTTTACTACGCCCTGGGATAATCAGATTCTCACTATCTTATGGTCTTTGCTGATTCATAAATATTTTATTATAAGTATCATTGGCCTATTGTCGTTGATTACAATATCGCAATGGATAGTAAACTTTGTAAACAAAAGGACAAATCCTGCGCTTTTAATTGTAGTCTGTTTTATGACGGTAATAGCCTTTGGCACTCTGCTGCTTTTGCTTCCTCGCTCGACGATGGAGCATATCAGGCTACCTGTGGTAGATGCACTTTTCATTTCAACAAGTGCGGTATGTATAACAGGATTAAGTCCAGTGGAGATTGCACATACATTTACCATGGAGGGGAAAATAATCATTGCCTTGTTAATTCAGATTGGTGGGTTGGGTATTATGACTATAACGAGTTTCTTTGCCCTGTTTTTCATGGGTGGCATCGGATTATATTCTCAATTTTCACTGAAGAATATGATAGCGTCAAGTTCCGAATCAC
>JAFWBM010000039.1 GCA_017507105.1 Bacteroidaceae bacterium
ATTCCTTAATCCTATTGCAAAGATAGGCACAAACGAGCAAGAAATATAAAGCTTGCTTTAATATTTTTTACAGCGAGTGAAGTATATGTTCGAGGTTTACCTCAAAGATAGCAACAAACGAGCAAAAAAAGATAAAGCTTGCTTTGATATTTTTTACAGCGAGTGCAGTTTATGTTCGAGGTTTACCTCAAAGATAGCAACAAACGAGCAAGAAAGATAAAGCTTGCTTTGATATTTTTTACAGCGAGTGCAGTTTATGTTCGAGGTTTACCTCAAAGATAGCAACAAACGAGCAAAAAAGATAAAGCTTGCTTTAATATTTTTACAGCGAGTGAAGTATATGTTCGAGGTTTACCTCAAAGATAGGCACAAAAGCATTTTCGCTTTTGTTAAATAATGTAAAACACCGGATTTGTACAGTAATAAATTTGATTTTTATTCGATTTTCGCTATAAAAGATGTATTTTTGTGCACATTTTGGGTGGATTGTACATCTACATATAGAACCGGATTAAACAATGAATAGAATAACTCATACCATGTGCCCACTATGTGGCAGCACATCAATAAAAAAAAGATACACCTGCAAAGACCATTTTGCAACCGGTGAGTTATTCGACATATATGAGTGCATCGATTGTAGTTTTGTTTTCACACAAGGTGCACCCGATGAGAGAGAGATTGCCCGATATTATGAATCGCCCGAATATATATCGCACAGCAACACACAGAAAGGCCTACTAAACAAGCTGTTCCATGTAGTCCGCAACATAATGCTCAAACGAAAGGCCGGACTCATAAAAAAACTAACCTTTCTTAAAAGCGGAAAGCTGCTCGACTATGGCGCCGGCATAGGCTACTTTGCCGATAAGATGGTACAGAAAGGATGGGAAGTGACTGCAATAGAAAAGAGCGAGAAAGCACGAAAAGCCGCCTTTGAGAACTTGGGGCTGGAGATGCTGCCCGAGGAGAGCATGTCACAACAAAAAGAGGGCTACTTCAATGTTGTCACACTATGGCATGTGATGGAGCATATACAAGAGCCCGACAACCTATGGGAGCAGATATACAGAGTACTCGACGAATCGGGAATAGCAGTAGTAGCCGTACCCAACTGCTCATCCTTTGATGCCGAGTACTACCAAGAGCATTGGGCTGCATATGACGTACCACGACATTTATGGCATTTCACCCCATCCACAATAAACGAAATGGCTCGTAGGCACAATTTCATAATGGAGAGATGCTACACAATGCCATTCGACGGGTTCTATATATCCATGCTGAGCGAAAAATACAAACAAAGCACTCTTGCTGCATTACGCGGAGTATGGAACGGATTTATAGGATGGATGGCATCCTTTGACAAGAATAATGCAAGCAGTTCTATAATTTACGTTTTTCGAAAGAAGAAGAAGAGATGAGCAAAAAAGGATTCAATATGCAGACGCTGAGCGTATACATGAGCACAACACTTGTTCTTGTATTACTTGGGATGATGGGTATTTTGCTGGTTGTAGCAGACTCCTTATCGGGACAGATACGTAAAAATATTACTGTATCCGTAATAATGGACGCAGATATGGACGAAACCGACATAAAGAGGTATCAGTCGCGCCTTGACAAGAGGATATATACATCCCAAAGCAAATACATCTCAAAGGAGGCAATCCTGGAAGAGCAAAAAGTTGAGCTCGGTGCCGACCCTACCGAATTCCTTGGATACAACCCATACGAGCCATCAATCGAGTTGTCGATGCAGCCGGAGTATGCCAACAACGACAGTCTTGCTAAGATAGAGAAACAACTGCTTAAGGACAAGGGGGTAACCGAGGTAATATATCAGAAAGATATAATAGGTGCCATAAACAGCAATATAAACAAAATAGGCATTGCACTATTTGTACTTATGATACTGCTGTCGGTAATATCATGGTCACTTATAGGTAACATGGTTCGCATGTCGATATATTCAAAACGTTTTCTGCTACACACGATGAAACTTGTTGGTGCCACATGGGGCTTCATACGACGTCCGTTCATAGTAAAGAACCTGTGGATAGGTCTCATCTCGGGAGTCCTTGCCAACATCACATTGGGAGCACTCATATATTTCATAACAGTACAAGAACCGGCAATGTCAACACTCCTAAGCATCGTGGGGTTGGCAACAGTGGCAATTGGCGTATTTCTGTTCGGAGTGACAATAACCGTACTATGCGCATTTTTATCGGTAAACCGTTTCCTGCGCATGCGTGGAAACGACCTTTATTTTATATAACAAGAGAATAATATATGGATAAGAAGAAATTTGCATTTGAGAAAAACAATTACACCCTGCTATTCATCGGAGTAGTAATAATCACAGTGGGCTTTCTGTTGATGATAGGGCCCGGCTCTACCGAGACACATTTCGAACCCGACATATTCAGTTTCCGCAGAATAAAGCTTGCGCCTGCAGTATGTTTCGCAGGATTTATATTTGTTATATATGCGATAATGCATAGAGGCGGCAAGAAGAGATAACCCCGAAAACGGAGAAAACAGATAAATAACAATAAAATACTTACACAATGACTACATTTGAGACTATTATCATTGCCATTGTAGAGGGACTTACCGAGTTTCTTCCTGTCTCGTCTACCGGACACATGATAATTACACAGAATCTGCTTGGCGTGGAAAGTACCGAGTTTGTCAAGGCATTCACCTTCATTATCCAGTTTGGAGCCATCTTATCGGTGGTAGTGCTCTATTGGAAAAGATTTTTCCAACTCAACCGCACACCTGCCCCCGAAGGAGCATCACCATTGAAGAAGTTTCTTCATAAATACGACTTCTACTGGAAACTTTTTGTAGCATTCATCCCGGCAGCAGTGCTTGGGCTCCTATTCAGCGACATGATAGATGCAATGCTCGAGAGTGTAACCGTTGTTGCCATAACCCTGATACTCGGCGGTATATTCATGCTCTTCTGCGACAAAATCTTCAATAAAGGCAGTGAAGAGACCAAGCTCACCGAGAAACGTGCTTTCTGGATTGGTATGTTCCAATGTATCTCAATGATACCCGGTGTATCGCGCTCAATGGCAACCATCGTCGGCGGTATGGCACAGAAACTGACACGCAAGGCTGCTGCCGAGTTCTCGTTTTTCCTTGCAGTGCCCACAATGTTTGCCGCAACGCTGTTCAAGATGCTCAAGATATTCATGGAGCCAAATGGCATGGAGATTCTGCAGGAGAACCTGGGAACTCTTATAGTTGGCAATGTAGTCGCCTTCATTGTGGCAATGCTTGCTATAAAGTTCTTCATAAGCTTTGTAACAAAGTATGGATTCAAGGCATTCGGATGGTACAGAATTATAGTAGGTGCCATAATACTGATTATGCTTTTCACAGGACATAACCTCACAATTGCATGATGGATTTTGTAGCAGGCGAGGTATTACCGTTGTATAAGCCATATGGCTGGACATCATTCCAGATAGTGAGCAAGGTGCGCTATCTGCTCTCCCGTCATCATGGAGTAAAACGTTTCAAGGTGGGCCATGCCGGAACGCTCGACCCCCTGGCAACCGGAGTCCTATTACTATGTACGGGTAAAGCTACAAAGCGCATAGAGGAGTTGCAGAGCCATACAAAAGAGTATGTAGCAACCATTAGAGTGGGAGCGACAACACCATCATTTGATATGGAACATCCCATAAACGCCACATACCCCTACGAACACATAACACAAGAGCAGGTGCTTGCCACGCTCCACTCCTTTACAGGCATTATAGAACAGCGTCCACCGCTTTTCTCGGCATGCAAGGTCGATGGCAAAAGAGCCTATAAGCTTGCAAGAGATGGCAGCGACATGGAGCTTGCACCCAAAAAAGTGAACATAGAAAATATAGAACTGCTGAAGTTCGACCTCCCCGACATAACGATACGTGTAACCTGCGGCAAAGGAACATATATACGCTCCTTGGCACGCGACCTAGGTGAGGCACTTGGCAGCGGAGCATATCTTACAGCCCTTGAGCGCACACGTATTGGAGATGTAAGAATAGAAGACTGTATTAACCCACAAGATTTTCAAACCTGGCTCATCGAAGCCACAAAAACAGATAAAGCCCTATGATGGACAACACATTCTATACAAATTTTCATCAGATGAAACTTTCACAATTCAAGTACAGGTTACCAGATGACCGTATTGCGCTATATCCGGCAGCATGCCGCGACGAGGCACGCATGATGGTGTTGCACCGCAAGACCGGAGAGATAGAACATCGCATCTTCAAAGAGGTAATTGAGTATTTCGACGAAAAAGATGTCTTTGTCCTCAACGATAGTAAGGTGTTCCCTGCACGCCTATATGGAAACAAAGAGAAGACTAATGCCAAGATAGAGGTATTCCTATTGCGCGAGCTTAATGAAGAGTTCCGTCTATGGGACGTGCTGGTCGACCCCGCACGTAAGATACGTATAGGCAACAAGCTATATTTTGGCGAGGACAACTCAATGGTGGCCGAGGTTATCGACAACACCACATCTCGTGGACGCACACTGCGTTTCTTATACGATGGACCGCACGACGAATTCAAGAAAGCACTCTTTGCTCTGGGTGTTGCCCCACTGCCCGACGACTTCAAACGTCTGCGTAAGGAGGAGCCCGAAGACCTGGAGAATTTCCAGACATATTTTGCAAAGAAAGAGGGCTCGGTGACAGCATCATTTGCCGGACTGCACTTCACACGCGAACTGATGAAACGTATGGAGATAAAAGGAATAGACACCGCCTATGTAACCATGCATACAGGGCTTGGCTGTTTCCGTGAGATAGATGTAGAGGACCTCACAAAGCACAAGATGGACTCGGACCTTATAAGCGTAGATACCGAAGCCGTAAGCATAATAAACAAAGCCAAGGCCGAGGGTCGCAGGATATGCGCTGTAGGAACATCGGTACAACGTGTATTGGAGACTGCAACACTCACCAACGGCATGCTTAAAGAGTATGACGGCTGGACAAGCAAGTTCATCTTCCCCGATTATCAATTCCAGGTTGCCAACAGCATGATAGCCAACTTCTATATGCCCTACAGCACCATGCTTATGCTGACAGCAGCCTTCGGCGGCTACGAATATGTGATGAACGCATACAACGTGGCATTGAAAGAGGGTTACCGCTTTGGCCTCTATGGTGACGCCATGCTCATCATCGACTAACAAAAATGGAGAAAGAGACCATATATCTGAGCCTGGGGACAAACCTCGGCAACAGAGAACAGAATCTAATATGCGCGATAGAGCTTCTATCGCGCATATTAGGTAATCCCCTTGCCATTGCACCGACAATAGAGACCAAGCCCTGGGGATTCCAATCGGAAAACCTATTCCTAAACACAGTGGCAGCCTTCGACACAATTTTATCGCCACACGAACTGCTTGCTGCCACACAAGAGATAGAACGCACATTAGGACGCACAACAAAAAGCATAGACGGCGAGTACAAAGATCGCCCTATAGACATAGATATTCTTCTATACGGGAATAACATAATAAACAGCCCAAAACTAACCATTCCACATCCACTGATGCACAAACGTCTGTTTGTGCTACAACCACTTGCATCAATTGCACCGCAACTACAACACCCCATACTGAATAAAAGCATGACAGAACTATTGAAAGAGATATGACAAAACGATAAAGGCCTGCTGAAAAACATAATCCGAAACTTGATAGCGAAAACAGGCTATATAGAAGAAGTTTTTATAGAATAATACTATAAAACTGTCACAACAGAGCTGTGTCAGACAATTCGCTATAATCCGCATTGTAAACCGTTGATAATCTTTATCATACAAGACATACCGTCAGACACATTTCATAGTTATTATTTGCTTTTGTATATACAAAGGGGTTATCTTTGCATTAGGCATATAAAGCCTTCTTAAGGCAAATGGTGACAACGATGAAGCGCAAAACAATAATCCCCATTATAATACTTATAACACTTGCTATTTGCGGATGCTACGAGAAACGCGCAATTAGCGATACATTCTCCAGAGCAGAGCAACTGATGGATACATACCCGGACAGTGCATTGCTTTTGCTAAAGGATATAGAAAGCAGAAACCTTGTAACCAAAGAGGGCAAGGCGCGCCATGCGCTGCTACTGAGCCAGGCATACGACAAGAATTATATCGACCTCACAAACGACTCACTGATTAACATCGCAGTAGAGTATTATAATGGTAAAAGGAAATATAAACGCTACGACATGTTATCGCACTATTACAAGGCGCGTGTTTTATATAATGGGGGCGCATACACGAAAAGTATCATATCGGCAACGGAAGCAGAGAGAGTAGCTAAAGAGATTGAAAACCATTTCTATCTTGGACTTATATACCGTTGTATGTCTGATATTTATAATAGGGCTTATAACTCGGTAGAAGAGTTGCGATATATTAAGTTGGCACATGAGTATTTTAAACGTGCAGGGCGCAAACAGCACGAGTTGTACAGTCTCTTAAGCATAGGAACCGCATATGTAGGTAATAGAGAAAATGATAATGCCTTTGATATTTATAATAAATTTTTGGAAGACTATAGTAAAGATGCAGATAATAGGTTAATAGGAATTTGTCTACATAATTATTCAGATGCGTTGGTAATAGATAAACAATTCTCTGAAGCAAAGAAATTACTATTGCAATTAAAAGGAATACCGGAATACAAATGGGATATATATGATTTTTGTAATATAGCAGAGATTTATAATAAAGAAAATAAAAGAGATAGTGTACTCTTTTATATGGACAAAGCAAAAGAATGTGTTTCGAAATATGTTGATTCTGTATTTCTATACAGGGTAATGTATGAAATGAGTATATCCTGCGAAAACTATAAAAGCGCAATTGAATATATGAGAAAAATGAATACTATACAGGATTCAATTGCAGAAGTAACACTAAAACAGTCTGTAATAAAGAACCATCGCGATTATATGGAGCAGGAAGCAGAACTTGCCAAAAAAGATGCAATACACAAAAAACATAAACTTATATTTTTAACAATATCCTCCGTTGCATTGGTAACTATTTTGTTGCTGATACTTTTATATTATTACGAAAAGATGAAACCTAAAAATGCAGAGATTGCACACACCATAGAGGCGATACACGACGCAAATAATATTATAAACAACCAAAAGAGAGAGATTGAAACAACACAGCAGCAGATTGCAAAAGTATTCAGTGGACAATTTGCATTGCTAGACGAACTACTTAACACATACCTAGACCACGAGGGAAGCAACAGAGTTTCGGCTGCTGTACTTAAGGAGGTGGAAAAACGTATTGCCGGTTTCAGAAATCAAAAGAAACTCGATGAACTGAAAAAAGTTGTAAATGAGAATATGAATAATATTGCTGATAGATTACTGCAGCAGATTACTACTATAAACAATAACGAGCTGATTCTGTTTCTTTACCTATGTGCTCAATTCTCGCCACGCGTTATAACACTATTTATGTCGGACAAACTGGAAAACATATACAATAAGAAATCAAGACTAAAAAGAAAAATACAGAATTCAAATGCAACGGACAAAGAGGAGTTTCTACGGCTTTTCTAGATAATGCATTGAAAATCAGAAATATAAAATCAACAAAAGCTATCCAGTGTTATAATCCACTGATTATAACACTGGATAGCTTTTTACATAATCACTCATAATAATTCGCTGATTATCAACACAATACACAGCTGCATGATAGAATTTAGCAAGTAAAAAGGGGATTACTTTAAAACTTGTTTTCATAAATTTGCGGCATAACCAATTATTATTTTTTTATGAAAACTTTATTATTTATTGTCGTCAGTTTATTTTCAGGAATTACACTTTTTGCACAAGAGCCAATTAAAGATGAGGATTTAAAAAAATCTGAAGAAATAGAGATCAGATTAATAATCATCGAAGACCACTCACGCAATATTCAAGTCTCTCCTATTGAATGTTATCTATTCAGCAGGATACTATATTTTAGTTTTACAGAAAACCTAGGAAATTCCACAATTATTGTTTGTGGAGCAAACAATAATGAAGTAAAAAACATCGATTCCACCGATGATTATTTAGAATTTAACCTATCAAACTACGATAACGGAGAATATTATATTGAGATTATTACCGAGAATGGAGATGTTTATATTGGACACTTTAATTTACAATAAGTCATCAACATATGCAATTTAAATCCGGGAAACACAAAATTATAATTACAAATACCATAGTTATGAAAAATATATTATATATTGCAACCGTTGTCATGTTATTTGCAGCATGCAACAACGAAGTTATGGAGTTTAATCAACAGGAGATAACACAACAAAAGCAGCTATCGAAGAACAGAACAGTGTCCGAGGCTATTGACATTGCCAACAACGCTGTAGGGCAATTCTTTGAGGTGACACGCGCCGGTGGCAAGGTGGTAGACATCGATAACATCGAGGTTGTGACATCATCGGCAACACGTTCGGGAGGTGAAGGTGGCGACACCTTGCTTTATGTTGTAAACTATGCCGACAACAACGGTTTTGCTGTTGTGTCGGCAAGCAGAAACACCGAAGGCCTATTGGCTGTTACCGAGCAAGGTAACTACGATCCCATTGTGGAAAGCAAAAACGGAGGTTTCGAAATGTTTATGGATATGGCAGAGGAATATGTTTCAAATGCTATTATTGAAATTCCCGAGCCGGAACTACAAGACCCGATAATCTATCCAAGAAAAGAGATTAGAGAAGAAGTTGATACAACAATTCATATTGATATTGCCCCTAAACTCGAAGTGCAATGGGGACAATATGGAATAGAGGGACAATTTGCTCCAAATGGCCTTGCCGGTTGCGCAAATACTGCAGCTGCGCAAATAATGTCATACTTCTGTTATCCTACACAAATAAATCTTTCATATTTGGGGGATAATGCACGTAACTTGTATTTAGATTGGGATGCTATGAAATATCATAAAGGGTCACACAAACATGGATGTGTTGCAACTCTAGAGGCTCATAATGCAATATCTTATTTGCATAGAGAATTGGGAAAGAGGAATAATAGTTATTACAATAATTTTTTAAATGAAACAACGACGGAGATAACCAATGTAATAAGCACATTTAGGTCGCTCGGTTATACAGCGACCGGCCTAATTAATTACTATAATATCGATTTTGCCTCATTTTTAAATTACAATGACTTTATTTATATGACTGGTAGCACCCACAGTCAAGGTTCGGGTCATGCATGGGTTATCGATGGTGGTAAAAAGTCGATTATAACAATTCGCTATTGGACACGCACACAAGGTTCTCTTATTTGGGAACTACATAGTGAATTTACGTCAGAAACCGAGTATTATCATCACAACTGGGGATATGATGGCGACTATAATGGATATTTCAATGCCAATGTATTTGATATGAGTAACGCAAGAAGTTATGATAATGATACTCTAAACAACGAAGAAGCTGACCCTCAAAATTTTAGATACAACCTAAAATTCTTCATAGTAAGGAGGTAGAAAGACAGATACTAATCTATTATAATAAGAACGACCATGAAACGCTTAATCTATTTATTTGTATTTACTACATTATTTGCAGCATGTTCGAGCGATGACAATGCTCCCGGCGCACCCGAAATAAAAGAGATTCCTTTGAACGAAACCGAAAAGGAGATGGCCGAGGTGAGCCCGAACTTTGCAGTAGACCTGCTGCAGGCTGTAGATGCAACAATTGAAAACAATGAGAAATTTGTTGTATCGCCACTCAGCGCATCAATGGCACTATCGATGGCTATGAACGGTGCACAAGGTGAGACATACGACCAGATGGCCCAGGCTCTATCGTTTGGCGACTACTCGCTCGACGAGATTAACAGCTACAACAACAAGCTGCTAACAGGACTGGCTGCACTAGAAAATCAGGCACAGATAAGCATTGCCAATTCTTTGTGGCTAAATGAAGGATTCCACACACTTGCACCATACAACAATACCGTTGCAAAATACTATGGCGCAACAAGCGAAACACTGGAGCTGTCGAGCGACTATGCACGCAATAGAATAAATGAGTGGTGCAAGAGCAATACCAATGGGCTTATACCAAACTTCCTTGAGGAGAATCTGAGTTCCGATTGCAGACTGGCAATTATAGACGCACTACACTTCAAATGCCCCTGGCTGCAGAAATTTGACAAAAAAAAGACCAAGAAGGATAAGTTTTATGCATACGATGGCACCGAGCAAGAGGTGGAATTCATGGATATAGATGAATATGTAACACCATATATGATAAAACAAGGGCACGGATATCAATTATACTCACTCTATTTTGGAAAGAACAAAGCCTTTTGTATGGACTTTATAGTAACATACGAAAAGAATGAACTTAGTGTTGAGGAATGCCTTAATAGCTTAGACAACGGTAACTTGGCATATATATACAATGATGAGAGTTATAAAAAAGAACGCCAAAATGTTTGTTTTAGAATACCTAAGTTCAAAATAGACTTCAAAGAAGACCTTAAAGATGCTCTTCACTCAATGGGTATTGAGGATGCATTTACATCAGAGGCCGATTTCAGTAAAATGGCAGAAATTAATCCCGATGAAAATCTCTACATAAATAGGGTACAGCAGGCAAACGTTTTCAGCATTGATGAAGCCGGCGGCGAGGGTGCATCGGTAACAGATGTTGAAATTGAGGTTGGCACAATGAATGGACAATTTAACGGAAAAAGATATTGCATTATAAACCGCCCCTTCCTTTTCTTCGTAAGAGAGAACAAGACAAACACCATTCTGTTTGCAGGTAAAGTTCTTAAGATGTAATTGAAAATATTATAACTACAAGTAGTTATATTTCGTACAGACCCAGCACTACTATAATAAATAGGTATAACTTTTATGAAGAATATATTATATATTGCAACCGTTGTCTTGTTATTTGCAGCATGTTCGAGCGATGATGACAATACACAAAAAGAGATTCCATTTAACGAAACAGAAAAGGAAATTGCAGCAAACAGCCCCGCATTTGCAATAAAGTTAATGAGGGCCTTGGATGCCACTTTGGAAGATAACAACAGTTATGTTGTATCACCACTTGGTGCATCAATGGCACTATCGATGGCAATGAACGGTGCACAAGGCGAGACATACGACCAAATTGCCGATGCGTTGTCCTATAGTGACTACTCGCTCGATGAAATCAACAGCTACAACAACAAACTGTTGACAGGACTGGCTGCACTCGATAATCAGGCACAGATAGGCATTGCCAATTCACTGTGGTTGAACGAAGGATTTAACACACTTGCACCATATAACTATTGCATTGCAGAGCAGTACGGTGCAACAAGCGAAACACTCGACTTTGCGAATGAGAACTCGCTTGAAAGAATAAACAATTGGGTAGAAGAGTATACCAATGATCTTATTCCACAATATACCGATTACATTGACGAGGATGCAAAACTTATGTTCTTGAACTCGTCCTACTTTAAAAGTCCGTGGAATATTGAGTTCAATAAAGAAAAGTCCTTCGTAGAAAAGTTCTATGCATACGACGGCACCGAACAAGAGGTGGAATATTGGATGATTGATAAAGTTCTGCGTTTTATGTACTATGAGACTTATGTAAGTGGCGGTATTGAAACTTTGTCATTGTTTGTTGGAAAGAATGATACATATTGTGTAGATTTTATACTTCCCGATTTTTACGGTACGGGGTTAACGTATGAGACATTTATGGAATACCTTGACAATGGTGGTCTTAAACAAATTTATGATAGTATCGATCATTATAGATTTGAACAACCTTCTAAAGCTGTTACTCATAAGGCAGGACTACTGGGTGATGCTCTTCCGCCACCTTGTATAGTATTTCCCAAATTAAAAATGGAGTTTAAGGCAGAACTGAACGATGCTTTTAAAGCAATGGGAATAACCGATGCATTTGACGAAGAGAAAGCCGATTTTGGTCTGTTGTCGGATAGTGAGGTAAATATCTCCAAGATTCAACAGGCAAATGTGTTCAGCATTGACGAAAATAGAATCTCTACAGGTTCAAACTCCGAAAACAACAACATTACCAGAACTTTAGCAAGTTGGGATATTATCTTCAACCGTCCCTTCCTGTTCTTTGTAAGGGATGTTAAGACAAACACAATTCTGTTTGCAGGAAAGGTTGCTAAGATGTAATATTGAATGCTTGATAACAAGAGCGCAGTATTCACATATTGCGCTCTTGTTTTTTTTAATCTATGAAAACATATTTAATGGAAGATAAGATGAAGTTTCTTTTGGAAGAAAGGTTTGCTTTATTTAATAAACTATGTACGACATATTACGAAAGCTCTTTTTTTAACAAAGAGAGAGAGAATATCTTTAAAGAGGTAAAAAAGGAGATTGAGACTTTTGTAAATAACAAAGAGACGATATCAAAGATGGAACAGCTTATAAACGATTACAAGGATGATATTATAACCCGATTACACAACGATTTTCCGTTTATGAGCGACAAAGACAGGTTGATATATTCGTTATTATTAGCCGGATTCTCGGCAAAGGCTATTGCTGTAATAACAGGTGTCAGCAGGGATGTAGTATATGCGCGAAAGAGTAGATTGAAAAAAAAGATTGCGAAACTTGATAGCGATAATAAAGCTATATACGAAAAGTATCTTGTATAGAGTACAGCATATAACAGGGATGCCTCATACCACCGGCATTACACGCTACGGTAAGTAAACGACTCTGTTTATAGGAAAAGTAATCGCTATAACGATAACCGTTTAATAAAATTGATAACAAGTTAAAAATAATTATACCACACAAAAAAGAGAGACAATTTGCTACAACATAAGCAAATTGTGCTTAACTTTGCAGACGTAAATGAAAGTGGAGAGATTTGGCTGCTTGCAACCACAATAAAAAATGCTAAAAGTAGGTGCTCACTGAGGGAACATTCGCACACGACCCCACACCTGCCATAGGATGTATCTATATGCAAGTATTCCACTACGCTTTCCACACATGAATTAAAAAAGGAAATTATTAACCGCTCCATCGGGAGAGATAAGTGTATCGATACCGCCGGAGCATAAAACACTACAAAATGGGATACTTATTTACATCCGAATCAGTTTCAGAAGGACACCCTGACAAGGTTGCCGACCAGATTTCCGACGCTGTCCTTGACGAACTGCTTGCCTTTGACCCCACATCAAAGGTTGCTTGCGAAACTTTGGTAACAACAGGACAGGTGGTGGTTGCAGGAGAAGTAAAATCTACAGCTTATGTCGACCTGCAGGATATCGCACGCCGCGTGATAAACCGTATAGGATATACAAAGAGTGAATATATGTTTGATGGCGACTCGTGCGGTATATTCTCGGCTATTCATGAACAAAGTGCCGACATAAACCGAGGAGTCGAGCGTAAGGACCCTATGGAGCAGGGTGCCGGTGACCAGGGTATGATGTTCGGATATGCAACAAACGAGACCGAAAACTACATGCCATTGTCGTTGGATCTTTCACATCTTATACTTACCGAACTTGCCGACATACGTCGCGAGGGCAAGGAGATGACATATCTGCGACCCGACTCAAAGAGCCAGGTGACTGTTGAATATGACGACAACAATCAGCCTGTACGTATCGACACTATTGTTGTATCGACACAGCACGACGACTTCGTAAAGCCGATAGAGGAGGGCGAAGAGGCACAGCTGGCAGCCGATGCTGCACAGATTGCCAAGATAAAGGAGGATGTCATAAACATTCTTATACCTCGCGTAAAAGGCAAGATAACATCGGAGAAGATTCTGTCACTCTTTGACAACGAGATTAAGTATCATGTGAACCCCACCGGTAAATTTGTTATCGGAGGCCCTCATGGAGATACCGGTCTCACCGGACGTAAGATTATCGTTGACACATACGGTGGCAAAGGCGCACACGGTGGTGGCGCTTTCAGTGGTAAAGACCCGAGCAAGGTTGACCGTAGCGCTGCATACGCAGCACGTCATATTGCAAAAAACCTTGTTGCAGCAGGCGTAGCAAACGAGATGCTGATACAGCTATCGTACGCCATTGGAGTTGCCGAGCCCGTAAGTATCTTTGTGAATACATACGGCACAGCCAACGTACCAATGAGCGACGGCGAGATAGCCAAGAAGGTGGCACAACTGTTCGACCTACGCCCCAAAGCAATAGAGGAGCGTCTGAAACTGCGTAACCCCATATACAGTGAAACTGCTGCATATGGACACATGGGACGCACACCGCAAACAGTGACAAAGACCTTTACATCGCGCTACCTCGACAGCAAGACTGTAACAGTTGAGCTGTTCACATGGGAGAAGCTCGACTATGTAGAGAAGGTAAAAGAGGCCTTTGCAATATAATATGTCAATTGTAACGAGGTTGGTAAACAGACTAAGGCATAACAGGGGATATGGAGTACAGTCCCCTGCTGCCTTTCATTTTGTAATGCATGTACTGCGCGAATGTAGACATCCATACTATCTATACCCCCTCGTAAACAAGGCATCCCGTCTGTCGGGAGATTACACAGCAAAACACTGCCGACGCCTATTCCGCATAGCCAATTATCTGCAACCAACAGATATCATCATGCTTTCGGCAGGAAAAGGTGCTGCAGCATGTGCCATTGCATTGGCACGCAATAACGTTCCCTGCCTCTCCATAGGCGACAATGCCAATGAGGAGATTGCCAAGATACTATACAAACGCACACTATACAAGCAACTACAAGGCGATACAAAACAGTTATTGCACAAGGAAATTGAGGGCAACAAAGGTTTTGGTTTGTTATATATAGGCAATACACCACAATATGAGAGTTTCATTGAGGTTGCATTGCCGGCGGCAAACAAAAAATCGGTTATAATTGTTGAGGGTATACGCCGAGACAAAAAGATGAAAAAATGGTGGCAAGACATCATTGCCGACAAACGCATAATTGTAAGTTTCGATTTGTACAACACAGGCATACTGACATTCGACACCGAATATAAGAAACAACATTACACATTTCTGTTCAAATGAAAAAGTGCACACTGTACACACGTAAAGGTGATAGCGGCAGAACCACCATAGTAGGGGGCAAAGCCATAGAAAAAGACCATTGCAGAATAGAGGCTTATGGCACAATTGACGAACTTAATGCCAACCTGGGACTGCTGGCTGCATCAATGGAAAACCATCCGCAAAGAGATTTCATAGAGGCCATAACAAACAATCTCTTTTCCATAGGCAGCTACCTTGCAACAGAAGATGGAGAGTCTCCTGTTGACGACAAGGCTATTTCAGAGCTAGAGGTGATGATAGACAATATAGATGATTCGCTTCCCAAACTACATAGTTTTGTATTGCCGCCAACCACTGAGGCTGCAGCACGTGCCAACGTGTGCCGATGCGTGTGCCGTCGTGCCGAGAGGCGTATCACCACGCTTGCTAAGAAGTGCTTAATATCCACAAAAACAACGGCTTACATCAACCGCCTATCGGACTATCTATTTGCCCTGTCACGATTATTGAATAACGGGGAAGAAAAAACATGGGAAAAGTGTTGGAAATAGCGAAAATTCTTTATTTTTGCACACTTTAAACAGAGGCCCATTATAAAAGGAGAATTAAAGGATTTTATAAATATAAAAAATTAGATATATGTATTGGACACTTGAATTGGCATCTAAGCTAGAGGATGCACCCTGGCCCGCAACCAAAGACGAACTTATAGACTACGCAGTACGTTCGGGAGCACCTCTCGAGGTTATTGAGAATCTGCAGGAGATTGAAGACGAGGGAGATACCTATGAAAACATCGAGGATATCTGGCCCGACTATCCCAGCAGTAACGAGGATTTCTTCTTCGACGAAGAGGAATATTAATGAGTTAAAAGTTGAGCTCAACTTTTAAACACCATCGGGACAAACAAAATGTTTTGTTTGTCCCGATGGTGTTTAATGGTCTTTTATGAAGTTTTATAGCAAAGTTTGTATATCTGAGAATATGCAGATTACAATATTTTGGATTAATATGTGTATCTCAACTGCAAGGAGTTTGAGAATCCTCGGGAATATTAAAATTTACTATATGAACACTTTTATTTGAAAATAGGACTTTCGCTGCTTGTTCGCACCATCACTGCACTATCAGGCCAGAAGCCAAGTTTTTCTGCGGTTTTGAATAAAAGGGTATTATTACTGAAAAGTTCCAATGTAACCTCACAATAGGCATCAGAAAAGAATCGCCCAACGGCTCTATTCCCGCGCTTGGAAGCAAGCAAGCGAGCCTGTGGCAAATAGTTACCATCGCTGCCAAACTCCGGCATTTGTATTCTTGCACCACCCAGAAACACACCACCGGCTGCAAGCAACAGCGAATCGCCCTTAGCAGCTATTTCTACACTAAAATTCTGCCAAGAGCCATTTTTATCCCACCCCCAGCTGCCTATAAAAGGAGAAGGCTCCATTCCTGTAACATCAAATTCATTAACACCAGAAACATCTGCATCGGGGACAAGATAATTCTCCCGATACAAATCTATCACCTCTGTTGAAAAAGTATAATTATCGTTGCTTTTGCGTACAAGAGCAGCACTATCGGGCCAATAATTTACATTACCGCTTATTTTAAACGTGAGCGTATCAAAAGATTTCAATTCAAAGGCAATGGGATAATATTCATTCTCAGGATAATTTTGAAACACTGCAAAATACTGATTCACAATATTTCCAACAGCCTTATTCCCGCTTTTCGGCACAGAGATACAAGCCTGCGGTATCGTATTGCCATTGCTGTCGATCAAGGGGTTACCCGTCATATAAAAAGGTGCCTGCCTCTCCCAAAAAAATGCCACAAACAGCGAATCGCCTCGCTCGCCTATGCACACAGAGAGATTTTGAATAGAATCATTCTCTCCTACACACTCCCAACAACCCACAAACGGAGAGGGGGTAATACCCGCAACATCAACATTTTTATTGCCACTGCAAGCAATAATGCCCATCACACTTAAAATTACTAATAATCTTTTCATAATTTACTTTTTGTGGTGCCTGCTTTTGAAAATAGTATCACAACCGAACTTATTGCCTATATCATTTATACGATAAAACAAAGAATCGCTACGATGTTTCTGTGTAGAAAAATAGTTTCTCTTATTCTTGCCTAATTCATCCAAATATTCAGGCGCAATCTCACTCCTTAAGGAATCTCCATTGGGATAATTCTCTACAAGAGAGTACTTTACAGGGAAAGACGATTGCATTAAAAAACTTTGAATAGCTTTATTCTTTTTCCTCTCACTTACAAGTTCATCCATACTATCCGATTGAATCTCCTCAATCATTTCTAATTCATCATTCATTTTACATTTTGTTTTAAATTAAGAATGATGCATAAGTATATCACAAATATACATTGCATGTTGAAGAAATAGCAAATTTAACCTACTCTTTTACAAATATTTTCACTAAACAAATCTTTATTTATCGCCTTTTACGGCCCAATATGTATCTCTCAATTACATCGTAAGAAATCATTAGTATTAAATAACAACACATTAAAAGATTAATAATATTCTTCGACGAAGAGGGGCATTAAATTTTAACAAGCGAATAATCGCATAAACAAAGGTAATAGGCAATAAGAGTCTGTTGCCTTCGTTTCTGTTAAAGTAAGCTAAAAAAAAGAGGCAATTCTTTACAAATCCTTGACAAGCGTTCGTGCAACGTTATTTTTAGAGCAGATACAACGCATGTATAAATTGTTATTTATGCAACGCTACTGCAGCATTTCTATATTATGTTTGTATCAAAAAAAGAGTATGGCAAACTATTTAAACTAACCAAGTATTTTTGAAATTGCAACAGCGTATGAAGATGGAAACAGCGGAATAATCAGGCCTAAGAAAAAGAATGATATTTATGGAACTTTTCATAAGTTGTCAGCAGATGAGAAAAAGTTTATTTTTAATAATCCGCGTATGGCATACAAATTCTATGATAATTCCCAAAAGGCTAAAAGTGCTGGACGGAAATTTGAAGGAACAACAAATGGATACGGCGATGCAGTAAGACATTGCTATTGGTGCGCATTAAACCAAGTTTCCGCAGGTCTCAATTCACCCAACGCGAAAAAATTTGGAGATGCCCACGAAAACACTTCTAGAAACGACATAAAAGCAAAAGCAATGGATTTGCACAACAACTCCGTTGGATACCATTTAGGCTACCAAGCGATAATAAATGGTTGGAGCGAAGAAGAACTTTTAAATCAAGTAATAAATGCAGCGGATAATGGAACACTCAAAATTATCAAGTAAAATAATTTTACTCTACACAATATTATTGCTATCACTAATAGGATGTGTGCCTGATACTCCTAGTGAACCAAATCTTAAACTCGATTTTAATAAAGTAGTTTTTGAAGAGCCATTCACATTGGAGAGATATTGTATAGAAAAATATGATAGTATCTTTATAGTTCAGCCATACTTCAATACAGAAAAAGCAGTATTCGCTAATCTGAATATGTCAAATGGTTTGGAAAGTCTTTGTAGCATAAATACTGTTTCAGAAACAATATCTACAATTCTATTCATTAAGGGCAATAAAGTTAAGGCATACACTATAGCAGAAAGAGAAATAGCAGATTTTGTTACAACAGAATTGGAAAAACATTACATTTTTCCTATTAACCAAAAGTTTATAATGGATAAGGAGAGAAAAATACATATTTACGACAAATAGTATTCCATCGCCTTTTAAAGTCAAGTTTGTATCTCTCAATTACATCGTAAGAAATCATTAGTATTAAATAACAACACATTAAAAGATTAATAATATTCTTCGACGAAGAGGGGTATTAAATTTTTGACAAGCGAAAAACTCGCATAGATAAAGGCAACAGAGTTTGACGGTCTGTAGCCTTTCGCTATTGTTAAAGTATACTAAAAAAAAGAGGCAATTCTTTGCAAATCCTTGACAAACGTTCATTGCCACATTATATTTAAAACAGATACAATACTTGTATAAATTGTTATTTATGCAACGCTGCCGCAGCAATTCCATATTATGTTTGTATCAAAAAAAAGAGTATGGCAAATTATTTAAACAGACCAAGTATTTTCGAGATTGCAACAGCATTTGAAGATGGGCAGGAAGGTGAAATTAAGCAAAAGGACAAAGGACCTTATGAAACTTATAGAGACCTATCTGATGATGAAAAGAGTTTTGTATTCAAACACCCAACTCTTGCATATAAGTTCAACAACAATGCAAATAAAGCAAAAAGAATTGGAAGAGAATTAGGGGGCACTGTTAATGGCTATGGCGATGCTGTAAGACATTGTTATTGGTGTGCACTAAACCAAATGGATGCAGGATTAAATTCATCCCGTGCAAAAGAATTTGGAGATGCTCACGAGAATATTCCTAACAATGAAGCCAAGACAATGGATTTACACAACAACTCTGTTGGATATCATTTAGGCAACCAAGCAATTATCAATGGCTGGAGTGAACAAGAACTATTAAATCAAGTAATAAATGCTGCAAATAATGGAAAACTACAAATTGGGCTTTAAAACATTTGTCTTCACACTTATTATTACCATCTTGTTTACAAGTTGTAGCGAGAATGCGAAAAGCAATTTTTACTTTGCTTTGGATATGGCAGGATTATTGAACCCGCGTGAGCCAAGAATTAGTTTATCATTTGATAATCAAAACATTGAAGATCCATTTTTATTTTCGGACTACTGCGAAGAAGAATATGATAGCATATTCGTAGTATATTCTTATTTCAACACAGAAAGAGAAGATTTTCTAAACCTGAAAATGTCAAATATATTAAGAAGAAAGTGTGACAATAATACAATGTTCGATTCATTTTACACAATACTCTTTATAAAAAACGGCAAAGTCGAGGCTTACGGCGAAATAAAATGCATTGATGCCGATTTTGACTCAAGCGAGGTTGAAGAACACTACATTTTCCCGTTTTACCAAAAGTTTATAATGGATAAGGAGAGAAAAATACATATTTACGACAAATAGTCTTTCATCGCCTTTTAAAGTCAAGTTTGTATCTCTCAATTACAATATAATAAACTAATGTATTTGATTATCAACATATTAAAAAATTAATAAAATTCTTTGACGAGGGGGAGTATTAAATTTTTGACAAGCGAAGAACTCGCATAGCGAAAGGCAACAGACAAAAACAGTCTGTTGCCTATATTTATGTTCTGATTAAGCTAAAAAAGAGTGGCAAATCCTTGACAACCGTTCATTACCACGTTATGTTTAAAACAGATACAATACATGTATAAATTGTTATTTAGGCAACAAAGCCATAATAAATGGTTGGAGTGAAGAAGAACTATTAAATCAAGTAATTAATGATTCTTATAAACAACAAATCTTATGAAGCGCTTTTTTATTACACTATTACTGTTTACAACATATCTTGCAACAACCACTGCACAATATTTTCCCGTTGACACAGCAAAGTTGAATAGTGCTTATAGGGCTATTGTCAAAGGGCCCAATACTCTTGAAAAACAGCAGGATTTTCTTGCCGCCTTTCCTACCACATATATGGAGTTCTATTATACTTATCAATACATTGAAGGGAATAACTACGACTTTACAATGACGCGGATGGTGAATGGGCATTTAACAGTTTTAGGAGACAGTTTATACTTTATAAGCGATTCACTTTATTGTAATAAACTTGTGAATTTGGCGGTTGGAATGAATGATACGGGCGAAACAACATCACATCTTCAAGAAATTATACATTTGGCTATGTTGAAGTATGAAAAGACGATGATGGCTGCTGTAATGCGTCTGTTCAAGGCATATCAACTTCAATTTTGGTCGTTCTATTGGTCGAGTGTAGTATATAGTGAAAACTGGACAGAGCATTTCTTAAAACTATATAGGAGATATTTTGAGGAATATCCCGATGTTATGCGTACAATGGCTATAGCTTTCGAATATTATAATGGTAGTGTCTGTTACCCTGATGAATTTCCTCATTTGCAAGAAAAGAGACATAAGCAAGATGGTTATAAATATAACTTCGACGATTATCGTTATCGGATAAGAAAATAATCATTTTGTTAATTTTGCAACAATGAAAATTCATCGGCATACTACTTTTGTCTAAAAAAATTATGAACAAAGAGTTGGACAAAAGAGTAGAAGAGATGGGCGAAAAAGAGCTTAAGAGCACTACAAACATTGTGATTAACACGAATCGCCTTTACTATGGTGAAAAAAGCACTATAAGTGCATTTCTTGCAACCGCATACGACAAGTATGGCAGCAATGTCGATTCCATTAATGGCTATTTCCTGGAACCCGAGACTGACTACTCAAGAGCAAAGGAGGAGGGAAGCGACAAGGCTATAATGTATGGCACCTATGATGTTGTCCCAAAGAAAGCCATGAAGAGATTGCTGGAGAAAGAGAGGGAGAAAAAAGGAATAAAAGAAAAAATATTCCTAAAATACCAATGGTATATAGCGAATGTGCCGGGACGCAGCGGCATTGCCATCCATAGCGGCAATTATGGAGACGACACATTGGGGTGTCTGTTACCCGGTTGCCGCTATTCATATAACAAGGCCGGGAACGATTATGCAGTAAGCGGCTCGAGGATAAAGACCGAAGAGTTGTTCTCATTTTTCGAGAGATACGGTAAGGGTGGTATAAAAATAAATATTGGCCTTTAACTATCGGGGTATGTTGTTAACAAATTATTTGAAAGATTTTTAAACAGTTTATAAACCTTTTGTCTATCTTCGCACCGAGCGATAAGAGATAGAAATGCCAAAGTTTGTTGATGTCATATTACCACTGCCGCTTGGCGACCTCCTTACATACAGTGTACCCGAAGAGTATGAGGAGCGCATAAGTGTGGGGTGTCGTGTAACAGTCCCTCTTGGAAAGAGCAAACATTACACTGCGTTGGTATCAAAGATACACTGCAAAGAACCTGACGGATATACCGTACGTCCGATAACCGAATTGTTGGACGACTCGCCCATTGTGTTACCTACACAAACAAAGCTATGGGAGTGGATATCTCTATACTACATGTGCAGCATGGGTGAGGTTTTCAAGGCTGCGGTGCCGCAAGGATTGAAGGGTGAATTCAAACCTAAGGTAGAACAGCGCATACGCCTTAGCGAACGTTGCAAAGGGGAGACAGCTATGAACCTCATAGTGCAGTCTTTGTCACGTGCCCCACGCCAGTATAGGCTACTCAACACATATCTCCAGATAACATCGGACGGCAGCGAGATATCAAAGCACAAGCTGATAGAGAGAGCCGAGGTTGCACCCAACATTTGCAAGGAACTTATTGATAAAGGTATATTCGAGGTATACGAAGTTGAAATAGGGCGTCTTGTAGACAACTGTACACATGTTGTACCTAAAAACAGCCTCAACGAAGCACAAGAGAGAGCTTTGGAACAGATTGAGGATAGTTTCAAAAGCAAGAATGTAACATTGTTGCATGGAGTAACTTCGGCCGGAAAAACCGAGGTGTATATACATCTTATAACACGTGCAATAGAGAGTGGAAAACAGGTTCTGTATATGCTACCCGAGATTGCTCTCACAAAACAGATTATAGATAGGTTACGAAACGTTTTCGGGAACAGGATAGGACTGTATCACTCGAAGTTCTCGGATGCCGAGCGTGTGGAGATATGGAAGAAACAACTTAGCAACACCCCTTACGATGTAATATTGGGAGTGCGCTCATCGGTATTCCTACCTTTTAAAAATCTTGGTCTTGTCATTGTGGACGAAGAACATGAGAACAGCTATAAGCAACAGGAACCAGCACCACGTTACAATGCACGCAATGCAGCAATGGTACTTGCCTCTTATTTCGATGCCAAGACATTGCTAGGCACTGCCACACCATCCATTGATACCTACTACAACGCTACAACTGGAAAGTATGGCCATGTGAGCCTTAACAGACGCTACCGCTCGTTGCAGATGCCGGAAATAGAGATTCTCGATCTGCAAGACCTTTCGCATAGGAAACAGATGACCGGGCCATTCTCGGATCCTCTGACCGAGGCTATAGGAGAGGCTCTTAGGGAGAAGAAACAGGTAATACTGTTCCAGAATCGTCGTGGCTACTCGCCACTCATGGAGTGCAAGACATGTGGTTGGGTACCGCGCTGCAAGCACTGCGATGTGAGCCTTACACTGCACAAAAACGTTGGTAAACTTACATGCCACTACTGCGGATACACCATACCGGCACCCAAGATGTGTCCCAACTGCGAGGAGAGCAATTTCATAAATCTGGGCTATGGCACCGAAAAGATAGAAGACGACCTGCTGAAGATTTTTCCACAGGCACGTACAGCACGCATGGATCTGGACACCACACGCACACGTACTGCCTATGAGGGTATAATAAGCGATTTCCAGCAGGGAAATACCGATATACTCATAGGTACACAGATGGTCTCCAAAGGACTCGATTTTGATAACGTTGCCGTTGTGGGAATACTAAATGCCGATATACTTCTGAACTACCCCGATTTCAGAGCCGCCGAACGAGCCTTTCAGCTTATGGCACAGGTAGCCGGACGCGCCGGACGCAAAAGTGAACGGGGCAAGGTATATATACAGACAAGACAACCCGACAACCCTATAATACCATTCATTGTACGCAACGACTATATAGGTTTCTACGACAGCCAACTGACAGAGAGACATCTGTTCCACTACCCTCCTTTCTATCGTCTGGTGTATGTATATATGAAACATCGCGACTGCCGACTGCTAGAAGAGTTCTCGGAACTTGCGGGAGATTGCATGCGCCAATTGTTCGACCACCGTGTGCTTGGACCGGACCTGCCTCCTGTAGCGCGTGTGCAACAGCAATATATTCGTAAGATTGTACTAAAGATTGAGAATAACATTTCGCAATACCGCGTAAACGAAACATTGATGGCACTGCAACACAGCCTCTTGGATGACAAACGATACAGAGGTATCACTATGTTCTACGACATAGACCCACTATAAGCATGGCACCGGAGATAAGAAAAGACCATACTGAAATATAACAAATAATCCCGAGTAACATTATACTCGGGATTATTTGTGTACACGTTTCATATAAACTACAGCGATTCATTAACACTATTAATATATTCGAGTAGTTCAGTGCGTCCCATAGCAGTCTCCGAGGATGTTACAAAAACAGGTGGCAGCTCTTCCCATTGCTCGAGCAGACGTCTCTTATAGGAGTTAATGTTATTTGCAAGTTGCACCTTCTTAAGTTTGTCGGCCTTTGTGAATATAATGGCAAATGGTACAGAGTTCTCACCCAACCACTCGAAGAACTCAAGATCAATCTGCTGCGGCTCGTGACGCGAATCGACAAGTACAAAAAGCAGAGTCATCTGCTCTCTATCCAGCACATAGGAAGATATGATATGTTCAAGCTTCTCGGTCTGCGACTTGCTGCGTTTGGCATATCCATAACCGGGAAGGTCTACAAGATACCACTCGTCATTCACAATAAAGTGGTTTATGAGGAGTGTCTTTCCGGGCATTGAGGATGTCATTGCCAATTTATTGTGTCGGGTAAGCATGTTGATAAGACTCGATTTTCCTACATTGGAACGGCCTATAAAGGCATACTCGGGTTTACCATCGGACGGACACTTGGCAATATCGGAATTACTTATCACAAAACGCGCCGATTTTATCTCTTTACTTTTCATTATGCTTATAATAGGAATTTGAGTGCTAATATACTCTTTCTTTCTTTAAAAACAGCCATATATCTCTAATTTTTGAGTATCTTCGCAACCGAATATGAGCCAAGAATATCCATCAACACTACTGGAGCGCGCGGTAAACGAATTTACCAAACTGCCCGGCATAGGACGCAAGACTGCAACACGCCTTGTGTTACATCTGTTGCGTAAACAGGAAGAGGAGGTAGAATCATTCTCGGATTCCATCATAAAGCTAAAACGTGAAGCGCTGTACTGCCGAGAATGTCATAGCATATCGGATACCGAAATATGTCCTATATGTGCCAACCCTATGCGCGACCACTCACTTATATGCGTGGTAGAGAATATACAGGATGTGATGGCCGTAGAGAACACCATGCAATTCAAAGGCGTTTATCATGTATTGGGGGGTGTCATTTCGCCAATGGACGGTGTTTCACCCGGTGACCTGCACATTGATAGCCTTATTAAACGTGTGGAGACGGGAGAGGTTAAAGAGATAATCCTAGCACTGAGCTCTACAATGGAGGGAGACACCACAAACTTTTACATTTATCGCAAACTGATGCAGTACGATGTAAAACTGTCGGTGATAGCACGCGGTATCTCTGTAGGCGATGAGCTTGAATATGCAGATGAGATAACACTTGGGCGCTCCATTGTAAACAGAACCCCATTTACAGGAAAGAGTATTTGAAAGAATGGAAAAGATTACAAAACAATTACAATATTTATTCACTGCAAGCATTGCTCTGCTTGTACTTGTTGTAATAGCCGGCACTAACGGATATCTGACACCCGAGATTACATTCCAAGCAAACGGCAAATATCTGTTGCAACTGTTGAGCATTACAACATTGGCACTGATACCGGCATCCATTGCCTTTTTTAACAAAAGAATGGCCATATGCAACAACAAAGAAGAGGGTGCAACGGCAAAAGAGTATTTAAATGCAGGAACGGTGCGATTGTTGCTCACTACTGTCGGAACAGCAGTAAGCAGCATTGTCTATTTTATGATCGATGACGAGAGCGCATTATACTGCGCCATAATATGTGCAGCCGCACATATATACAATTTCCCTACTAAAAGAATTGCGCAACAGATAGAAGAGAATAGCAATAAATGAAACTGTCCGTAATAATAGTCAGCTACAATGTAAAATATTTCCTCGAGCAATGTCTGCGCTCGGTGGAAAGAAGCATCGAAGGCCTTGCCTGCGAGATAATAGTGGTAGACAACAACTCTACGGATGGTTCAAAAGAGTATCTCACCCCACGCTTTCCCCATGTTAAATTCATCTGGAACAGCGATAACAAAGGATTCGCGCGTGCCAACAACCAGGCTATAAATATATCGAAAGCCGAATATATACTGCTGCTCAACCCTGACACCATTATAGGTGAGAATACCATAAGAGAATATATAGACTTTATGGACAGAACACCAGATGCAGGTGGTGCCGGAGCATATATGTTGCGCACCGACGGTACATTCGCACCCGAATCGCGTCGCGGACTCCCCACCCCATTTGTTGCCTTCTGCAAGATGTCGGGACTGGCAGGGCTATTCCCCAAGTCACATATATTCGGACGATACTATATGCGCTATCTCGACGAAAACAAGATAAACCGCATAGAGATAATATCGGGAGCATTTATGTTCCTTAGACGCAAGACACTGGATAAAGCAGGAGTGCTCGACGAGAGTTTCTTTATGTATGGAGAGGATATAGACCTATCCTACCGAATACTGAAGAGCGGTTACAATAACTATTTCCTACCTTCACGCATACTGCATTACAAAGGAGAAAGCACTGTAAAAAGTTCGTACAGATATGTATATACTTTCTATCAGGCAATGCAAATATTTTTCAATAAACACTACTCGCACTACTCTATCCTTGTAAGCCTACCTATAAGCATGGCTATATGGAGCCGAGCAATGCTGGCATATATCGGAAACAAGTTCAGCCACAGCAACCCCACAGAAGAGACGCAAAAGATGAATATGATAGTAGTGGGCAGCAAAGATATGATAAAAGAGGTAAAAGAGATACTCGAAAAAAAACAATCCAAGAACAAACATCTCTGTATAGAGGGTAACGAAGAGACACTGCCTCAGGGTCACCTCGAAACAAAAGAACTGGAGCAATTCGACACCGTAGTATATGACAGCGACAGCTACAGCTACAACACAATACTAAAGCTGCTGGAACAGACACCCGGAAACAATCTAAAGATAGCCACATACTCTACAAAAAGCAGAATACTGATAACAGAGGGTGAGACATACAATCACGAAAAAAGATAAGAGATGAAAGAAAAAAGCCCTTTGCAATCGGAAAGGATAACATTGCGTGCCCCCGAGATAAGCGATCTTGATTTCATGTTCCGTATAGAGAACGATACCCGACTATGGGTAGTATCGGCATGCAAGACGCCCTACTCGCGATATCAACTGCATCAATATATAACAGAGAACAGACACGACATATATGCAGACCGCCAATTGCGACTTATGATAGAAAAGAGCAATGGCGAGACTATAGGAGCAGTCGACCTCATAGACTTTAATCCATCATCGCACCGCGCCGAAGTAGGTATAGTGATAGTAGAAGAGGAGAGAGGAAAAGGATATGCTGGCGAGACATTGACACTGCTAAGCCGCTACACAAAAGAAATTCTGGACATACATCAGCTATATGCATATGTATATAGCGACAACACAGCCGCATGGAGACTCTTCGAAAAGGCCGGATTCATTGCCACCGCAACACTTAAAGAGTGGGAATACAACAACGGGAGATATAAAGACGTCTCTATTTTTCAGCTAATTATGCAATAAACAGAGAAAAATAGCCCATATTTTCAGGTTTGAAGTAAAAAAAGCTGTATAAATTCTTGCAAAAAGAAAAAATATTTGTATCTTTGCACCCAGCAATCGAGAGAGACTGCCAAGAAAATTGAAATATTGGTGCGTTAGTTCAGTTGGTTAGAATACATGCCTGTCACGCATGGGGTCACGGGTTCGAGTCCCGTACGCACCGCAAATTTCAAAAATTCATAATACACACATATTGGTGCGTTAGTTCAGTTGGTTAGAATACATGCCTGTCACGCATGGGGTCACGGGTTCGAGTCCCGTACGCACCGCAAAAGAGTTCCAAAGAGATTTGGGACTCTTTTTTGTTTCAATAAAACAAGAGGGAAGGAGAAAGAAATATAACATTTTTATATATTCCCAGCACTTTTGCAGGTGAACCGATAAAGAGTTGTTTTACGAAGCTACTTTCACTCACTGCCTATATAGTAAACACCTACTCGCTCATTTATTTGTGGCTTTGATAATAAAGATTATAAATAAAGACGCTAAGATAAAGATTCTTGGACATCTCCAAAACTTATATATACCCCTATGGGTAACAAAAGATAAAAGAATTACTATGATTGAAGATTGTTAGCGTTTGCTTTCGATTAGCAAACACGCTAACCAAAATAAGAAAAATAAACATTATGACTACCGCTGATAAAATAAGGGAGTTGATAGAGGAAAAAGGAGTAACTCAGCAAATTGTCGCTGAGTTAGTTGGCATACATTATAAAATCCTTTCAGTTAACTGAAAGGATTTTATTTGTTTATATAAATATCTATTACTCTTCTCCTCTAAGTCTTTTTATATGTTGCAGAATAGCATCAAGACGTTTCTTATTTGCCCTCTGTTGGCTATACCCTAAAAGTATTGATAAAGCCATTGCAAATGTAGTAATAGCTATTACTTCAATGCTCCAACTAAAACCAGATGCGACAAGTATAGTCCAGGCAACAAGTGCTATATAAGGAAGTATAAGCACCTTTTCTGTAAAGGAGCGTAGATGCTTATGATTAATAATTTTTTCTTGAGACTCGGTCATACTCATAAATGGCAATCGTTTTATATCAAGTGTATTATAGCATCTAAGGTTTAATATATACTCCAAAATCCCTACTAAAAGAATGAAGAGAGAAAAACCCCAATACTCTACTCCTTTCCCAAAATACATCACAAAAAATATGATGCTTACTATAGGTGCCGATACTAAAGAGATAAAAAAACGATTCTTGTACCATTTATCTATATGTGATAATTTCTCTTTAATAGCCTCGTTTACGATCTCTTCACTTATAATACGTTGCCTATTCAGTTTCTCATTTAGAAAACCAAACTGTTGTTTAAGTTCCTCGAATTCTTTGAATTCTATTTCTCGCTGTGTCATAATTTACAATTTAATTAATTGTTAGACATTGATTTTAACTGTTCCTTTATGCGGAATAATCTGGTGGTTACGTTAGACAGAGTTATACCGACAACATTGGCTATATCCTGATAGCTCATATTCTCCAGCCAAAGAAGAATTATTGCTCTATCAAAAACATCGAGCCGGCTAATCCTATCATATAATATCTGAATCTGTTTACTACGATGGTCTTCATCGTTATATAGATCTATATCCACCAAAAGAGGAACAGTCTGTACAAGGCTCTTCTTCTTCCGTTCCTGATTACTGCATGTATTTAAGCTAACACGCCATATCCAGCTCTTTATATTACTATCTCCACGAAACCCATTAAATCCATTCCACAGATTAATGAGAATCTCTTGGAATAGGTCGTTAACCTCTTCCTTATCACTGGAGAAGAAGTAACAGACTGTATATATTGTCTTGCGATACTCCTTGACCATCTCTGTAAATTCACGTTCAGTATTATCCATCTTATCTTTTTATTATAGAAGCGCTTCTTGTTTCTATTTGCTTAGACACGCGAAAACTGAAAAACTTTCATAAAAAAGAGGGAAATTTTGAATATAAAACAAAAAAGTAAGTAACCTGAGGTTACTTACTTTAATTTAACTACATAATAATAGACTTATTTACTTTGTAGCTGCTTTTGCACCAGCGGCTTTAGGACCTGCTGCTTTTACTGCGGCTTTAGGACCTGCTGCTTTTACTGCGGCCTTGGGACCTGCTGCTTTTACTGCAGCTTTAGGACCTGCCTCCTTTACTGCAGCCTTGGGACCTGCTGCTTTTACTGCAGCCTTGGGACCTGCTGCTTTTACTGCGGCTTTAGGACCTGCTGCTTTTACTGCAGCCTTAGGACCTGCCTCTTTTACTGCAGCCTTGGGACCTGCCTCCTTTACTGCGGCCTTAGGACCTGCTGCTTTTACTGCAGCCTTAGGACCTGCCTCTTTTACTGCGGCCTTGGGACCTGCCTCCTTTACTGCGGCCTTAGGACCGGCCTCTTTTACTGCAGCCTTAGGACCTGCCTCTTTTACTGCGGCTTTGGGACCGGCTGCTTTTACTGCGGCCTTAGGGCCGGCCTCTTTTACTGCAGCCTTAGGGCCGGCTGCTACTTCCTGAGCATTAACTGCTGCTGCAAAAACAACAAACAATGATAATAATAAAAACTTAATCTTCATATCTCTTAATATATAAATAAAGTGTTAATATTTTTAACCATCATAAAAACGAGGCGCAAAGGTAAACATTTTTTTTAATTTACACAAACATTCTTAAATTAATTAATATACTATTCTCTGAAAACTAATGGATTAATCATATCTGTTTGTTATAAATATTCATTATTGTTGAATTAATATCCAAAATAATTATATGTAATATGTAATTTAATATTATGTTATATAAAATATTCAAAACTACAAAAGCTACCCATACTATATAAAATTTGTTACAGGATAGGAATAGAATATTAGGTTACTTGGACAAAAAGCTGAATATTAGCAAAAAAAAGTAAGTAACCTCGAGGTTACTTACTTTAACTACATAATAATTATCTTATACTATCACTTTAGAATATTCTCAACTCTCTTCTAGGTGCAGTCGTTCTTACTGCGGCTTTGGGAGTAAGCACCTTAGGTGCAGTCGTTTTTATTGCAGCTTTAGGAGTGTGTACCCTATAACCAGAAGCTCTTAGCAAAGCTTTGGGAGTGGGTACCTTAGGTGAGGTAGCTCTCATTGCAGCTTTAGGAGTGGGTACCCTATAACCAGAAGCTCTTAGCAAAGCCTCGTGAGAGGGCACCTTAGGTGCGGTAGTTCTTACTGTGGATTTAGAACCGGCAGGTTTCGTACCTATGAAAAATTCCTGAGCACTAACTGCTGCTGCAAAAACAACAAACAATGCTAATAATAAAAACTTAATTTTCATACTTAATATATAATTAAAGTGTTAATATATTTAACAATTCCAAAAAGTGAGACGCAAAATGCTGATCTATTTTCTATATATTAGAGAAACATTCTTAATTATATTGATATACAGTTCTCTGAAAACCTATGTATTAATTATATTTGTCTGTTATAAATATTCATTATTATTAAATTTATATTCATAATAATTATATGTGCTATGTAATTAAATATTAGGCTATATATAATATTCAAGGCCATAAAAGCTATCTATAATAAATTAAATCTGTGAATAAATAAGTATATGATATAATGCATTTTTATTCTTTTTAATATAAATCTACATATTACCTAAGAATGGCGAATATATAAAAAACAAAGAACAGACAATTTGTCTGTTCTTTGTAGCGAGAGTGGGTCACGATCCCACGACCTCCGGATTATGAATCCGACGCTCTAACCAGCTGAGCTATCTCGCCATTGTTATTTTGCGATGCAAAGATATGATTATATTTTTATAAACACAAATTTTTTACACTCTTTTCGATAAAAAAAGATAAAAACCACTTTTTACTACTTTTATATCCTGTAAATAATATTATATATTTTCCTTGACAGAAGATTTCTGATATAGTTATTTTAAAATATTCAGAATTATTCAATACTGACTATATCAAAAGTTATCATAGGAGATAATCTAATAAGCAATTATAAAAAAATGGATTATTATAAATATTCAATGCAGGAACATTTCAAACGTATAAAACATTATATATTATTAAAATATAAGAACAAAAGATATTTTTTCTTGTTATTATGAATAATAATTGTTAACTTGCGTGCATAGATATACACTCTTGAAAAACCAATAAATTAATTATCTGTTTATTTTATGACAAAAAAGGAGAAATTTCAGATAGAATACCCTTTGAAAGGTAGTGCATCAATGATATGGAGTTACATTGGTACCGAACACGGACTTTCAACATGGTTTGCCGATGATATAAAAATTGATGGAAAAACATTCCATTTTTTCTGGGGCAAAGAGGAAGAGCGTACAGCTGTGCTTATTGCACAAAGAAACGGTGTATATGTAAGACTTAGGTGGGAGGATGAGAATCCGCATACTTACTTTGAAATGAGAATCACGTATAACGAAATAACAAGAGAACACTCTTTGGAAATAAGTGATTTTGCCGAACCTGGCGAGATGGATGATCAAAAGGATTTGTGGGATTCACAAATAGAATACCTGAAACGTCAATCGGGAATGTAATATGCCGAATCATATTTTTCCTAAAAGAGAGACAAAATAACAATTTTATGCTAACTTTGCACGTAAGATGAAAACATGCATTGTTGGCATAAATTTTTATACACGACAACTTTGTATAAAGCTAAAACAGAGATAAAAACAAAGTAACAGACAATTTCATGAAACTACCCGGCTTCTTACATATAAAGAAACTAGATCTTTTTATAATAAAGAGTTTCAGTTTGTTATTGGCAGGAACATTCTTCATATGTCTTTTTATCTTTATCATTCAGCTATTGTGGAGATGGGTAGATGAATTTGTAGGTAAGGGATTGGATCTTGATGTCCTGGCACAGTTTTTCTATCTTGGTTCATTAACACTTGTGGGACAGGCACTACCTTTGGCTATTTTACTCGCAGCACTTATGACTTTCGGTAACTTTGGCGAGAGACTTGAACTACTTGCTATGAAAGCTGCCGGAATACCTTTATTGCGTATAATGGCACCATTGGCCGTTGAGTGTATTCTTCTCGGTTGCGTTTCGTTCTATTTTCAAAATGTTGTAGGTCCAAATGCACAAGTAAAACTTTACACTGTACTATACTCCATTAAACAAACCTCGCCCGAGGTTGAGATACCCGAAGGTGTATTCTACGACAAGATAGAGGGATTCAATCTTTTTGTAAAGCATAAGGACAAGGAGAGCGGAATGTTGTATAATGTAATGATATACGACCTTCGTGAAGGATTTGACAAATCAAGAATATTGGTTGCCGATTCAGGCAAAATGGAAACAAGTGCCGACCAAAAGCACATGACTCTTAAATTGTACAGCGGAGAATTGTTCGAAAATCTCCAAATGAATAAAAAGGACAATAGGAAAAACAAGAATGTTCCATATCGTCGTGAAACATATCGCGAAAAGATTGTAATGATTGAGTTGGATGGAGGATTCAGCATGCAGGATGGTTCATTCTTGAAGACCCAGGCTGCAAGTAAGAATATGATACAACTCAAGGAATCTATAGACTCGCTTACAATACATAACGACAGTATAGGTATGAATAACTGGAAATCATCTATGCGAAATTCGTATCAGATGAAGACAGCATTATCGAATGAAGATTCTATTGCCATGCAGAGAGATGCTGTATACTCAATAAATGTAGATAGTATATATAACACTGCAAGCAAAGTTGAAAAACTGAGATGGAAAAGGAATGAATATAACAAACTGCAACAGATAAAAACCGAATATGAAATAAAGAAAAATATAATGCGCAGTTTGGACAAGGATTTGAACAAGCACCATCTAATGTGGTGGGAGAAAATAACTCTCTCACTTGGTTGTGTAATATTTTTCTTTATTGGTGCTCCATTAGGAGCTATTGTCAGAAAAGGCGGATTGGGTTATCCTGTGCTTATATCTGTAGCAACCTTTGTACTATATTACATATTCAATACATCGGGCTATAAAATGGCGCGAGAAGGTGAATGGTATATTTGGGTAGGTGGATGGTTAAGTACGATAATACTTACTCCGCTTGGTATTCTGTTTACGTATCAATCGAACAGAGACTCCACTATTCTTAATATAGACGCTTATAAAGAGTTCTTCAGAAAATTATTGGGAATAAAGGATAAACGTCACATTGCATTAAAAGAGGTTATAATAGAAGACCCCGATTATACTGCCGATTACAAGAAACTTGATGAGATAATACATATATCACACAAATTCCGTAAAGAAAACAAGCTTAAAAGACTACCTTCGTTGAAGAGAATTTTCTTCGGCGATGGAAATGAGAATGTAATAGTGAATATGGGTGAAGAATTGGATATCTTGACCGAAGAGATGGGTAACAGCAAGAGTAAGAAGGTTATAATTCTTATAAATGAAATCCCAATTATAGAAGCAAAGGCTATAACGTCACCCATAAAAAATAAATGGTTGAATATACTAACTATAGTTTTATTTCCTGTAGGTTGTGCTATATACATAAGATCATGTATATATAGATTGAGACTATTGCGCGACCTTATAAAACTAGAGCAAACAGCAAAGAAACTGATGGATAGACTGATAAAAGAAAAACTTGTATAAATATATTACTATATATGGAAAATTTTAAATTAAGCACTATAGAAGAGGCCATTAAAGATTTTCGTAAAGGCGAATTTATTATAGTAGTAGATGATGAAGATCGCGAAAATGAAGGTGATTTTATTATAGCAGCCGAAAAGATTACACCTGAAAAAGTAAATTTCATGCTGAAAAACGGTCGTGGTGTATTATGTGTTCCTATAACACTATCACGCTGCAAGGAACTGCAACTAGACCCTCAGGTAAGTGCCAACACAAGTCTTTTGGGAACACCTTTCACTGTAACAGTAGACAAAATCGAAGGATGTACAACAGGTGTATCAACAGAAGACCGTGCAGCTACAATAAAAGCCCTTGCTGACCCTGCAAGCAAACCTGAGACATTTGCACGTCCCGGACATATAAACCCTCTTTACGCACAAGACAAAGGTGTTCTCCGTCGTGCAGGACATACCGAAGCAGGTATAGATATGGCACGTCTTGCAGGTCTTAATCCATGTGCTGCTCTTATAGAGATAATGAACGAAGATGGCACAATGGCACGTATGCCACAACTTATAGAGATTGCTAAGGAACATAACCTAAAGATTATATGTATTCGCGACCTTATAGAATACAGATTGCGTAAAGAATCACTGGTAGAAAAGGGTGAAGAGGTAGATATGCCTACACAATGGGGACATTTTCATCTTATACCATTCAAACAAAAATCCAATAATCTTGAACATATAGCACTTATAAAAGGTGAATGGAAAGATGATGAACCTATACTAGTACGAGTACATTCATCATGCATGACAGGTGATATATTTGGTTCACATCGCTGCGATTGCGGTGCACAGCTACATCGTGCAATGCAATTGATAGAAAATGAAGGAAAAGGTGTTATAGTTTATCTAAACCAAGAGGGACGCGGAATTGGTCTTATGAATAAGATGAAGGCATATAAATTACAAGAAGAGGGAATGGATACTGTAGATGCAAACCTCTGTCTAGGTTTCAAAGCCGATGAACGCGATTATGGTGTAGGTGCAGAAATATTACGTCAGATAGGTGTACACAAAATGCGCCTTATAACAAATAATCCTGTTAAACGTATTGGACTGGAAAGCTATGGATTGGAGATTATAGAGAATGTGGCATGCGAAATAGAGCCCAACAGCCATAATTCACGTTATCTTCATACCAAAGCCGAAAGAATGGGACATACATTGCATTTCGACGAATAAAGATAAAATACTAACTAACCAAACTAAATAACTATGAATAAATTAGCAGACCGCCTTAACAGGCTTTCACCTTCGGCAACACTTGCTATGTCGCAAAAGAGCCAAGAATTAAAGGCACAAGGTGTTGATGTAATAAATATGAGTGTAGGAGAACCTGACTTCAATACTCCTGATAATATTAAAGAGGCTGCAAAAAAAGCAGTTGACGATAATTGGTCGCGTTACTCTCCTGTACCGGGCTACCCTACCCTACGTAAAGCAATAGTAGAAAAGCTTAAACGTGAAAACGGATTAGATTTTAAGGAGTCGCAGATATCAGTATCAAATGGTGCCAAACAAGCTGTATGTAATGCTATAATGGCTCTAGTAAATCCTGGAGACGAAGTTATTGTACCTGCGCCTTTCTGGGTTAGTTATCCCGAAATGGTAAAACTCGCTGATGGTACACCTGTTATAGTATCTGCAGGTATTGAGCAAAATTTCAAAATTACAGGTAAACAACTTGAAGAGGCTATTACCCCGAAAACAAAAATGCTTATCTTATGTTCACCATCCAACCCCACAGGTTCGGTATATACAAAAGATGAACTAAAAGAACTAGCCGATGTAATAGCAAAATATCCCGAAATATTTGTGGTTGCCGATGAAATATATGAACATATTAATTATGTAGGTACCCATGAAAGCATTGCACAGTTTCCCGAAATACGCGATAGAGTAATTATAGTAAACGGAGTTTCAAAAGCTTATGCAATGACAGGATGGCGTATTGGCTATCTGGCAGCTGCAGAATGGATTGTAAAGGGTTGTAACAAACTACAGGGACAATATACAAGTGGACCATGTTCTGTTTCACAGATGGCCTCTTTAGAGGCATATGAAGGTACACAGCAACCTGTTGAAGAGATGCGTAAAGCTTTCCAGCGTCGCCGCGACCTTATTGTAAAACTTGCTAAGGATATTCCCGGATTAGAAGTAAATGTTCCCGAAGGAGCTTTTTATCTGTTCCCCAAATGTAGTTCATATTATGGAAAGAGCTATGGCGAACACACTATTAATAATAGTGATGATCTTGCAATGTATCTTCTTACCGAAGCACATGTAGCAACCGTAGGCGGAGGTTCATTTGGTTCTCCCGAGTGTTTCCGTATGAGCTATGCTACTAGTGACGATAATATAATAGAGGCTATAAGAAGAATAAAAGAAGCATTGGCAAAACTAAAATAAATGCATACTTTTAAATTATATAGAATAACGGTCCCCTAAAAAAGGACCGTTATTCTATTATATAGTGCAATAGTTGTTATCAACCTGTTGAAAACTTAATAATAATTCGATATTAAAAATAGCTTTTAAAATTTGGTAGTACAGTAATTTGCAATATAAAGTTGTAATAATTCAAAATCCAAATTTTAAACTTACTATTTAAAGGTCATTTTTAACTTGGTTTCTTAACCGATTATTATATAACAAACATAGTTATTTTTTAACAAAACAATATATATACGTATTGTTGAAATAGCATTTAATTTATTTATTACCAGACAATTAAATTGTTAATAAGTTATTAATAATCTGAATTCTTCAACTAATAATTACAAAAGCAAATATTAAATGAAATAGTTTTCTACAGTTTCAACAGGCTTTATTTTTGTTTTTATTATTTTCTTTTCAAAAAAGGATAATATAAATATATATGTTAGTTGATACTTGTTAAAAACACTAAACTATATATAATAAAATGGCAACTGTAAAAGGTTGCCATTTATAGAAGTATTATAATATATATATGGTTATCTTATAAAAAGTATTTTGGTAGCTGCACCCTCATTGCCTTTATTGTCATATGTAAGTACGTAATAGACACCTGAAGCAACTCTATCACCTTTTTTATCTCTTCCATCCCATGTAAATGTACCTCCTTTGGAAATGCCTTCACATACTAATTTACCGGCTGTGTCGACTATTTTTACATTACAATCGAATGTCAGTCCTATAATATTAATATCTCCTCTATAATCAGCTCTCACAGGATTTGGATAGGCATATATATTATTTTCATCTAATTCGGGGGAGGCTTCTGTTGCATCTCCATTGAAACTTGCTATTCCATTGTCTGTACCTATAAAAACTTCACCGTTTTTGCCGTTTACAGCCACGCTGACAATATTATTAGATGGCAGCGGACTATTCTCGGTTGTAAAGTGTTTTATGGTCTCTAAACCGTCCTCAGAGATTAGGTATACACCATTATGTTTTGTTCCTATCCATTTTCGGTTTGCTCCATCTACATGGATACATTGTATGTTCACTCCGTTCATAAGATAGTCGGCAAGGCCTGTACCATCATTGCGCGGAATTTTAATCTGTGTAAATATACCGTCCTTGAAAAATTTATTGGCATTGTCAATTACAAAAAGTCCGGCATCGGTACCTAACCATATTTTTCCATTCTTATCTTCGGCAAATCCATATATTTCATATACACTATAGCTCAGTCCGTCTTGATTGATGAATTGTGAGTACCATCCGGTTTCGTCATCGCTTGGTGTATCTGTATTCTTAGTTTTGGCACAGAAGAGTCCTGATTCTTTTCTTAATGATACTATCCACATCCATCCGCGTGAATCGAAATGAATGTCTGTGAGTGTGGGTAATTTATCAAGTTCATTATAATAGACATTTTCCCAACTGCCATCATTCATAAGTTTCTTTATTGGTGATTCGGTTCCGGTATTGAGGATCCACAAATTACCTTCTTTGTCAAATTTTACTTTGGAAATTCTTACATATTCAGGTGCGCTGGCACTCTGTAGAACACTCTCCAAAGGGGAATTTGTCATGCTGTAATTCTTTATGAATTCTCCATCTTCAAATTCATATATACCGGTACCGAAAGTACCGGCAAATATATGACCTTTTCTTAGAGGATCTTCATCAACCGTACATACATTATTATATGATGTTTTCTTTGAATTCTTTACAACATCCTCGGGGTAATTAAACCATGTATAGACTGTTGTATTCATCTCCATAAGTGTGGCATCATAGAATACTGTACCCAGATAGTTTATATTTCCACCTGCTACCAATAATTTATCATCCGAAATAAGAATGTTATTACAGTAATTTCTTATAGGACTGTTAGGTATAATGCTTTCACTTTCGTCAGATATATTATTATTATTTATTTTACATTTTATAAGTCCTGCATATCCTTTACAATTCCATATTTTTTCTCCATCAATCTTTATGAAATTACTTTTCCCGTTTCCTAAATTGTATTTATTTATTGTATTGTCCGATTCAATTATATATAGTTTCTTTTCTGTTGCAGATATTATACTGTTGTCATCGGTATACAGATATAGGAAATTATCTGTTTCTGATAATATATTATCAATGCTGTTGGTGTTGTCGATACGGCATATTGTATTTGTTTCATTTATACAATATATGGAATTATCTAGCAGGGCAAATGATTTAACTCTGTTATTATTTATAAATTTCCATTTGCTTTTATCTAGCAGATTATCATTTAGATTACCGTATAATATACCGTTATCTGTTGCTACGTATATACCGTTATTATGATATATGGCACTGTTGACGTTCTTTTCTAAGGTATATGTATTTATAAATTCTTTATTCTCAAGATCCAGTTCTACCACACCGAACGAGGTTGATAAAAGTGCTTTATTATCTTTTATGGATATACTGTTTATATTCTTATTACTTATATTTTTATTTTTGAAATCAGATATATTATATACCGATTCATCGCTATACATTATATCTATATTTGCATTATCATATCTAATGATGAGTGCATCTATATATTCAGAATATAATATATCTGATATTTTAAAATCATTAAGATGTGATATCTTATCATATGTTCTTATCTCTTCATCTTCTTCACTGTAAGAGTATAACGAACCCGAAGCGAGTACAAATACTATGTTGTCCATTATTTCACATTTGCTTGCATTATGATAAGATAGATGCAAACTCCATCCATCAACATTTGCTTTTAATGTATAAAACGATAAAATTATAAATAACGATAAGAATACTCTTTTTATCATAAATCATTAATAAGGTAATCACATAACTGTTTTGTTGCGCGGTAGCGATGACTTATACTGTTTTTTTCATTGCTATCCATTTGAGCAAAACTTTCATTGTATCCTTCCGGTACAAAGATGGGGTCATAACCGAAACCTGAATTTCCTATTTTTTTGTCGCTTATAGTTCCCTTTACTATTCCATCGAAAAGTTTTTCCTCTCCATTTATAATTAACGCAATAACTGTACGAAATTGTGCATTACGGTTATTTATTCCTGTTAAATTTTGCAATAATTTATTCATATTTGCTTCGGAATCATTGGATTCAGAAGCATAACGTGCAGAATAGACACCTGGAGCGCCATTCAGTGCTTCTACTTCCAGACCTGTATCATCGGCAAAGCAATTCATCTTATATTTGTTATATATATGACGAGCTTTTATGAGTGCATTGCCCTGCAATGTATCTGCAGTTTCAGGAATATCATCGTTGCAGCCAATATCATTCAGCGACAAAACCTCTACCCTATTTCCAAGAATAGCTCTTACCTCTTCTAATTTATGTCTGTTATTTGTAGCAAATACCAATTTCATTACTCTTTGTATTAAATTTTTTCCTTAGGCTCATTTTCATCAAATATGATTTTTTTCGATTTAGCCTTTATTTTGTCAAATCCATTTCCATAAACAGCCATAACTTTTGATTGTGATATAAGTGCATTTGGATCTATCTGTTTGATAGCTGTAAATAATTGGTTAGACTGATTGGCACGTGCTAATGTAGTAACAACTTTACCCTCTTTTCCTGAGTAATAACCTACTGAATCGAGCAGCGTAACTCCTCGTTTAAGATGACGAGTTATATAGTATCCTATTTCGTCATATTTACTCGAGAATATAAAAAATTGTACTGTCTGTCTGTTGCTGTTTACAATATAATCTAGAGATACATTTACTATTACAAGACTTATATATCCATAAAAAACTTTTTGCAGGCTCATGGCTATATCTTCGTTTGGAATAATAAAAAAACTACTTGTAATTATACATGTGTCAATATATAGCATAGCGCGACCAAAACTTACATCTTTATATTTATTTACTATAGCTGCTATTATATCTACACCACCCGTACTGCCGTTATTTAAGAAACATAATGCAATACCTATACCTATAAATATAGAACCTACTATACAAGCTTCCAATTTCTTATCGGGACCAAGTATTTCATAGGCATTAGGATATATTTCAAAAAGATACTGTGAAAATTCAAGGAATAACGTAAGTGTTACAATAGCATATATAGTTTTTATACAAAATTTAAGTCCTAATTGCCATATAGCAATAATTATCAATACTATATTTATCGAAAAGTATGTATATTGCATAGGAATTTCTGTCGTATATTGTACAATTGCACCTATACCTGTAATACCTCCAACCACAAATTTGTATGGAGCCATAAAAAAGTTCCATGCAATAGCATATACCATCAGACCTAATGTAATGATGATATAATTCTTAACCTCACTAATGGCAGTGGGTTTAGGAATAAAACGTCTCGACATGATTTTTTAGTATTAAAAATTAATTTGTCGTTTTACCTGCTTATTATATAACAACATTTACAATCTTTTTGGGTACAATAATAACCTTCTTAATAGGTTTACCATCTATATACTTCTTGCTGTTTTCATTTTCAAGTACACACTTTTCTATCTCTTGGTTTGTTGCATCTGCAGCAAATTCAAGTGTAAAACGTGCTTTACCGTTGAATGATATAGTATACTTTATAGTATCCTCTTTCAGATAATCTTCGTTATAAAGTGGCCATTGTGCATCACATACAGATGTTGTGTGCCCTAAAGATTCCCAAAGTTCTTCGCATACATGTGGAGCAAATGGTGCCAATACAATTATGAATTGTTCAAGTATAGCACGCTTGTTACATTTCAATGAGCTAAGTTCATTTGCGCATATCATGAATGCACTCACAGTTGTATTGTACGAGAATGAAGGTATATCTTCGGTAGCCTTTTTTATAAGTTTGTGAATAGATTTAAGTTCCTCTTTTGTAGGTGCATCATCTTTAACAATAAAATTATCGTCCTTATCGAAAAACATATTCCATATCTTGCGCAAGAAACGATGACATCCATCAATACCGTTTGTATCCCAAGGTTTAGATTGTTCAATAGGTCCCAAGAACATCTCATACATACGTAATGTGTCGGCACCATATTTATCAACAATAACATCTGGATTAACCACATTATGCATACTTTTACTCATTTTCTCAATAGCCCATCCACATACATATTTTCCATCTTCGAGGATAAATTCTGCATCCTTGTATTCTGGACGAAGATTACGGAAGGCCTCGGTATCCAGAATATCGTTAGATACAATATTTACATCCACATGTAATGGAGTTACATCATAATCTTTAATCAAATTTAGAGATACAAATTTATTACTCTCTTTAATTCTATATACAAAGTTACTTCTTCCTTGTATCATTCCCTGATTTACAAGTTTTTGGAAAGGCTCTTCTTTTACGCTTGCACCTATGTCATATAGAAACATATTCCAAAATCTTGAATATATTAGGTGTCCTGTGGCATGTTCTGTTCCACCTACATACAAATCAACATTCTGCCAATATTTGTCAGCCTCTTTCGATACTAATGCATTGTGGTTACGTGGATCCATATAGCGCAGGTAATATGCGCTTGAACCGGCAAAACCAGGCATTGTATTAAGTTCTAGAGGGAATATAGTGACATTATCTATATCTGTTTTGTTTGCAATGCAATTTTTTTCTGTATTCCATGCCCATACTTTTGCATGCCCCAATGGAGGTTCTCCACTCTCTGTAGGAAGAAATTTCTCCACTTCGGGTAATTCAAGTGGCAGACACTCTTCAGGTATTGTATATGGTGTTCCATTCTTATAATATATAGGGAATGGTTCTCCCCAATAACGTTGACGACTGAATATAGCATCGCGCAGACGGTAGTTTACTTTTACGCGTCCCAATTTATTTGATGTAACAAATTCCTTGGTTTTTGCAATAGCTTCTTTTACGGTGAGGCCATTAAGATTTAATTTACAATTTGCAAAAGCTTTTGTTGGAGAATTTGTCATAATACCCTCTTTGGCATCGAAACTCTCTTCACTTACATCACATCCTTCTATAAGAGGACGTATCTCTATTCCGAAATGTTTTGCAAAGGCATAGTCACGACTGTCATGTGCCGGTACTGCCATAATAGCTCCTGTTCCATAACCCGACAATACATAATCGCTTATCCAAACAGGTATTTCCTCACCTGTTATGGGGTTTATGGCATATGAACCGGTAAAGACTCCTGTTACATTGCGATCTATCATCCTCTCTCGTTCTGTACGTTTCTTTGTACGGTCGAGATATGCATCTACATCATTCTTCTGTTGAACTGTAGTAAGTTTTTCAACCAGTTCACTTTCGGGTGCAAGCACCATGAAGGTAACACCGAAGATAGTATCGGCACGTGTAGTGAATATTGTGAATTCAATGTCACTATCCTTTACTTTGAACTGCATTTCTGTTCCTTCGCTGCGCCCAATCCAATTGCGTTGTGTCTCTTTAAGCGATTCTGTCCAATTTATTCTATCAAGACCATCCAGCAAGCGCTGTGAATATGCCGATACTCTAAGACACCACTGTTTCATCTTCTTCTGTATTACAGGGTAGCCTCCACGTTCTGATACTCCATCTATAACCTCATCATTGGCAAGTACAGTACCTAATTTAGGACACCAATTTACCATTGTTTCACTTAAAAAAGCAATACGCCAGTTCATTAGTGTATCCTGCTGCTCTTTTTCGCTCATTTTATTCCATTCTTCAGCAGTTATATCCAACTCTTCACTGCATGCAGCATTAATGGATGCACTACCCTCTTTGGAAAGTTTTTCAACAAGTTCTGCTATGGGTTTGCAACATTTTGTTTCGTTGTCGTAATAGTGGTTGAACATCTTTATGAATGCCCATTGTGTCCAATGGTAGTATTCAGGATCACATGTCTTTATTTCACGACTCCAGTCGAAACTGAATCCTATTTTATCGAGCTGTTCACGATATCTTTTGGTATTTTGTTCTGTTGTTATGGCAGGATGTTGTCCTGTCTGTATGGCATATTGCTCGGCAGGAAGTCCATATGCATCGTAACCCATAGGGTTTAGTACGTTATATCCTTGCAGACGTTTGAAACGTGCAAAGATATCCGATGCTATATATCCAAGTGGATGTCCTACATGCAGTCCGGCACCTGATGGGTAAGGAAACATATTAAGTACATAGTATTTCTCCTTGGAATTATCTTCGGTTATACGATATGTGTTGTTATCTTTCCAACGCTGCTGCCATTTTTTTTCGATTTCGTTAAAATTGTATGCCATAATATTTTAATTTTTTATTATCCCAAAAATTATATTTCCATTATAACCAATGGCGGATATTATTCAAAATAATACTCTCTTTACCCTCCTTTTGGTATTCATGTTTTTTTGTTGCTTATACTAGTATAAGAACTTACAAAAGTATATAAAAAAGTAATACAATATTCAATGTCGTATTTAATTGTTTATTAAAAACCTTTTTATTGTAATTGACACAAAAGACTCTTTTGTCAAATTGGAAAAAATGCACTATCTTCGCAATCTTAAAATAAGCAAGAAACAATAGTTCAGATGGCAGAAAAAGAGATAGCATTGACCCCAATGATGAAGCAGTTTTACGATCTGAAAGCCAAGCATCCCGATGCTATTATGCTTTTTCGTTGTGGGGACTTTTATGAGACTTATTGTGCCGATGCTGTCCAGGCCTCGGAAATATTAGGTATAACATTAACAAAACGTTCTAACGGCAAGGGCGAGGCTTCATCACCTATAGAAATGGCCGGTTTTCCTTTCCATGCTCTTGATACATATCTTCCTAAACTTATACGTGCAGGCAGACGCGTTGCTATATGCGATCAGCTAGAGGATCCAAAACTGACAAAGAAACTTGTTAAAAGAGGTATAACAGAGCTTGTCACACCGGGTGTCTCCATTAATGACAATGTACTATCATATAAAGAGAATAATTTTCTTGCAGCAGTACACTTCGGTAAACCTATGTGTGGTGTTGCATTTTTGGATATTTCAACAGGAGAATTCCTTACAGCTGAAGGCACATTCGATTATATAGACAAGTTACTTGTGAATTTCCAACCAAAAGAGATTCTCTTTGAACGTGGATTGAAAAAACGTTTCGAAGAGTGCTTCTCTAATAAATATACAGTTTTTGAGCTGGATGATTGGGTTTTTACCGAGGAATTTGCCAAAGAGAAACTTACAAAACATTTTGAGACAAAGAATCTGAAAGGTTTTGGTATTTCGCACCTACGTAGTGGTATTATAGCAGCAGGTGCCGTACTACATTATTTGGGAGTAACGCTGCATACACAGATATCACACATACGTAACATATCACGCATAGAAGAAGAGAAATATGTGCGTCTCGACAAATTTACTATTCGCAGTCTGGAACTTCTGGATAGTATGCACGAGGGTGGATCTTCACTTTTATCTGTTATAGATAAGAGTGTTACCCCAATGGGTGCACGTCTGCTTAAGCGATGGATGGTCTTTCCACTTAAAGATAAGAAACCTATTGAAGAGCGTTTGGATATAGTGGAATACTACTTCAGAGAGCCGGATTTCCGCGATATAATAGAGGAGAATCTACGTCTTATAGGAGATTTGGAACGTATTATATCGAAGGTTGCTGCAGGTAGGGTTTCGCCTCGTGAATTGGTACAACTTAAACTTGCGTTACAGGCAATTGAACCTATAAAAAAGGCTTGCGAATCATCTTCTAATAAGGTACTAAAAGATATAGGTGCGCAGCTTGATTGTTGTACCGATATTCGTGAAAGGATTGCAAATGAAATAGTACCGGAACCACCACTTCTTTTGAATAAAGGAGGAGTAATTGCCGATGGAATAAATGAACAACTCGATGAACTGCGTACCATAGCTTATAACGGCAAAGATTATCTGATGCAATTGCAACAGCGCGAGAGTGAGCGTACCGGTATACCGAGCCTGAAAATCTCTTTCAATAACGTATTCGGATATTATATCGAGGTACGTAATACCTATAAGGACAATGTGCCTGCCGAGTGGATACGTAAGCAGACTCTTGTGAATGCCGAACGTTATATAACACAGGAATTGAAGGAGTATGAAGAGAAAATTCTTGGTGCAGAGGAAAAAATATTGTCACTTGAGAATACTATATACAGCAATCTGACAATGTCACTTGTAAAGTATATTCCATCTATACAGATGGATGCCATGCACTTGGCACGTCTTGATGTACTGTTGTCGTTTGCGAATATATCACGTGCATATAAATATATACGTCCTGTTATAAGCGAAGAGGATGTACTTGATATAAAAATGGGTCGTCATCCTGTTATAGAGCGTCAGATGGGAGTGGGGGATTCATATATTCCCAATGATCTATATCTCGATAGCGATAAGCAGCAGATAATAATTGTTACAGGTCCCAATATGGCCGGAAAGTCGGCTCTTTTGCGTCAGACGGCACTTATAACTTTACTTGCACAGATTGGTTGTTTTGTACCCGCAGACAGTGCTACTATTGGTATTGTAGATAAGATTTTTACAAGAGTTGGTGCGAGTGATAATATTTCGGCAGGCGAATCTACATTTATGGTAGAGATGACCGAGGCTGCTAATATATTGAATAACCTTTCGGCACATAGTCTTGTATTGTTTGATGAACTTGGACGAGGTACATCTACTTATGATGGAATGTCTATAGCGTGGGCCATTGTAGAACATATACATGAGTCGGGCAAGGGTAGGGCACGTACACTTTTTGCAACGCACTACCACGAATTGAACGAGATGGAGAAGAGTTTTTCAAGAATAAAAAACTTTAATGTATCTGTAAAAGAGATAGATGGTAGGGTTATTTTCTTACGTAAACTAATGCCTGGAGGAAGTGAACATTCATTCGGTATTCATGTTGCCAAACTTGCCGGTATGCCAAAAAGTATTGTAAAACGTTCCGAGCAGATTCTTGAGAAACTTGAGGCATCAAGTAACAGAGGTGAGATGAAAAACGCTCCTACAAGCGATATATCAAATAGCAGGGAGGGAATGCAACTCAGTTTCTTTCAGCTCGACGATCCTGTATTATCACAGGTGCGTGATGAGATATTAGGTATAGATGTGAATAACCTTACACCATTAGAAGCGCTTAATAAACTGAATGATATTAAGCGGATAGTCAATGGCAAATAGTTTGTGAACAAATATATTTTCATGAGTGTTAATGGTCTATCATAGTCATTAACACTCTTTTTTATGAAGAAAAAACATTTAACCACCGAGGTCGGAGCACCGGTTGCAGACAATACAAATTCGCTTACAGCCGGAAGTCGAGGACCTATTTTATTAGAAGATAATTGGTTGATTGAAAAACTTGCCCATTTCGATCGCGAAGTAATTTCAGAGCGTCGTATGCATGCAAAGGGTAGTGGGGCATTCGGTTTTTTTAGAGTTACACACGATGTTACAGATTATACCTCTGCGGCATTGTTTTCCGAGATAGGTAAAAAGACAGATGTTTTCGTTCGTTTTTCTACAGTAGCAGGGGAGCGTGGTGCAGCAGATGCCGAACGTGATATTCGTGGTTTTGCCATAAAATTCTATACAGAGGAGGGTAATTGGGATCTTGTAGGTAATAATACTCCCGTATTCTTTTTGCGTGACCCGCTGCAATTTCCCGACTTAAATCATGCAATAAAGCGTGATCCAAAGAGTAATTTACGCTCTCCACAAAGTAATTGGGATTTTTGGACAATGCTCCCGGAAGCACTGCATCAGGTAACCATTGTAATGTCCGATAGAGGTATTCCTGCATCATACAGACATATGCACGGGTTCGGTTCACATACCTACAGTCTCATTAACAGTGTAGGAAAAAGAGTGTGGGTAAAGTTTCATTTTCGAACTCAGCAAGGTATAATAAATTTGACAAATGAAGAGGCTGCCGACATTATAGCACACGATAGAGAGAGTCATGGACGTGACCTCTTCGATGCAATAGAACGAGGCGATTATCCTCGTTGGAAACTCTATTTTCAGATAATGACCGAAGAGCAAGCCGCATCATATAAAGAGAATCCGTTTGACATAACCAAAGTGTGGAGCCATAAGGATTTTCCACTTATAGAGGTAGGTATTCTTGAACTTAACAGTAATCCTGATAACTATTTTGCTCAAGTAGAGCAGGCTGCATTCAATCCTGCTCACATTGTGCCGGGAATAGGTCTCTCACCCGATAAACTTCTGCAAGGGAGGTTATTTTCGTATGGTGATGCACAACGTTATCGTTTGGGAGTAAACCATGACCAGATACCTGTGAACAGAGCCCGTTGTCCATTACATAGTTACCATCGTGACGGACAGATGCGTGTAGATGATAACGAAGGTTCAACAAAAGGTTATTCGCCAAACAGCATAGGCGAGTGGGAGACAAAAGAGTTTAAAAACGTATATAGTGATACTGCTGGTACATCCATGCGCTACAATCCTTATGGGGAGCGCACCGATGACTGTTTCTATCAGCCAGGTAACCTATACCGTTTAATGACAGAAGAAAAACGTAAACTTTTGATAAATAATACAGTATCCGATATGAAATCGGTTAGTATGAATATCAAATATCGTCACGCAGCCCATTGCTACATAGCCGATAAGGAGTATGGTACATCTCTTGCTGTAGCAATGAATTTGACTCTTTCCGAGGTAGAGAGACTTGCATCCATGAGCCATAAGGAGAGGCTAATGGAAACAAAGCAGGGTACCTTTGCAGTATAAGAAGAGAGGCAGATTAATCTGCCTCTCTTCTTATACTGTAGATTATACATCCAATTCCTATAATTACAAATGGGATACTTAACCATTGTCCCATGTTGAACATCATCCCTTGCTCGAAATCCACTTGAATTTCTTTTACGAATTCTACAAAGAAACGGAAAGTGAAGATTGTTGCAAGACAGTAACCGAAATAAAAAAGACTGCCAACTTTCTTTGGAAACTTCTTATACAAAAGCCATCCACATATGAAGAATACAAAGTAGGCTATAGCCTCGTATAATTGTGCCGGATGTCTTGCCACATTATCCACTTTTGTAAATATTATTCCAAAAGGTGATTCTGTTGCTCTTCCAATAATTTCACTATTCATGAAATTACCTATCCTTATCATTCCGGCCACAATGGGTGTTGTAATGGCTATATTGTCTAGAACCCATGCAAATTTAAGTTTGGTCTTACGACAATAGAACCACAATGCGAGGAAAAGACCTATGGTTCCTCCATGACTTGCCAATCCCTGATACCCTATGAATTTCCATCCGTTTACACTCTCCTTTATAGGCAAGAACATCTCTATAGGGTGGCTCAGATAGTATTCAGGTTCATAGAAAAGACAATGACCCAATCGTGCTCCCACCAATATACCGATGAAACAATACATAAACAAAGGTTCAAAAAGTGATTCATCCTTTTTTTGACATTTGTAAAGATGTTTCATTATATAATAACCTGCAAGAAGACCTATAATCCAGCAGAGTGAATAAAACCTAATTTCAAATCCGAAAACCGAAAAACCAATATCGGGATTCCAGACAATAGAGCAGGGTAGTGTACTCATTTTTTATATTATTTATACGTTAAAACGGAAATGCATTATATCGCCATCCTGAACAATATATTCTTTTCCTTCGACACCCATTTTTCCGGCCTCTTTTACAGCTGCTTCGGAACCGTAATGTATGTAATCGTCATACTTTATAACTTCGGCACGTATAAAGCCCTTCTCAAAATCGGTATGTATTACTCCGGCGCACTGTGGTGCTTTCCATCCCTTGCGGAATGTCCATGCTTTTACCTCCATCTCTCCGGCTGTTATAAAAGTCTGCAGGTTGAGCAGTGAGTATATTGCTTTTATAAGACGGTCACATCCCGACTCGCTCAATCCCATATCCTCGAGGAACATCTGTTTCTCCTCGTAGCTCTCGAGTTCGGCAATATCCGATTCTGTCTGTGCTGATATTATAAGCAGTTCGGCATTTTCCTCTTTTATGGCTTCGCGTACAGCCTCTACATATTTATTGCCGTTTGCAGCAGATGTGTCGTCGACGTTGCAAACATATAGTACAGGCTTTGATGTAAGCAGAAATAGATTTTTTGCAATCTGTTGCTCGTCCTCGGTCTCAAAAATCACTGTACGGGCCGATTTTCCGCCTTCCAGAGCTTCTTTATACTGCATTAGTACGTCGTATTCGAGCTTTGCTTGTTTGTCACCTCCTACACGCGCCTGTTTCTCAACACGTTTAATACGGTTGTCGACAGTCTCAAGGTCCTTAAGTTGCAACTCAATATCTATAATTTCCTTATCACGTACGGGATTTACCGAACCGTCTACGTGTACAATGTTGTCGTTGTCGAAACAGCGCAGTACATGGATTATGGCATCTGTCTCACGTATATTACCTAGGAACTGATTACCTAATCCCTCGCCTTTGCTTGCACCTTTTACAAGGCCGGCAATATCTACAATGTCGCATGTGGCAGGAACTATACGTCCGGGATGTACAAGTTCTGCCAGTTTGTTCAGTCTTTCATCCGGAACTGTAATCTGTCCCATCTGCGCATCTATAGTACAGAATGGGAAATTAGCTGCCTGCGCCTTTGCACTTGACAAACAGTTGAATAAGGTCGATTTTCCTACGTTGGGCAATCCAACAATACCTGCTTTAAGAGCCATATATCACTTATTTTATTAATTGTTCAACTATAAATTTGTATATATTGTGCAAAGGTAGCGAATAATTTTGTTATTGCGAAATGTGGAAAAGCACATGTGTATAAAGATGTTTTTTTAATTACTAATGTAATATTTATACGTAATATGCAATCGGCATAATGCTTAAATACATTATGCCGATAATCTCTTTAGCGTAGTATTTTTGTCTTTATATTAATGTGCCTCTAACCAATTCTCGCCCCATCCATAGTCGGCAACAAGAGGAACACTCATGGAAAAGGCATTCTGCATCTCCTCAAGTACAAGTTTCTGCATAGCCTCTTTCTCTTGTGGGACTACACTGAAGTTCAATTCATCGTGTACTTGCAGTATCATTGTCGATTGCATGTTGGCGGCTTTCATTCTGCGATATATATTTACCATCGCAACCTTTATTATATCTGCTGCACTGCCCTGTATAGGTGCGTTTACAGCATTTCTTTCAGCATACCCACGTACTACTGCATTGTGCGAATTGATATCAGGTAAGAAACGTTTGCGGTTAAATATTGTCTCTACATATCCATTTCTCTTTGCCTCTTCTTTGCATTGCTCTATATAGTTTTGTACGCCGCTATATGTTGCAAAATAGTTCTCTATAAGCTCTTTTGCTTCGCGTCTATCTACGTTCATACGTTCTGCAAGTCCGAATACGGATATTCCATATATGATACCGAAGTTTGCTACTTTAGCTTTTCTGCGTTCATCCTTTGTAACCTCTTCTATGCTCTTTTTGTATATTTTGGCGGCTGTGGCTGCATGGATGTCATATCCGCTACGGAAGTCTTCAATCATATTTTTGTCACCGCTCAGATGTGCCATTATTCGCAGCTCTATTTGTGAGTAGTCGGCCGAAAGAAAGAGGTTTCCCTGTTCGGGTACAAAAGCTTTGCGCACCTCCTTGCCATCTTCGTCGCGGATAGGTATATTTTGCAGGTTGGGGTTGCTTGAACTGAGACGTCCTGTTGCTGTTACAGTCTGGTTGTAAGATGTGTGTATCTTGCCTGTAGATGGATTAACAAGGGTTGGGAGTGCATCTACATATGTGCTTAGCAGTTTCTTCAATCCGCGATACTGAAGAATACTTTTTACAATCGGGTGTCTGTTCTGTAGCTGTGATAGCACCTCTTCCGATGTTACATATTGTCCGGTTTTGGTCTTCTTTGCCTTATCGACTATTTTAAGTTTACCGAAAAGTATATCTCCAACCTGACGTGGTGATGCTATGTTGAAAATCTCTCCAGCCATGTTATATATATCATTCTCTATATCGGCAAGACGTTTGCTGAACAAAGCAGATGTCTCGGCAAGAGAATCGGTATCAATACGTGCTCCGTTACGTTCCATATATGCCAGTACCGGTACAAGTGGCATCTCTATATCGTAGAATAGTTTTTCTACCCCTTCTGCTTTAAGTTCTTTTTCGAGAATATTTTTCAGACGTAGTGTTATGTCGGCATCTTCACATGCGTAGTCACATATGGCTGTTGGTGGCAAATCACGCATGTTCTTCTGGTTCTTTCCTTTTTCGCCTATCAGCTCTTCAATTTTTATTGTTTTATAGTTTAGATAGACCTCTGCAAGATAGTCCATTCCGTGATAGAGTTCGGGTTGCAGTATGTAGTGTGCTATCATTGTATCGAAAAGTGGTCCCTTAAGTTCTATATTATAGTTAGCAAGGACCATCAGATCGTATTTTATATTCTGTCCTACCTTTAAAATCTTTTCATCCTCGAAGAATGGACGCAAGATTTCGAGTCTTTGCTTTGTCTTCTCTTTATCGGCAGGCATGGGTATGTAAAATGCTTCTCCCTCCTTGTAAGAGAGGCTTATTCCCACCAGTTCGGCCAATATTGCGTTTTTGTTTGTTGTTTCTGTGTCGAAACACACAGTTTGGCATTTTTTTATAGCAATTATGATTTGTGATATTTCTTCTTCATTATCAATGAGTTTATAGGTGTGTTCTATCTCATTTAAGCTCGAATGGCTCGATTTTTTTTCATCTTCCGTACCATCGGACTGAAATAAATCAAAGAGAGTGCCTTTGAATATCTCACTTTCTTTACTATTATCTGTTTTTACTACATTGTGGCTATCTCTCTTCTCCTCTTCGTCAGATGAGTCGAAAAGGGTAGGGGTGAGATTGTTTTTCTTTACCCTTTCTTTTAAGGCACGCAGCTCATAAAAATCGAGCAGTCTTGTAAGTTCGATATCGTTTATTGGTTCACGTTTTAGTTTCTCCATGTCCAACTCAATAGGAACATCTGTCTTTATTGTTGCAAGGAATTTGCTGAAAATGATTTTTTCCCTGTTTTCTTCGATTTTTATTCTCAATGCACCTTTTATCTCATCGGTATGTTCCAGCATCTTCTCAATAGTTCCAAATTGCGCCAAAAGTTTTTGTGCTGTTTTTTCACCGACACCGGGGCATCCCGGTATATTATCACTAGAGTCACCCATAAGTCCGAGCAGGTCTATTATCTGTGATGTCTCATTCACTCCGAATTTCTCTTTTACTCTTTCGGGTGTCATTACCTCAAACTCCTTGTCACCATATTTGGGTCGGTAGATAAATGTACTTTCCGATACAAGCTGGCCATAGTCTTTGTCGGGTGTCATCATATAGGTTATTATTCCCTTTTTTTCGGCTTGTTTGGCAAGTGTTCCGACAACATCGTCAGCCTCGTATCCATCAACTTCCAATATAGGAATATTATAGGCTCTGATTATATCTTTTATCACTGGTACAGATTCTCGGATGACCTCTGGAGTCTCTTCGCGCTGTGCCTTGTATGCCTCGTATGCTTCGTGTCTGAAGGTCTTTCCTTTAGGGTCGAAGGCTATTCCTATATGTGTCGGATTCTCTTTCTTAAGAAGATCCTCAAGAGTGTTTACAAAGCCTAGTATGGCCGAGGTATTGAATCCCTTGGAGTTTATTCTGGGATTCTTTATTAATGCGTAGTATGCGCGGTAAATAAGTGCATATGCGTCAAGTAGAAACAGTTTATCCATCTTTATAAAGATTATAAAATGTAAAATTACACAAATTTTGCTATTAACCCTATTCTTTTTTATTACTTTTGCATAATCAAGTAAATGAGTATGGATATACGTGAAACAATTCAGAAACCAATAAAGTCCGAGTTTGCAGCGTTTAAAGAGTTTTACGCAATGCAATTCAAAAGCGATGTGCCATTGCTTAATAGCGCTTTGGAGCATGTTGCCGGCACAATGGGAAAGATGATGCGTCCCATGCTATTGTTGTTGTCGGCAAAATGTTGCGGTAAAATCAACGAATCGACAAACTATGCGGCCGCGTCATTAGAGTTGTTGCACACTGCCAGTCTGTTGCATGACGATGTTGTTGACGAGAGCAATATGCGGCGTGGATTGCCATCTTTGAATGCAGTCTATTCTAACCGTATCGCAATATTGACAGGCGACTTTCTCTTCTCTTCTTCATTGCATAACGTCTCCTTAACGAGAAACATTGATATAATTAATACATTATCTCAATTGGGAGAGACCTTGTCGAGTGGTGAGATGTTGCAGTTGGATTTACAAAAAAACGGTGGTTTCAGCGAGGAAAAATATATGGAGGTAATAAGTCGTAAGACTGCATCTCTTTTTGCTTGTTGTGCCCGTTTCGGTGCTCTTTCTGTAGGTGCTGACGAATTGTTGGCTCAACGTTTCGAAAGATTTGGTGCCTTGTTGGGCCTCTGTTTTCAAATCAAGGACGATATATTCGATTACTCCGATAATAATATAGGAAAGCCGACCGGTAGTGATATACGCGAAGGAAAGATAACACTTCCGGCACTGTATGTGTTGGACAATTGTAATGATGATATTATTGTTTCCATCAAAGAAAAACTTAATAAAGGAATTTCGTTGGAGGAAGATGAAATTGCTGCTCTTATCAAATATGCGAATAATAGAGGAGGAATAGAGTATGCAGTTTCTAAGCTTGAAACTCTCTACAAAGAGGCCCTACAGGTTTTGCCTTCCGATATAGATAAAGACTGCAAGGATGCTTTGAAAGCATATCTCGATTATGTAATATCGCGAAATAAGTAAAGAATATAAGTAACCCCCAAAAGTCCTATAAAAAACTTTTGGGGGTTACTTATATTAATCGCTTCTTTTTCGATTCGTATCAGAAAAATTTTGTCTCTTCACCAATAATATCACTCAACAGTAAGTTAGCAAGTCGGCTTGTTCCCAAGCGAAATAAATTGTTTGTAAGCCATTCTTCGCCCAATACCTCTTTTACTATGGTATAGTAGACTAATGCGTCGTGAACGGTATTTATACCTCCTGCAGGTTTGAAACCAATTTTACTACCAGTCTTATTGTAATACTCTTTTATAGTATCGCACATTATATATGCAGCCTCGGGTGTTGCTGCCGGGCTCTCCTTGCCGGTAGATGTTTTTATGAAATCGGCACCGGAATATATCGATAGAATCGATGCTTTTTTTATGTTATCTGCACTTTTGAGAGCGCCGGTCTCCAGTATTACCTTAAGATGTTTTTCACCGCATACACTCTTTAGTTCCTCTATCTCATCGCATACACCTTCGTAGTCTCCGCTTAGGAATTTTCCGACACTGAGAACTATATCTATTTCTGTTGCTCCTTCGTGTATAGCCATAGCAGTTTCGGCAATCTTTACCTCCTGGAAAGTTTGTGATGATGGGAAACCACCCGAAACGCATGCTATACCAACACTCTCAACCTCTAGTGATTGACTTACTATATTTGCAAAATTAGGGTAAACGCATATTGCTGCAACGTTGGGTAGGTCGGGATACTTCTCGTCAAACTCATTCACCTTTTCTGTAAACTTAAGTACACTCTCTTCGCTGTCAGTACATTTTAGTGTAGTGAGGTCTATGCAGTTGAAAAGAAATTTCTTCACTTCCAGTGTATTGTTATCTTCAACTTTATTTAGTAATTCCTTTACTTTTACCTCTACAAGACTATCATCCAGGGCTTGTGCATAGTCGTTAAGTACGAAGGTGTATTTGCTCTCCTCTTCGGCATGATGGTGGCTGCAGCCACAGTTTGATTCTTTATTCATTTCTTTAGTATTTTATTTATTATTACTCCTTTTTATCGCATAGTTTGCTGTTTTCTTTATGTCTTTTACAATCTCTATAGGTCTTTTTATCAAAGTTTTTCTGTATAGCTTCGGTAAGGTCTATACCCGTTTGGTTAGCTATGCATATAAGTACCCACAATACATCAGCAAGTTCATCACCAAGATCTTTTCTCTCGCCATCCTTGAATGATTGTTCGCCGTATGTTCGTGCCATTATTCTGGCAACCTCTCCCACTTCCTCGGCAAGTATTGCCATATTTGTCATCTCATCGAAATAGCGTACTCCGTACTCTTTTATCCATTTATCGACCTTCTCTTGTGCCTCTTTTATTGTCATACTTTATTCTCGGTTTTTAGAGTCGATGAATATGGTCACCGGCCCGTCGTTGATAAGTTCTACTTTCATATCTGCACCAAAAACACCCGTTTTAATCGGTTTGTTCATTGCACTCTCCAGCTCTTGGCAGAATTTCTCGTACAGCGGTATTGATATCTCTGGTTTGGCTGCTTTTATGTATGAAGGTCTGTTGCCTTTCTTTGTAGATGCCATAAGTGTGAATTGGCTCACTGCAAGAATCTCCCCTTCTGTATCTTTTACAGAGAGGTTCATTACCCCATCATTATCATCGAATAGACGTATGTTTACAACTTTTTTAACCAGCCATTCGATATCGTCTTGATTATCCTCTTCACAAATACCTACAAAAACTAGTAATCCGTTGTTTATTAACGATTTAACACTGTTTTCAATAGTTACTGATGCCCTTTTTACTCTTTGTATTAAAATTCTCATCTATTCATGAACTTTGTATAGTTAAAACAGAAAGCTGCAAATGCCCTATTGCAAAGATAGCCACAAACGAGCAAGAAAAATAAAGCTTGCTTTAATTTTTTTTACAGCGAGTGCAGTTTATGTTCGAGGTTTACCTCAAAGATAGCCACAAACGAGCAAGAAAAATAAAGCTTGCTTTATTTTTTTTACAGCGAGTGCAGTTTATGTTCTAGCTACAACAATTATTTATCTTCTTCCACTCTCAATTTTCAATTTTATTCAAAGCTTCAAATATTATCTCTGCTTTACTTTTCCCTATTATTGCTGCAATATCTTCTAAGGTGGCTTCTCTTATTCTCTTTACACTCTTGAATTTCTTGAGCAGTTCTTTTTTGCTCTTTTCACCGATACCTTTTATCTCGTCTAGTAGTGATGCCGTTTGGCGTTTACTGCGTTTGTCCCTATGGAAACTTATAGCAAATCGGTGCACTTCGTCCTGTATTTGTGTCATTAGTTTGAAGAGAGCGCTATGTTGTTTCAATCCAATCTGCTCGCCATCTTTGCCTACAATCAGTTCGGATGTTCTATGTCTTCCATCTTTTACCAGTCCGGCTATGGGGATGCTCAATCCGAGTTCCTCTTCAATAACACCTCTTATCGCTTCCATTTGTCCTTTTCCCCCGTCGGCAATAATAAGGTTAGGTAGGGGGGTGTTCTCTTCTATTGCACGTTTATATCTGCGCCTTGTTACCTCGCGCATTGAAGCATAATCATCGGCGCCATCAACTGTTTTTATATTATATTTTCTATAATCTTTTTTTGATGGTTTTAATTTTTTGAACACAACACACGCTGCGACAGCATCAGTTCCCTGTATATTTGAGTTGTCAAATGTTTCTATTATTATAGGAAGCTTCTCCATTCCAACAGCCTGTTGTATCTCTTTCATAAGACGTGTTGTCTTTTGTTCAGGATTCAATTTTTCATCCTGTTTAACTCTGTCTGCTTTATACTGTTTTACATTAAGCTTGGATAACGAGAGCAGTCGCATCTTCTCACCTCTTCTTGGCACTGTTATTGTGATTCCATCTATGGGTATCTCTATCTCTATGGGCAGTATAATCTCTCGTGCGGAACTCCGAAATCTCTCTCTCATCTCTGTAATACCCAATAAAAGCAATTCTTCATCGCTTTCATCGAGCTTTTTCTTGTATTCGAGAGTGTATGCCTGATTTATGCATCCGTTTGTGATATGCAGGAAATTTACATATGCACTTTTTTCGTCACTCTCGATACTGAATACATCTATGTTATGCAGTGTTGAACTTACAACCTCGCTTCGTGTTCTGAAACTTTCTATCTGGTCGTATTTCTCTTTTATTTTCTGTGCTTCCTCGAATTTCAGTTCTATGGCTTTTGATTTGATTTCACTCAGCAAAGCCTCTTCTATCGGGCGTATATCCCCTTTAAGGATAGATATAATCTCTTCTACCTGTTTATTGTATTCTTCTTCTGTAATATATCCTATACAGGGTGCATTACACTTCTTGATTTGATATTTCAAGCAAGCTTCAAATCTTCCCTCTTTTATCGACTCCGGTGTCAGTTTCAAGTTGCATGTTCGCAAGGCATATAGTTCTTTTATAAGATCTATCATGGCATTCAAGGCACCGGTGTTGCTGTATGGTCCAAAGTATTTACCTGCCCCCCTTATTATTTTTCTTGTCTTTATAAGTTTTGGGAAGTATTCGTTTGTTATGCATATTGAGGGATATGTCTTGTCGTCTTTCAATAGTACATTATAGCGAGGCTTATGCTGCTTTATGAGGTTGTTCTCAAGTAGCAGTGCATCTGCCTCGCTGTTTACTACGACATACTTTATATCGCAAATTTTGGATACAAGAAGTCTTGTCTTTAATGTTTGCTGTTCTTTGTTGAAATAAGAGGCTACGCGACGTTTCAGGTTTTTGGCTTTACCTACATATATTATAGTCCCTTCGCTGTTCAGATACTGATAGCATCCGGGGGAGTCGGGCAGGTTGTTTACTATGCCCTTAAGGTAATCCTCTTTATTGCGTCTCTCCTCTTTTTTCATTTAGTCGCCCTCTACTGTCAAAAGCGATTGTACGTCTGTACCTTCAGGAAATATGGCACGTCCGTTAAGGCCGTCAAGCTCTATCAAGAAGTTTATCATAACATTCTTTGGGTTGAGTTTTTTTACAAGGTTGTATGCTGCTAGCATTGTTCCACCCGTAGCAAGAAGATCGTCGTGGAGCAGAACTACATCGTTCTCTTCTATTGCGTCCTTGTGTATCTCTATAGTATCAGTTCCATACTCTTTGCTGTAGCTCTCGCTTATTGTTTCGGCCGGTAACTTTCCCGGCTTTCGGATGGGTACGAATCCGGCATTCAGTCTTATAGCCAAAGCCGAGCCCATAACAAAACCTCTAGACTCGATGCCTACCACTTTTGTAATGCCGCAGTCTTTGTACAACTCGTAAAGTGCATCGTTAATCTCTTTTAAACATTCTGGCTTTTTAAAAAGAGATGTAACATCTTTGAACTGTATCCCGGGTATTGGAAAGTCGGGAATGTTTCTCAGGTTGTTAAGCAGTAATTCTTTGTTCATTTTTATATGTTTTTTTTATTTCTATTGCATCTGATGTTCCACGTGGAACACTTATTTGTGCGCAAGTACGAGCAGCACGTTTACATCGCTTGGCGACACTCCGGGAATTCTGCTTGCTTGTGCAAGAGTCTCGGGTTGTACGGCTGTTAGTTTTTGTCGGGCCTCGGTTGATAGGGACTCAATCTCATTGTAGTTGAACCTTCCCTTTATTCGGATGTTTTCCAATCGACGCATCTTCTCGGCAAGTTCGTTCTCGCGGTCAATGTATCCCCTGTATTTAATCTCTATTTCAGCAGCCTCGATTATCTCATCTCTCTCCTCTTCTAGTTTGGATAATTTTGCCTCGAGTGGTGCTATATATTTTGCAATACCCTCAATGGTTACTTGCGGACGTTCAATTATTGATGCCAACTTGCATCCTCGTGATAGTGGAGTTGTACCGAGTGCTTCCAATCCGGCATTTATAAGATGTGCCTTTACCGAGAAATTCTCTATGAAGTCCATCAACTCGTCTATCTTTTTTTGCTTGTCACGAAGTTGGTTGTATCTCTCCTCTGTGGCAAGCCCAATCCTGTACGATCGCTCTGTCAGTCGTGAGTCTGCATTGTCGGCTCTTAGCAGTATACGATACTCAGCTCTAGAGGTAAACATTCGGTAGGGTTCATCGACGCCTTTAGTTACGAGGTCATCGATGAGTACGCCAATATATGCCTCGTTACGGTGTAGTATGAACTCTTTTTCTCCCTTTAACTTCAGTGCTGCATTAATTCCAGCAACGACTCCTTGCCCGGCAGCCTCTTCATATCCGGTTGTTCCATTTACCTGTCCTGCAAAGTATAGGTTTTCTACTACTTTAGATTCAAGAGTGTGACGTAATTGGGTAGGGTCGAAGTAGTCGTATTCGATGGCGTATCCCGGTCTGTACGCTACGGCGTTCTCTAGTGCCGGAATCTTGCGAAGGGCATTAAGTTGTATGTCCATTGGCAAGGAAGAAGAGAATCCGTTGACATATATTTCTTGTGTTGTCTCTCCTTCTGGTTCAAGGAACAGCAGGTGTCTGTCACGTTCGGCAAATGTTACGATTTTAGTCTCTATGCTCGGGCAATATCTTGGGCCGATGCTCTGTATCTGTCCGTTGTATAATGGCGATTCGTCAAGCCCGTCGCGTAATGTCTCATGTACTTTGGGGTTTGTGTAACATGCCCAACAAGGTCTTTGTTGTAGTTTCCTCTCTATCTTGTTGTAAGAAAAACTGTGAAAATCGTTGTCACCTTGTTGAATATCAGTGAGTTGTAGATTTAAACTGCGCTTGTCAAGTCTTACAGGAGTTCCTGTCTTCATGCGTCCGGCCGTTATCCCGTGTCTGGTGATGGATTCTGTTAATCCTTTTGCCGCCGGCTCAGCTATACGTCCACCCTCTATCTGTACTTTGCCAATGTGCATGAGTCCATTGAGGAAAGTGCCGGCAGTAATGATTGTGCATTTTGCACGGAACTCTGCTCCAAGCTGTGTCTTTACTCCAACCGCTTTACCTTCCTCTACAATAAGTTCTGTTGCACAATCCTGCCACATGTGCAGATTAGGTATGTTCTCGAGAATCTCTCTCCAGAGTATAGAGTATTTTGTCCTGTCGCATTGGGCACGTGGACTCCACATTGCGGGTCCTTTTGAACGATTCAGCATGCGGAACTGGATGGATGCTTTGTCGGTTACAATTCCCATATATCCACCAAGTGCATCAATCTCTCTTACAATCTGTCCCTTGGCGATGCCGCCTATGGCTGGGTTGCAACTCATCTGTGCAATCTTGTTCATGTCTATTGTCATGAGACAAGTTCTCATCCCAAGATTGGCTGCTGCTGCAGCTGCTTCGCATCCGGCATGTCCTGCGCCTATAACCAATATGTCGTACTCAAATGTCACTGTCAATCTCTTCTATAGAATATTATCAGGCGAAGATACCACTATTTTTTTACTTTCTTTCAATACGGGAAAATAAAATAGAACTCAGGCAAATAAAAATTGGTTTTTTGTGCGTGTTTAATAAAAAAAAATTATTTTTGCTATTTGTAAGAGGTGATAAATGATAAAATTTATATAATTTATTAATTAAATAATTTAATATCAATTCATTATGTGGTTAATTAATTCTTCTGTGGGAAGAAAGGTAATTATGAGTGTCTCTGGTGCAGCTCTCATTCTGTTCCTTCTTTTCCACATGTCAATGAACTTGGTCGCACTTTTCAGTGGCGACGCGTACAACATGATTTGTGAGTTCCTTGGTGCCAACTGGTATGCTCTTGTTGCAACAGCAGGTCTTGCAGCTCTTGTTGTTGTACACTTTGTTTATGCATTTATCCTTACAATGCAGAACAGAAAGGCTCGTGGTACACAGCGCTACGATTACACCAAACAGCCTAAAGAGGTTGAGTGGGCTTCACAGAACATGTTTGTTCTTGGTGTAATTGTTCTTTTGGGTATGGGTCTTCACCTTTACAATTTCTGGGCAAACATGCAGCTCGTAGAGGTATTGCACATGCTCGGTGTTCACGTTGACGGCGTTGAGCTTGCTGCCGACGGTACACACTACATCAAGGAGACATTCTCTTGCATTGTGTATGTAATCCTCTATCTCGTTTGGTTGGTTGCTCTTTGGTTCCACCTTACACACGGTTTCTGGAGTGCAATGCAGACTCTTGGTTGGAACAACCAGATTTGGTTCAACCGCTGGCGTTGCATCGGTAACGTTGTTTCAAGCGTTATCATCCTCGGCTTTGCAGCAGTTGTTCTTGTTTACGCTTTCTGTCCTTGTGCAGGTTGCTAAGCATAATCCATTAATTGTAAAATCATAAAAAAGATATATTATGGCTAAGATTAGTTCAGAAAAACTGAATTCTAAAATTCCTGAAGGCCCGTTGGCTGAAAAATGGACCAACTATAAGGCACATCAGAAATTGGTGAACCCCGCTAACAAGCGTAACCTCGACATCATCGTTGTTGGTACAGGTCTTGCAGGTGCTTCGGCAGCAGCTTCACTTGGTGCAATGGGTTTCAACGTGCTTAACTTCTGTATTCAGGACTCTCCCCGTCGTGCTCACTCAATCGCGGCTCAGGGTGGTATCAATGCAGCTAAAAACTATCAGAACGACGGCGACTCTGTTTACCGTCTTTTCTACGATACAATAAAGGGTGGTGACTATCGTGCACGCGAGGCTAACGTTCATCGTTTGGCCGAGGTTTCAGGTGCTATCATCGACCAGTGTGTTGCTCAGGGTGTTCCTTTCGCACGCGAGTACGGCGGTCTTCTTGCTAACCGTTCATTCGGTGGTGCTCAGGTATCACGTACATTCTATGCTCGCGGCCAGACCGGTCAGCAGCTTCTTTTGGGTGCATACTCAGCCCTCAACTATCAGGTAAACCTTGGTAAGGTTAAGTTGTATACACGTTATGAGATGCTTGACGTCGTTATCATCGACGGTCGTGCACGCGGTATCATCGCACGTAACCTTGTAACAGGTAAGATCGAGCGTTTTGCAGCTCATGCAGTCGTTATTGCTACCGGTGGTTATGGAAATACATTCTTCCTCTCTACAAATGCTATGGGTAGTAATGGTTCTGCTGCATTGCAGTGCTACCGTAAAGGTGCTTATTTTGCTAACCCCTGTTATGCACAGATTCACCCCACATGTATTCCTGTTCACGGTGACAAGCAGTCTAAGCTTACACTTATGTCTGAGTCATTGCGTAACGACGGACGTATCTGGGTTCCTAAGAAATTGGAGGATGCCAAGGCTTTGCAGGCAGGTAAGAAACGTGCAAGCGACATTCCCGATGAGGACCGCGACTTCTACCTCGAGCGCCGTTATCCCGCATTCGGTAACCTCGTTCCCCGCGACGTTGCATCTCGTGCAGCAAAAGAGCGTTGCGATAAGGGCTTTGGTGTAAATAACACCGGTCTTGCTGTATTCCTCGACTTCAAGTATGCTATACAGCGTCTTGGTAAAGAGGTCGTAAAACAGCGCTATGGTAACCTCTTTGATATGTATGAGGAGATTACAGATGTTAGCCCCTACGAGGAGCCAATGATGATTTATCCTGCTATCCACTATACAATGGGTGGTATTTGGGTAGACTACGAGCTACAGACCTCAATCCCCGGTTTGTTTGCTATCGGCGAGGCTAACTTCAGTGATCACGGTGCTAACCGTCTTGGTGCTTCTGCTCTTATGCAGGGTCTTGCCGATGGTTACTTTGTTCTTCCCTATACAATGCAGAACTATTTGAGCGATCAGATTCAGGTTAAGCGTTTCAGCACTGATGCTCCCGAGTTTGTCGAGGCAGAGAAGGCTGTTAATGACAAGATTGCGAAATTGATGTCTATCAAGGGTAAGCGCAGTGTAGACTCAATCCACAAGGAACTTGGTCTTGTAATGTGGGAGTATGTAGGTATGGCACGTACCAAGGAATCACTGGAGACTGCTATCAAGAAGTTGGCTGAGGTTGAAAAGACATTCTGGAACGATCTTCGTATTCCCGGTGTTGCCGACTCTTTGAATATCGAGCTTGAGAAGGCTCTTCGTCTGCTCGACTTCATAGAGATTGGTAAGCTTATGGCATACGATGCTCTTAACCGCGAGGAATCTTGTGGTGGTCACTTCCGTGAAGAACACCAGACAGAAGAGGGCGAGGCTAAGCGCGACGACGAGAACTTCTCATATGTTGCTTGTTGGAAATATACAGGCGAGGGTAACGAACCTGAACTCCTTAAAGAGGACCTCAACTATCAGTACATAAAGGTACAGCAGCGTAACTACAAGAACTAATTAAAAGATTGTAACAATGGACAAGAATATAAGTTTTAATTTGAAAGTATGGCGTCAGAGAGGTCCCAAAGAACCCGGTAAGTTCGTGACCTATCCGATGAAAGACATTCCCGGTGATACCTCATTCCTTGAGATGCTCGATATCCTAAACGAGGAACTTGTAAACAAGGGCGAGGAGCCTATAGTATTTGATCATGACTGCCGCGAGGGTATCTGTGGTATGTGTTCGCTCTATGTAAACGGACATCCTCATGGTCCCGCAACAGGTGCAACTACTTGTCAGCTCTATATGCGTCGTTTCAACGATGGCGATACTATTACTGTAGAGCCTTGGCGTTCGGCTGCGTTCCCTGTAATTCGCGACCTTATGGTAGACCGTACAGCTTTTGACAAGATACAGCAGGCCGGTGGTTATGTATCTATCAATACCGGTGGTATACCCGATGCAAATGCAATTCCCATCGGTAAGGATATCGCAGAGGAGGCTATGGATGCTGCAGCATGTATCGGTTGTGGTGCATGTGTTGCTGCATGTAAGAACGGTTCGGCTATGCTCTTTGTTTCTGCAAAGGTGAGCCAGTTCGCTCTTCTTCCCCAGGGTCAGGTTGAGGCTGCCCGTCGTGTAAAATCAATGGTTGCCAAGATGGACGAGCTTGGATTCGGTAACTGTACCAATACTCGCGCTTGCGAAGCTGAGTGCCCCAAGTGTATCTCTATCAGCAATATTGCACGTCTGAACCGCGAATTTATCAAGGCTAAACTCGCTGATTGATAAAATTCTGCCTCAAGATAGTAAATATGCCTACCCATTTTTGGGTAGGCATATTTTATTAACTCATCTTTATTCGTTTATAATCCTAATAAATAATTACCTTTGTACTATATCTTAAAAAAGAGAAATATGGTACTTAACTATATCTGGATAGCATTCTTTTTGCTGGCATTTGTAATAGCACTATGTAAACTGATTTTTTTGGGAGATACAGAAGTGTTTCCTGCAATAATGAATTCTACATTTGATACATCCAAGAGTGCTTTTGAGATATCATTAGGTCTTACCGGTGTTCTCTCTTTGTGGATGGGAATGATGAAGATAGGGGAGCGTGGAGGTCTTGTAAATATGCTGGCAAAAGCCCTTGCGCCTATATTCAACAATATTTTTCCCGATATTCCAAAAGGACATCCGGTAACAGGTACAATGTTTATGAATATTGCGGCGAACATGCTCGGCCTTGATAATGCGGCAACTCCAATGGGACTAAAAGCTATGCAGGAGCTGCAAGAGCTTAACCCCAAAAAGGAAACAGCAACAAATCCAATGATTATGTTTCTGGTGCTTAACACCTCGGGCTTGACGCTTATTCCGATGAGTGTACTTGTCTACCGTACACAACTGGGTGCTGCACAGCCTACGGATGTTTTTATACCAATTTTATTGGTAACAACGGTTTCTACTGTTGTCGGCCTTATAGTAACAAGCGTATATCAGCGTATAAACCTTTTTAATCGTACCATGCTGATGTTTTTGGTCGGAGTATCAATTTTCCTGGCTGCAGGAACATGGGGTGTAATGCAGCTCTCCCGTGTTCAAGTGGAGCTCTTCTCGACAACGCTTGCCAATGTAATGTTATTTGGTATTATAATGCTGTTTATTCTTTTTGGTATCCGTAGTCGTATTAACGTCTATGAGACCTTTATAGAAGGGGCCAAGGAGGGTTTTACGACGGCAGTAAGGATAATTCCATATCTGGTAGCTATACTCGTTTCTGTAGGCGTTTTCAGAGCCTCCGGAGGTATGGATGTGCTTACTGGTGCAATAGGGTGGTGTGTTGAGGCCTGTGGTGGAGATTCCGACTTTGTGGGGGCTCTTCCGACAGCACTTATGAAACCATTAAGTGGTAGTGGGGCTCGCGGAATGATGATTGATGCTATGACAACCTATGGAGTCGATTCATTTGCTGGTCGTTTAGCCTGCCTATTCCAGGGAGCTACCGATACAACTTTCTACATAATAGCTGTATATTTTGGCAGTGTAGGTATACGTAAGACACGATATGCTGTTACATGTGGTCTTATAGCCGACCTTGCCGGTATTTTGGCAGCCTTGGCAATTGCATATATTTTCTTTGGATAAAATTCTACAGTTATGATAACATACCAGACAGACGGGGTTAAGATGCCCAAAATAAAACGACGCGAAGTCACTGCGTGGATAAAGAGTGTTGCCGCATCTCATGGAATGAAAATAGGAGATATCGCATATATCTTCTGCAATGACGATAAGATTATAGAGGTTAATCGTGAATATCTGCAACATGATTACTACACAGATATCATAACATTCGATTATACAGAAGAGAATATAATTTCCGGCGACCTATTCATAAGCCTTGATACTGTACGTAGCAACAGTGAGATGTTAGGTGTCTCATATATGCAGGAATTGTATCGTGTGATAATACATGGAATATTACACTTGTGCGGGATTAACGACAAGGGCGAGGGTGAGCGTGAAATTATGGAGATGCACGAGAACAATGCTCTTGTCTCCTCTCCATTCACTCAGGATTAATGTTACAGGTATCTTTATAGCCTTAATGCACCTTTAAAAAAGGTGTGATGGGATACGTCCGTTATTGTTGCTGATGTCTGTACCTGATGGGCTTTGGAATACCTTTAATCCAAATAGGGGCAGTATTGCAAACACGTACTCGAAGATGTCGGATTGTGTATGCTCATATGGAACCCACATTATTCCATTAAAGAAGAAATAGAGTTCAAGTGGCAATCCTAAAGCTGTCGGTTGCAATTGGCGCACCATGATAATCATATCCTTGTTAACATCCGGATGATTCGTTAACCAATTCTCGAGCCACTCTCTAAAGAGGGTAAGGTTTACTTTATCCATTCTGCCTTCCTCTTCTTTTATTATTCCTCTCTTTATAAGTTCCTGCAGTAGTTTCTCATCGCAGAACTTTATAGAATTCATATCTATAAATATAGAGCGTTTGATGCGACGTCCACCGCAGCTTTGCATGCCTCTCCAATTCTGGAAAGAGTCGCTTACAAGAGCATATGGCGGGATGGTTATGATGGTCTTGTCCCAATTTTGAACCTTTACGGTTGTTAATGTTACATCTATCACATTTCCGTCTGCTCCATGCTTGGGCATGCATATCCAATCACCAGGACGCAGCATATCGTTTGCCGATAGCTGTATGCCTGCAACAAGTCCCATTATACTATCTTTAAACACCAACATAAGTACAGCAGCCGATGCACCGAGGCCGGCAAGGAGTGTCATCGGGTTCTTATCTATAGCGATGCTTGCAATAATAATAAGTCCAATAGATATGGAGAGAATCTTGAGCATTTGAAAGACACCTTGCAATGTGTGGTTTTTAGTCTTCTCCGATTTGCTCGAGATTAGATAGAACGACGAGAACAAAGAGAGTGTTATTTTTACAAATAATACCACAATGTATATCCATAGGATTTTTGTTACAATGGTGTATAGCCATGTCCCGCTTGTCAGTACAAGCGGTTGTAAAGCTGTAATGATAATGGCCACAGCAAGGTTACATACACATTTCAACAGCACCTCGTTTAATATGATGTCGTCCCATGTGCTACTGGTTTTCCTTGTTATGATGTGTACAATAGGGAGTACTATCTTTTGACATATAATGTTGCTGCCAATGAACAGTATTGCCAAAATCAATACTATAATGATCCAGGATAGAGGTACTATGCCGGTGTTGCTAATTCCAAAACCTTCTAACAGTGATGCAAGTTTGTTCTCCATGTTATATTCTTAAAAAGAGACCGACAGGGAGCTGTAGCTCTCTATCGGTCATACTTATATTAGTCTATTATTAGAACAGATATGCTACAGATATCTGCCAAGTGTCGGTCTTTGAACCTGTGAGAACTTTCCACGCTCCATCTGTAAATTCGGAATACTCACTGGTATCTCCCATTGCTACATTATAGTTGATATGAGCCTGAAGATGTTTGAAAAGTACAGCACCCAAACCAAAATTAAGGCTCAACTGGCTCTTCTTGTACTCGAATCGTGCAGCTTGCTCCCAATCCTTGCCCGAGTCGCCAATGGTAAATCCGAATTGCGGACCAACTGCAATGAACGGTACAATAATCTGGCTCACTGCGGGAAGTGCCAGGTCGTAACGCAAAGATATAGGTATCTCTATACTATGTTTCTTAACAGTCTCGCCGCCAAGTTCAACACCACTTTGTGAATATAGTATATTGCCCTCAAGACCAAGACCTACAATGGGTATGGTAAGCTTTGCCATAGGACCTACGAAGAAACCTGTATATCCGTCTACATCTCCTTTTATGTCACTGGGACTTCCATTCAGATTGGTACCGGCTTTGACACCGAATTTTAATTGTGCGTTGGCTGGGATTGCTGCAATAAGGCACAGCGCAAAAAATAAACCGAAAATCTTTTTCATAATTCTGTGTTTTTAGATTTAGTATTTTAAAAACAAATGCGCAATAATTAAAGTTTGCGCAGCCCAACATATTGTTGTACTGCGCAAAAATAATCTTTTTATTAATATTTAAATAAAATATCGTAAAAAAAATACACGAATCCCACTCGGGTTGTCTGTTTTATCTACGTTGGCGACGAACAGATACCTTTGCCGATGAACTGCTCTTGGATTTGCTGCTCTCTTTTTTGCTTTTTGCTTTAGTCTCTTTTTTCTTGCGTGTGGAACGTGTCGACTTTTTCTCCTTCTTCTCTTTATCCTCTTTATCGGTAGTAACAACTCCTTCTTTAGTGGAGGTAGAGTCGACCGTCTCCTCTATTTGGGGTTTGGGGGTGTTCCATAGTCCGTTGCGGAATCTCTTTAGCTCTCCTTCTATTCTCTCCTGCTCTTTCTTGACAGATGCAGAGTCTTTACAATATTGGCTTATTGCCATGTTGCGCAGATTCACCGTTTTGTATATCTCACCTTCGTAGCAGTGCTTTGTGAAATAGTCGTCAAGTGTCATTGTTGAGACATTGTTGTAGCTGCTTGACATAACTGTCTGTAGCGACAGCAGTGCTGCTATCTCATCATATTTGAGCCAAAACATAGGGTACTTGGTTACTTCACTTGCAAACTCACCGCTTCTGTGCAATACTGGGCATATTGCTGTTACCCTATGGTTGTATGTTGAGGTGCGTTGGTCGAAGTAGTGGCTTTCCTTTATGTAGTAACTCAAAACCTCGTTTGTAGGCATGTCGCTAGGGTTTACTGTAATGGTACTGTCTTCGCCATACTCGTAATATATGCTGTAGTTTTCGAGTAACTCTTTGGGGTCTACCTTATGCTCGGATGTAAAGTTTTCATAACCATCGATATTGTAATCATATGCTGTTATACTATTGTCGAGAATATGGCGGAATATGTATGTAAACAGGTTCATGCTTTTCCCCATTGGCTGTACCGGATAGTAGAGCGACGCATTCTTTTCTTTGTTCAAATCAAGAACACGATATACATCACGCTTCCAAACAACTTCTTGAGGTGTCTCTTTTGTTGGATATTGGCTCTTTGCCCTCTCCGACAGTGGTACTTCGTATACTTGTGTCTCGTTGCCCTTTTTCGTCTCCTCTTTTTGGCGTGCCGGAGGCTGTGCTAGAGTATACTGTCCAATCAGTGCTACTGCGAAGAGTATTAATATCTTTTTTGTTGCTTCCATAATATGTGTAATTATGCTTGTTTTCGTTTATCAGTTCATAATGACCTCAAGTGAGGTTGGTAGCTGGCGTTCTACTTTGTCGGGACCTACTGCTCTTACGTTCGATATATAGAAACGTTTGCCGCGTTGCAGATTGCGTAGCATCTCTTTCTGGGCTGTTGAGAATAGTGTACCATCTGACTTTCTTGGAATGGCATTACCCATGTTGTCAAAGAATACTATATCGAATGACAGAACCTGGAAACTTATATTCAATAATCCGTCATCAATGGCTGCAACTATTCCGTTTGTACTCATCAATGCTTGTTTGCTGAAAGGCTTTCCACCGCGATATCGCTGTGTGTTTCCATCTTTGTCTTTGTATTCAATGAATGGTGTGGGGTCTGGTAACTGACGTACGCGGAAAGAGTACTGCCCCATACTCTGTCGTCCTCCATCTTCATTAGTGGCAGTAACTTCAATCTTCAGTTCTTCACCTATCTGTGTAGGTGTGGCAATATAGCCGCCCTTTCCGTCGCTTTTCAGTGTTCCTTTTCCTTGTGCTATTCTTGCCGATATACGGTTGGCCGGCACACCTGGTACTGATATGCTTATGGGGTTTTCGAATCCAGCGTATAGCACATTCATGAGCGATGCACTTACAGTGGCTGTTGGTTCAACAACAGTGTAGCTTTGCGAGAAGTCATATCTTGACGATACGCCGCCTCCGTCATGTACCATCATGTATCCGTTTAGGGTGTAGTCTCCTACAGTGTTGCATTTATTTGTGTATATACCGTTCTCTGCCTCCAGTTTCTCATCTCCTATGTATATCTCGGGGCGCTGTGTGGAGTCTACTGCTGCCAATATTATCTGTGCTGTAAAGTCATTTCCTCGTACCACGTTCTTTGAATTTGGAATAACAAGTGCACGAATCTGGTTTACACGTACATCTCCTTGGTCTATATTCTTTGCCAAAGTGTGTAGCACCTCTCCTTCGGCGTATCTTACGTCGTTTTGAAGTTTTGTCAACAGGGTAATGGCAGCAATTGCTGGCATATTCTCGAAGTGGTACTCCTGCCAATTCTTCATCATGGAGATATCTTTACGCGGTATTTCTGTGCTGAAGTTGTCTTCGATTATTTTTCGTTGTATGCTGTCTGTTATCATCCCGAGGATGTTCTCGCGATATGATGTTATCTCGTTGAATAACTGCTGACCTTGTCCGCTGCCCGGTGCCAGCATCACATATGTTGCAGCCTCAAGATCTTCTCTATTTTCAAGATTTGAGTATAGACCATTCTTGCCATCGGCTTTTTTGGCAATTCGTATCTTTAGTTCTTCCGCCAATTGATATAGCGAATCGGACATGGCACGTACGCTCTGTGCACGTTCGTACCATTCTCCAACCTTCTCTGGGTTCTGTGCCATTGATTGCTCAAAGTTGCTATATAATGCCATGTTCTGAACATTGGCATTGGCTGTACTGCGCGACAGACTCTCATCGACAAGGGAGAAACCGTTGAGTACATCTGATGATACATTTAGGGCAAGCATAGCCATAAGAAGTACGTACATCAGATTTATCATCTTTTGACGCGGAGATATTTTGTTTTTCTTGATTTTCATCAGTAATTCCAGTTTTTTTACGCTGCTTACATTTGACGATTCATGTTACAGGTCATCGCTTCTAGCATGCGTGTGTACATCGCGTTGAGTTCTTTTATCTGTGCTGCCATCTTCTTGGTCTCTTCATTGACCTGATCGATGTTGCCTACCTGGTTACCGGCACTGCGCAATTGTACTTCGTATAGTGCATTTATTCCGGTAATGTTACGTGCCAGATTGTCCATCTCTTCCATATTGCGTCCTAAGGATTCTGTCTGCTCCGATATACGTTTTATAGCCTCATTGAGTGTGCGTATCTTCTCTACGTAATCCTTGGTTGCATCATCCATTTCAGAAATAAGCTCGGGGCTTACGGTTTGTGAGCCTCCCGAAACTGCTCCACCACCGATGATAACAGTCCCGCCACCATGAATTCCGTTATTTTGTACTGTTGTATCATTTGTGATACCCTGGTTTGCTCCAATGACAATGTTGCCACCAACAGCTTCTCCTAACACGGCTCTGCGTTCGGCACGTTCCTCTTTGCGATCCTCTTCGGCAAGTTCATATGGCCGTTCGAATGCCGAGAAGAAGAATACTATTACTTCGGCACCCATACCAATGAATAGCATAAGGTTGGCACCGGCGATATGTGTAAGTTTGAAGAGTGTACCGAGAATTACGACTGCTGCACCCCAACTATATATGTAGTTGGTATATGTTCTCCCTTTAGGTGAATCCATAAAGGTCTGTATACGGCTTATTATACCTCTTTTCTTGCTCATGATGGGTTGTGTGTTGTGGTTGTTGATGGTTTATTTCTTTCTTGATATTCCGCTGTAGCTGCGCACGCATCTGAATCCTATGAACGAACGCGACTCATTTTGGTATTCATATGAGCGTGTGGCTCCTTGTATATATCGTACCGGGTCTTTCCATGAACCGCCTCGTATAGCCTTCTTTTTCATACTATAGGGATCCTCCTTTGCGGCACGGTACTGTAGGTCTGGGTTTATATCGCTCATTTGCAGTATTCCGGCCTCGGTGTATACTGTCGAGGTCCATTCGGCTACATTTCCTGCCATATCGTATAGCCCATTGCTGTTGGCCGAATATATTCCGCACTTCGAGGTTATAAGATTGCCGTCTTTAGTGTAGTTGCCTTCACCGGGCTTATAGTTTGCATAATAGCATCCCTTGTCGCTCTTGGTATCGCCACTCTCCCAGGGGAATTTACCACCCTCTTTGCCTCTGGCAGCATATTCCCATTCTGCTTCAGAGGGAAGACGGTAGCGCTGTATATATTTTGCCTGACCGCGCATACCGCGAAGAAGATAATCGGTACGCCACGCACAATATGCATTGGCTTGCTCCCATGTTACTCCAACAACCGGATATTCGCTATAGTTGGGGTGACTGAAGTACAGGTTAAGATATACCTCGTTGTTTGCATTGGGGAAATCGTTTACCCAGCATGTGGTATCGGGGTATACATTGATGATATATGTATTAAGAAAATCGTATATGCTTGAAAGAGGGCGTGTTATGGTCTCGTTTATTATACGTCCTTCGTCATCTATATATGCAGTATCTTTGGATATTGTAACAACAGCATCGTAGTCGGTTGGGATGTCGGTGTTACGGTTGCGCTCCTCGGGATTAAGACGATGTTTACGCAGCGCTGCTTGTGTGTAGTCGTATATCTCGTAACGATAGTTCATCTGTGCCGCATCCAACATCTTTACTCCGGTTATGGGGTTTGTTATATATACACTCTCAATAGCACGCTGTTCGTCTTCAGTTGGTTTTTTCCAAGGGATAGGCTTGTTCCAATTGAGATAAGGAGTGATGGGCTCTCCATATTCATCTTCTGTTATCTTGAACGTCTCGTCACCTCCATAAGCTGGGTCGGCTAGACGTTCGCGGATAATAGAGTCTCGTACCCAGTATACAAACTGGCGATATTTTGCATTTGAAACTTCTGTTTCGTCCATCCAGAAAGCATCAACAGAGATGTCCTTTACCGGGGTCGATATACCCCAAAGAGAGTCGGCCTCTTCTTCTCCTATTTTAATGGAACCGCGTTCAACAAGTACCATTCCATATGGTGTGGGTTCGTTTATGGCGGCACCGCTTATTCCGGTGACCTCTCCTCCTGTGGCAGCGTTCTTTCCTGTTCCTAAGCACGATTGCAATATTAGCGCTGCAAAGAATAATGGCAGATAGATTATCTTTTTCATCATTTCAATATTCTTATACTATTATGTTTGTTTTTTCCTTTTTTAAATAAATCCAATTCTATGTCGTATCCTAGATATATGTCGTGATTTCCATTTTCGGCGCCTATCCCCGATGTGAAAATTTCATATCCGTAGCTAATGGTTATGTTTAAGAGTTCAAGTCCTGCAAATAGTGCTACAGATGTGTTTGGACTGTATGTTATGCCGCCAAAGAAACGTTTGTTATCGTATTGGTAGTTCCCTTTTGCTGTTATGTCGGCACGCCATGCAACAAGGTCTGTCATTATCTGCATATAGGGCTGTATTGTTATTAACGTATTTTTTAGTGGTATATTGCCTCCTGCCATAAAATTAAAATAAGGGTCTACCTGAAATTGGTTGGTTTCGCCTAACTCTATCAATGGTGCATTTATGTGTAATGCTGATAATCCGGCATAGAAATATTTGTGCTTGTATAGGATTCCTGCACCGAAATCAATCTTGTTCCCATCAACTGCTGAGGAGGGGAAGGCCGGGTCGTCATTGTTCTCTCCCAGATTCAACTCGCCCGGGTCTATCTTTGCATTAAGAATTCCAAACTGGACTCCTATAGCCATCCGTCCGCCAAATAGTTTCATTGCGTATGAGTAGTTCAGGAATAGGTGTTGGTTGGTGAACATTCCAATCTCATCGTTAAGTACTCCTATACCGGCCGAATGGTCGCCCTTAAACATAGACAAAGGCATGTCTGCATTAATGAGCATACTCTTTGGGTTGCCTTCGAATCCGGTAAGCTGGTTGCTATATGCAGCAAAAGCATGCATCTTGCCTGTTACACCGGCCCCTGCAGGATTGTAGAAATTCTGCATTTTCCAGTAGTGGGTAAAATGCACGTCATATTGTGCGCACACTTCAGAAAGCGTGAACAGCAATAGAACGACCGTTGCAAAAAAGTACTTTTTCATCCTTCTAGATAACGCAGATAAATCAAAGATATTATTCTCTTATTGTAACTTTGTTGCGAAAAAACGCACGAAGGTCGTGTTTTTTCGTTAAAAAACCTAATTATGTGCTATTTTACTTTCAGAATTCCTCTACTTGTGTTGCTATGTGCCATTTTATTATTATTTTAGCAACAGACAACATTTGTTGAAATTAATTACTTAAAATAGTAGGATTATGGCAAAGAAGGGGTGTAAGGCTGGAAGACGAATAAATAAACGTCAGCTTGTTGAGATGCTTGTCGAGATGTTCAATCGCCACGAAAAGGATGAACTGGGTACAAAAGATATTTTTAAGGAGTTAGGCCTCACAACAACATCGGCACGCACATTGTGCGTTGCAATCCTTGATGATATGGTTTTCGATGGATATCTGCTGGAGACATCCTTCCGTCGGTATATGTTGGCAAACAGAGGGTCGGTTCTTTGTGGAGTATTCAAACGCAATAGTGAAGGCTACAACATGTTCTACCCAGAAGATGGAGGTGAACCTGTCATTATCACAGAACGTCACTCTATGCATGCTCTTACAGACGATTATGTGCGTGTAACGCTTTTTGCAAAACGTCGCGGACGCGGCCCCGAAGGCGAAGTTGTAGAGATATTGCGACGTAAGCACGATACATTTGTCGGTGTTCTGAAGGTTGAGAAGCATTATGCCTTGCTACTCACTGACAGCCGTATCCTACCGAATGATATATTTATACCACGTGAACATCTGAAGGGAGGCAAGAGTGGTGACAAAGCAGTAGTAAGATTACTCGATTGGCCTTTAGAGAGTCGTAATCCGATTGGAAAGGTTGTGGATATATTGGGCAGGAATGGAGAGAACGATGCCGAAATGAATGCAATACTTGCCGAGTTTGGTCTGCCTTATGTATACCCGGTGGCAGTAGAAGAGGCAGCAAACAGACTGCCGGCAAATATTGATGCTGCCGAGATTGCCAGGCGTGAGGATTTCCGTCCCGTCACAACATTTACAATAGATCCAGTAGATGCCAAGGATTTTGATGATGCTCTATCTATACGTACAATCTCGGACGGTTTATGGGAGATAGGCGTGCATATTGCAGATGTTTCTCATTATGTAACCGAAGGAGGTGTTATAGATAAGGAGGCTTATAAACGTGCAACATCAATATATCTTGTCGATCGTACAATTCCAATGTTACCCGAGAGGTTGTGTAACTTCCTCTGTTCTCTGCGCCCCGATGAAGAGAAACTAACCTATTCGGTTGTTTTTACAATGAATAGTAATGCCGAAGTAAAGAAGTTTAGAATTGCACGTGGAGTTATAAGAAGCAACAGGCGTTTCAGTTATGAAGAGGTACAAGAGATAATTAAAAGCGGAAAAGGAGAATATGCCGCCGAGATTGATGTGCTGAACAAGCTTGCACGCATAATGCGCGAGAAACGTTTTAAAGCCGGTGCGATAGATTTCCAACAAGCAGAGGTTCATTTCCGTCTTGATGATAAGGGAAAGCCTGTTTCGGTCTATTTTAGTGAGAGTGATGAATCGCATCAACTTATAGAGGAGTTTATGTTGCTGGCCAACCGTACTGTTGCCGAGACAATAGGTAAGCCTAATGCCAAGAGTCACCCCAAGACATTTGTATATCGTGTTCACGACACCCCCGACCCTGAAAAACTAACAGTGCTGGCACGTTTCGTGGCTAAGTTGGGATATAAAATGAAAAGTTCTTCGGGACGTACAACCTCTCCTGCAGCACTCAACAATCTACTTAACGATATAAAGGGTAGCAAGGAGCAGAATGTGATTGAACAGATATCGTTGCGTACAATGCAGAAGGCCAGGTATTCTATCGATAATATAGGTCATTATGGACTTGCCTTTAAATATTATACACATTTTACTTCTCCCATACGACGCTATCCCGATCTAATGGTACATCGTTTGCTCGACAGGTACTTGAATCTGAAAGCACGTTCGGTGAGTCAATCGAAATATGAAGAGTTGTGTGAGCATTGCTCGGCTCAGGAACAGGTTGCAGCAAATGCCGAGCGTGCCAGCATAAAATATAAGCAGGTAGAGTTTATGAGTGAACATATAGGTGAGGAGTATGATGCTGTTATAAGTGGCGTGAAAGAGTGGGGTATATATGCCGAGATAAACGAGAATAAATGCGAAGGTATGATTCCTATACGTGCCCTTCAGGACGACTATTATGAGTTTGACGATGCAAACTATTGTCTTGTTGGGCGAAGAAAGCACCGCAAGTATATGATTGGTGATTCTGTGCGCATAAGGATTGTAAGGGCCAATCTTGACCGCAAACAATTGGATTATGAACTTGTAGAGGAGTAAAACCAATTTTCTCGTGTAGTTCAATCCTATATTTTTAGTTTCTTTTCAGATTCATATGTAATATTTGCTGCTATAAATTATAGTGATGAGATGAAATTGTTAATTATAGAGGACGACTCCTCATTAAGCGAGATAATGTCACGTGCATTGCAAAGTGAGGGGTATATTGTAGAGACTGCATCGAACTATTACGATGCAGAGGATAAGATTGCCGGGTATAATTACGATTGTATAATGCTTGATATAATGCTTCCCGACGGCAATGGCTTGCAGTTGTTGCGACACCTTAAGTCTTTAGGGAAAAGTGATAGGGTTATAATAATATCGGCCCGTGATTCAATAGAGGATAAGGTTGAGGGACTAGAACTGGGTGCAGATGATTATCTGGCAAAGCCTTTCTATATGGCAGAGTTGTCGGCCCGGATAAGGAGTGTACTCAGACGTGGCTCTGCTGCAGTGAACAACATAATGAAAGCAGGCAACATTGTTGTAGATGTAAGTAGCAGAACAGTTACAGTTGATGGTAATGATATAATCTTATTAAAGAAAGAGTTTGATATTCTACTCTATTTCCTCCAGCGTCCAAACCACATCGTAGATAAGGCTCTTCTCGCCGAGACGGTATGGGGCGACCATGTCGATATGGCAGATGACTTCAGTTTTGTATATGCACAGATAAAGAACCTGAGAAAGAAATTGGCCGAGGCCGGTGCCTCTGTAAACATAAAAGCCGTATATGGCTTTGGATATAAATTTACCGAAGTAGATAATTGATATATGAAACTTATTTATAGGGTAACACTGCGCCTTGCTATAATCTTGATACCAATAATAGCTTCGTGGGGTGTGATTTTTTACTATACAATGGTGGCCGAGATTAACGATGAGTCGGATGACAGTCTTGTGGAGTATGCCGAGAAGATTGTAAGATGCCATCTCTCGGGCAGGCCTATGCCGGCACTCAATAATGGCTCTAACAACAGCTATACTATTGTACAACTCGACAGTGCAACCGTAGTAGAACCCTATATGACCTTTCACGATGAGATGGTATATATACCCGAGCAGGAAGATACCGAGCCTGCACGTGTACTTACAACTGTATTTATGGATAGTGAAGAGCGTCAGTACAGACTACAGGTTGCTATGCCCACTTTTGAGCGCGATGATCTTATACGTGCCATTTTTTGGTATATTGTAGTACTATACTTCTTGTTGTTAATTACTATTCTTGTGACCACAACAATAATCTTTTATAACAATATAAAACCCTTGTATCGTCTGTTAGCATGGTTCGATAGCTATATTCCCGGTAAGAAGCAAGAGCCGGCTCCCGATTCTACTGTCGTCGAGTTTCATAAACTTGCTTTGGCTGCACAGCGCGCTGTAGACCGTGCCGAACTTTATCTTGAGCAGCAGAAACAGTTTATAGGTAACGCTTCGCATGAATTGCAGACTCCGCTGGCTGTTATAGGTAATAGAATTGAGTGGCTCATTGATAGCACTGCTCTACAAGAGGAGCAATACGTGGAGCTATCCAAGATACGACATACTTTGTCGGGGATGGTGAGGCTCAATAGGACATTGTTGTTGCTTACAAAAATAGATAACGGTCTTTTTCCCGAGGTTTCGCAGGTAGACATATCCGGTTTGTTGAGGAATGAATTAGAGATGCTTGTAGAGGTTTATGATTATAAGAATATAGATTCTAAGGTGGACGCACCCGACTTTTTCTTCATAAACATAAATGAGTCTTTGGCAAAGATCCTTATCGGCAACCTTGTAAAGAATGCTTATGTACACTCTGCTCCCGGAACATCACTTAACATAGTATTGGATAAGAGACATTTTGCTGTATCGAATAGTGGTGATGCTCCGCTTGACGAAAAATATATTTTTAATCGTTTTTATCACAAAGGAGCCCAAAATTCTACAGGACTTGGGTTGGCACTTGTAAAATCTATATGCCGTTACTATAATTTCAAGGTTTATTACAGCTATGGTAATGGTATGCACTCTTTTGTTGTAGAGTGGTAAAATGTCAGTACCTCTGTATAATTTCGATACGCATATCTTTGTCGTTGCATCTTTTGCGTAACCATTGGCGCATAGTCTCTTTCTGCTTTTCCCCTATGGGTAAGCCAATCTCTATCTGTGCGAATGATGAATGAGTAGCAAACTTTTTATCGATACTCCACAGATACCCCAGTGAGAGTTCATCTATTTGTGGAAATAAAATTTCTGCTTCGTAGTATATCAATGTGTCAAGATCGCTGTAACGGTATATTAGTGCTATGCTATCGCTGAGTATAGAGTTTTGTTGTTCAAGTTCAGCTATGCGTTGCTCACTCCTTTGATATAGCTCTTTAACTATATTGTTGCGCATTGACGACAGCATGATGCTGTCGTGACTCTCTCCATCTTGCAATATAGTGAGTTTGGTCCCCTCTAATTTATATTCAGGGAGTTTCTCTTTGACATTCTCTATCTCTGCCGGTGAAATGTAGCTACCGATTAGTACGGTTTCAATGCTACGTTTCTTGTAGTTTATATTTCTCTCTATGATAAATGTACCCGGAAAATCGAGTTCACGAATCACAAACTGTTCGGCATTCTGTATGTATATACTTTTCCGAAGGATGTTATATGTGAGGAATAGCGATGGTAACAGTGTTACTATAGAGATTATTATAAGTGTACGTCGTACCTGTCTCTCTCTCTTCTTGTCGGCAAATACTTTTGGCGAGAACTTGAAGATTCTCACACTAAGAAATGTCGAGATTGCTATAAATACCGAGTTTATAAAGAAAAGGTATAATGCTCCCAATGAATAGAGCCAATTCCCTGTAGCCAATCCATACCCGACTGTACATAGCGGAGGTAGCAGTGCGGTGGATATGGCAACTCCCACAATTACTTGTGCATGGTTGCCCACTGTGCTTAGGGCTAGAAATCCGGCAGCACCTCCAATGAAGGCTATTATTACATCGTATAGCGTGGGTGATGTACGTGCAAGAAGTTCTGATTGTCCCTCGTTGAGTGGAGATATCCAAAAGAATATTGTTGCGGCTATAACAGCGAAAAGAGATGCTATAAAGAGATTCCGCAAAGAACGCTTCATAAGCTCCATGTCATTTATACCGACAGCCAATCCTGTACCTATAATTGGTCCCATTAATGGCGAAATGAGCATGGCTCCAATTATAAGATGTGTCGAGTCTATGTTGAGGCCAATAGAGGCGATAAGCACCGCTATTACAAGTATCCATAGGTTAACACCTCGGAATTCTACAGTGCGTCGTACATTCTCGATGACTGTCGATTCCTCCTCTTTGTCGGCAGTAAGGTCTATATGTTCTTTCAGTTTATTGTATAGTAGCGAAAGTCTGTTCATTATAAAAGTATCTCTAATAAAGTCTATAAACTCTATTTGAAGAAACGTTTTATAATGGGAATCTGTTTAAGCGGTAAATCTTTCTTAACGAAATAGGCCAAATATATGAATATTAAGATTGTGTTGAACCCCATATGTAGCAGACTGTTCTCAATGGATACCAATTGTGATATTTTGTAAAGCAACATGGCAAGCAGTACATAACTAAAAATACTTTTCAAATCGTACATAATAGGGTTTCGGTATTGTCCTACAAAATAGGAGAGTAGCATGGCAACTGTGAAACCGATGAGGGAAGCTATGGCACATGCGTGATAACCGTATTGCGGTACAAATATGATATTTATAACAAACAGTATAATGCATCCTATTGTCGAAAATATGGCACCCCACCATGTTTCGTCGTTAAGTTTGTACCAATTTGAAAGATTCTGGTACACACCCATTATTATTTCTGCAAGCATCACTATAGGCACAACACCTAGTCCCACCCAATAGTCGGGTGCTATTATATTTCGTAGTATATCCATGTAGAATACTACAGCAAGAAAGGCGAGTAGTGCTATTGCTATAAAGTATTTCATTGCTATAGCCTGATACTCTTTGCTCTCTCTGCTGTTTCCCATCTTAAAGACAATGGGTTCGTAGGCATATTTAAATGCTTGGATTAGCATTGCCATAATAGCTGCAATCTTTACTACTGCTCCATAAATGCTGAGTTCTATTCTTCCCTCTTCCCCGGGTACAAGTATTGGGTATATAATCTTGTCGGCATGCAAGTTCAATATACCTGCAAGCCCCAACAGCAGTATGGGCCACGAGTATGAAAGCATCTCCTTTAGTAACCTAATATCTGTAGTAAACTTAAAAATTTTGAATTCGGGTATGAAGAAGAGTGTAATGGCCGATGTGCATATCAGGTTTATAAGAAATATATAGTATGCCTGATTATTCGGTTCATAGAAACTAGAGACTAATGACGGGTTTTTCTCATATATGTATGGCAATAGAAGGAATGCTACAACATTGAGTGCTATACTCATTCCTATGAATAGTAATTTAAGCGATACAAATTTTATTGCCTTGTTTTTGAAACGAAGATAGGTAAAGGCTATGGCTTGGATAGCATCAAGGGATATTACCACCGACATCATTGTTATGAACTCGGGATGTTGTTCATAGCCTAATGCATTTGCAATAGGGGTGATGTTGCTTAATACCGTGAATAGGAATATGGCGCAGACTGTTGCAACCACTTGTATAGATGTTGAGAATACCTTGGGCAGTTCATCTTTGTATTTGCCGGCAAAACGCATAAACGTAGTCTCGAATCCGAAGGTCAGCATTACAAGTATAAGAGCTGTCCATGCATATACATTGGTTACAATTCCGTAATTACCAGATTCTGCAGTCATGGAGTAGGAGTATAACGGCACAAGCAGGTAGTTTAAAAAACGACCTACGATACTGCTTAATCCATATATTACAGTGTCTTTAAAAAGGGATTGTAGCTTTCCCATATCAACTGTGAATTAGCGTTGTTAAAAGAGCGTGCCAGTTTCGGTTCCGAACCTGCTACGCCCCAAATGTTTATATGCAAGGTCGGTTACTTCTCGTCCACGTGGTGTACGTTTCAAGAAGCCCTCTTTTATAAGATAGGGCTCGTATACCTCTTCTATTGTTCCGGGGTCTTCGCTGAGGGCTGTTGCTATAGTGCCTATTCCCACAGGTCCTCCTTTGAACTTGTCGATGATTGTACAAAGTATCTTGTTGTCAATCTCGTCGAGTCCGTAGCGGTCGATGTTAAGAGCCTCGAGTGCCATCTTGGCAATGGCGTTTGTTATGTGTCCGTTGCCCATCACCTGTGCAAAGTCGCGCACGCGGCGCAGCAGGGCATTGGCAATACGTGGCGTTCCTCGGCTTCGGCGTGCAATTTCGTATGCGGCCTCCTCGTCAAATGTTACGCGCAGTATGTGGGCCGAGCGTGCGATGATGCCTGCCAGAGTCTTGCTGTCGTAATATTCAAGGTGCATGTTTATTCCGAAACGTGCACGCAACGGTGCGGTGAGCAATCCACTGCGCGTGGTAGCACCTATAAGGGTGAACGGATTAAGGTCTATCTGTATCGAGCGTGCCGATGGTCCCTTGTCAATTAGAATGTCTATGCGATAGTCCTCCATTGCCGAATAAAGATACTCTTCGACAATGGGCGAGAGACGGTGTATTTCGTCAATGAAGAGCACATCGTTCGGCTCCAATGAAGTGAGTATTCCTGCAAGGTCACCGGGCTTGTCGAGTACGGGGCCCGAGGTTACTTTGAAGCCTACGCCAAGTTCGTTGGCAATGATGTTGCTCAAGGTCGTTTTTCCCAGTCCCGGAGGACCATGCAACAGCACGTGGTCGAGTGACTCGCCACGCATCTTGGCAGCCTGTACAAAGATGCTGAGATTGCTTACGACCTTCTCCTGTCCACTGAAGTCGTGGAAGGCAAGCGGGCGTAATGCATTTTCAAACTCCTTGTCACTATGTTTGCCGCGAATATCGAATTCTGCGCTCATGTATCAGTTTTAAGTTTTATCTGCGAAGATACAACAAAGAAACGAAAATGAATACGAAATATAGAAAGATTGTGTTCTATCTGTTTTAGATTCCTGCTTGTTATTTTGATTTAGCAGCACCATTCCATTTAATGTTGTATATGATTTTTTTTATCAAAAAAATGGTTAATTTTGCGTCATCTACCTAATTGTAATCCTGTACAATCTACACAGTGTGTGTTGTCGGGATTTGGGGTGATTTTCCGAAAAAGTACATAATGGTTATAGGTAAGGCATGAAACGTGAAGAATTAGCAGAACTGTTGAAGCAGAAAGAGATTGTAGGTGTCGACTTCTCGGGTGAGAGGCTCGAGGGTGTTGACTTTTCGGGATGTCGGCTGGAACGTGTCAGTTTCAAGCAATGCGAACTTGTGCATTGTCGTTTTCGTAAGTCTACAATACTATGGAGTGATTTCAGATATGCCAGAATAGAGAATGGAACATTTGAAGAGGCTGATATTGAGTTCTGCGATTTCTATAGAGCTTTGCTGGATGGAGTTGTTATATTTACTCATAGCAATATCAGGAACTGTAGTTTAAATAAAACCTATTTTGGCGACTCTGCAATAATAAGACGCAGGAATCTTGTTGGCGGTCGTATTCTGCAACAGAATTTCAAAGAGTACGAAAGGTTTCTTACCGAATGGAATCTGTATGGCACGGGTGAGAGAACGAATGATGTAAATATCCGTTCCAATTGGAGCGCAAGTGAGTCTCTGAAAGGACGTTGGGAAGAGGCCGAGGAGATATACAAGAACTTTAATGCCTTGTGGACCGGAAGAGGATTTATTGCGGATGGCAATTGGGCTTATGTAAGGGGCAGGCGTATGGAACGCAATCGCATGTTTGCTGAACTTTTCAAGAAAAGAATAAGTGTCGTCCGAAAAGTTGCCAACGTATGGAATATAGTGACAAATATATTTTCCGATATCCTCTTTGGTTATGGCGAGAGTATGACAAAGATGGTGATCACTTACTTTTTTATCGTATTCCTGTTTGCATGGATGTTCAGTTCCAATGTATCTCTGTTGGAGTATACAATGGCGCTGTCGGTAAGTCTTAAGAATATGGCCGGGATGGATTCGGAAGTGCTTCACAACGTCTCTCCATTTGTGGATTTTCTTAATGTTGTGCAAACGACTGTGGGAATTATCCTTACCGGTATATTCGGCTTTATTTTGGGAAACAAGATTCGTAACCAGTGACAGAGAGCTGTAGTATTCGGTCTTATGTTTGATGTTACTTGACGGTAATCGGCTCTGTTGCTGAGTCCTTTAATGTAATAAGTCCTTCGGGGCCCATATTGAATAGCAAATCGACAATGCTAAGGTTGGGTATAAAGCTGTTGCGCTGGGCAAATACCTGATAATAGGGCACCGTGCTTTTATATTTGCCGTTTGTAAGCTCTTTTGGCTCGGCTATCTGTCGCAGGTCTGTTATGTTGTTTTTCTCCGTATTTATCGCTGTTTTTTCTGTTATGACGGCTTTGTTGTCGAGTCCTAACAGTTCGCCGACAACATTGTGCAGGCGTATATTGAAATCGAGCAGAAAGCCTCCGCGCTCTTCGTAGAAGTGGGCAAAGTCATCGGCATAGTAGTCGAAGAACGGGCTTTTGCGATAGGCGCTTACAAGTGCGTTCCAGTGCAGATGACGCCAGTTGCCATGCTCGCTTATGCGCACGTCGCGCATTGCTTGGGAGCCGTTATGCTCAATGGGAATAGTCAATGCCTGTACTCCTCTTTCGGTTGCAATGAGGGTGCGGTTGCGGAACGTCTGTTTCACAAAAGGCGAGTCGCCGTCTATTATGATGCCTTCCGCCGAATACAGCTGTATGTACAGTGGAATAGGGGCAAGATATAGTGGGTGTGACAGTATGTGCATATCCTGCCCGCTTTATTTTAGGTTGTCAACTGAACGGAAAAGACGGTCCCATCGTATCTTTCCGTTGAACCAGCTACGGTCGTTGTCGAGTGACAACCACACAAAGAGCGGCTTTCCAACAATGTGGTCTTCGGGTACAAAACCCCAATAGCGCGAGTCGGCGCTGTTGTGTCTGTTGTCGCCCATCATCCAATAGTAGTCCATGTTGAATGTGTAGCTGTCGCTCTCTTTTCCGTTGATGAATATCTTGCCGTCCTTAACCTCGAGTGTGTTGCCCTCGTATACGGCTATGGGACGTTCATATATGGGCAGATTCTCGAGTGTGAGTCTTATGCTCTCGCCTCGCTTGGGTATCCACACCGGGCCGTAGTTGTCGGCTGTCCATTTGGTATTGCTATTGAGGGGATATAAGCCTCCAGGTTTGCTCTCGCAAGGTTCTATAGAGGCTATAAGTTTTGAGTTGGTTACAAGTTTGTCGCGTGTGTAGTTTGTCAACGGAAGACAGAAAAGGCCATTGCCACAGTTCCCATCCTGTAAATCCTTTTTGCTTATGCCAAGTTCGTGTCTAACTCTCTCAGGTAGCGGTGACTTGAATGTTACCCAATAGTTGAATTGTACATTTTCGGGCTGTTTGCTTGGCTTCCCATTCAGATATATCTCTTTTTCTTTAATCTGTAAGGTATCGCCAGGGAGACCTACACATCGCTTGACGTAGTTCTCGCGACGATCAACAGGACGCCAAAGTTTCTTGCCGAAAATCTGTGGGTTCTGTTCTATATATTCTCGACCGGCTGCATAGTAAAGGTCATATATTGCACGCTGGCGCTCTATATCCATGCTGTCTATTTCCGGCTTGTTTGGGTAGCGTTCTGCTCCTATGTTGTAACACATACTGTAGTAATCGATTACTTCCGGGTTAGTTGTTGCAGTGTCACCGGCCGGATAGTTGAATACTACAATATCGTTCAGTTCTATATCTTCGAATCCCGGAGCACGTTCATAATCCCATTGAATAGCATCTATATAGCTTTTGCTGTTTGTCAGAGGCAAGGTGTGCTGTGTCAATGGCATGCTCAATGGAGTGTGTGGCTTTCTTGGTCCATAATTTGCCTTGCTCACAAAAAGATAATCTCCTACCAATAATGATTTCTCAAGTGAGGATGTCGGGATGACATAGTTTTGAAAGAAGTATAGGTTTACAAAATAGACGGCAACCAATGCAAATACAAGTGCATCGACCCAGCTCATGATGGTGCGCAATGTGCTGTTTTTCGACTTCTTCCACCAGCCCCAGGGTATAAATTTTGTTATGTAGTTATCTACAATGAATGGTATGACAAGCACTCCCCACCAGCTCCTTATCCATACGAGGAACAGCAGATACAGCACTAGAGCTATAGCTAATTTTATCCAATCTCTTTTTTCGGGCTTTCTCATCTTTATAGGAATCTATTTTTATGTAAGAAACGCTACCTTATAGGCTTCTATTTTATAGTCTTTGTTAATTATTGTTATATATCAGAAGTTGAATAGGTCTTTCATCCCCAGAAAGCCGGAGTGATCCTTTACATATTCAGCTGCGATTACAGCTCCAAGTGCAAATCCGCTACGGTTTTTTGCATCGTGGGTTATGGTTATTGTGTCTGCTGCAGAAGTGTAACTTATAGCGTGTATTCCGGGAACCTCGTCACGACGTATAGCGTTTATACGCAATTCATCATCTGCTGCCTCTTTCCCGGCTGTTACGCTACCATCGGGGTTGGTTACGTCTCCCAATATCCATCTACTCTTACGTTCCATGTTCTCTATAATACCTTCGCCTAATGTTATGGCTGTACCACTTGGTGCATCAAGTTTATGTATGTGATGTGTTTCGGTCATCTCCACGTCGTAGTCTGGGAATCTGTCCATTATCTTTGCAAGATATTTGTTGACAGCCGAGAATATGGCAACTCCAAGGCTGAAATTGCTCGACCAAAAGAGGGTTTTTTGATTGTTGCTGCACAGATTGCGCATCTCCTCCTCGTGGTTGTGTATCCATCCGGTACTTCCGCTGACAACCTTTACACCAGCCTCCATTGCATCTTTGCAATTCTGATATGCAACCGATGGTGCAGTAAATTCAATTGCTACATCCGCTTGTGCAAATTCAGCTCCAAAAATGTCGTTACGGTTTTCTATGTCTATTATAGATACAATCTCATGTCCTCTGCTGATGGCAATTCTTTCTATCTCCTTGCCCATCTTGCCATATCCGATAAGTGCGATTTTCATAATTTGACAATATGTTTTATCTGATTCGTTAATTAAATCGGATGCGAAGATACAATATTTTTTTTAACTATCAGACTCTTTTTCTTACAGCATATCACATCTTTAATTATTTAATTATTTTTATTAACCATCCTCTTTCTCGTATCTTTATTGTATCTTTGCGCTCAAAAGTGGAAATCTCTCTCTTGAATATAAGAGCAAAATTCCACTCCTTTGCCTGTGTAGCTCTATAGTTGTGTTATCGGGCTGGAAAAGCATGCTGTAGTCAGTCACTGATGAGGGGTTGCTTATTATATTTTTTGTAAGAATTAACAGTTAAATATTTTATGGAAAAGAAATTCAAAAGAACTTTGGTTACATCGGCTCTGCCTTATGCCAATGGTCCGGTACATATAGGACATCTTGCCGGTGTGTATGTACCCGCTGATATATATGTGCGTTACCTGCGTTTGAAAGGTGAAGAGGTACTCTTTATCGGAGGTAGCGACGAGCATGGTGTGCCTGTAACTATCCGTGCAAAGAAAGAGGGATGTACTCCGCAAGATGTGGTTGACCGCTATCATAATATCATAAAAGATTCTTTCGAAGGTTTCGGAATTTCGTTCGATGTATATTCCAGAACAACATCCGAGACTCACCATAAACTTGCATCCGATTTCTTCCGTAAGCTGTACGATGACGGAAAGTTTGTCGAGATGGAGAGTGAGCAATACTATGACGAGGGTGAACAGCAGTTCCTGACCGACCGTAACATTCGTGGCGAATGTCCGCGTTGTCATGCTCCCGAGGCATATGGTGATCAATGTGAAAAGTGTGGTGCAACCCTCTCGCCCGATGAACTTATTAACCCCTATAATGCCGACTCGGGCAACAAACTTGTAAAGCGTAGGACCAGCCATTGGTATCTGCCTCTTGATGCTTATCAGCAATGGCTAGAGGAGTGGATTTTGGGTGAACACAAGGAGTGGCGCAGTAACGTATACGGACAGTGCAAGAGCTGGCTCGACACAGGCCTTAAACCTCGTGCTGTAACACGCGACCTCAATTGGGGAATCCCCGTTCCAGTAGAGGGTGCCGAGGGCAAGGTGCTTTATGTTTGGTTTGATGCTCCCATCGGTTATATAAGCAATACAAAAGAGCTGCTGCCGGACACTTGGGAGAGATGGTGGAAAGATGAGGATACACGTCTTGTGCATTTTATTGGAAAAGATAATATCGTTTTCCACTGTATCGTCTTCCCAACAATGCTTAAGGCTCATGGTGATTATATTCTTCCTGATAATGTTCCAAGTAATGAGTTCCTGAATCTCGAGGATGATAAGATTTCTACATCTCGTAATTGGGCTGTGTGGCTTAACGAGTATCTTGTTGATTTCCCTGGTAAGCAGGATGTGTTGCGTTATGTGCTTACGGCAAATGCCCCCGAAACCAAGGACAACAACTTTACATGGAAGGATTTTCAGGCACGCAATAATAATGAGCTTGTTGCCGTATATGGTAATTTTGTAAACAGAGCCTTGGTGCTTACAAAAAAATACTTCGAGGGCAAGGTTCCTGCGTGTGGCGAGATTACATCTTACGACAAAGAGATTATAGATGAGTTTGTAAACGTGAAGAGCGAAGTGGAGAAACTACTTGATCAGTTCAAATTCCGCGAGGCACAGAAAGAGGCTATGAATCTTGCTCGTATCGGTAACAGATATCTTGCCGAGACCGAGCCTTGGAAACTTGCCAAGAGTGATATGTCGCGTGTGGCTACCATCTTGAATATCTCATTGCAGTTGGTTGCTAATCTCTCTATCGCTTTCGAACCATTCTTGCCATTCAGTAGCAAGAGATTGCGTACAATGCTTAACTATGACAATTTCAGTTGGGAGAATCTCGGTCGTATCGACCTCCTGCCTATAGGTCATGAGTTGGGAGATGTAGCACTGCTGTTTGAAAAAATTGAGGATGAGGCTATCCAGGCACAGTTGGATCGTCTCGCAAGAATAAAAAAAGAGAACGAGGATGCAGCATATAAGGCAAATCCGGTACGTCCCGAGTGTACTTTTGATGATTTTCTCAAATTGGACATAAGGGTCGGAACCGTACTCGAGTGTGCTAAGGTTCCAAAAGCCGATAAATTGTTGCAGTTCAAGATAGACGACGGAATAGGTACACGTACAATTCTGTCGGGAATTGCCAAACACTTTAACCCCGAGGAGTTGGTTGGCAAGCAGGTATGCTTTGTTGCGAATTTCCCTCCTCGTACTATGCGTGGAATAGTAAGCGAGGGAATGATTCTCAGTGCCGAGGATAATGAGGGTAAGTTATCATTGTTGACAGTGGAGCCAAAGACAAAACCCGGTAGCGAGGTGAAATAGTGATAGCCGATGGGTAGCAGTAATGCAGAAAATTTAAAGACTTCTGTCGCCAAAGGATTTCTTTGGGGAGGAATGAGTAATGCTTTCTGTCAACTGCTAAACCTCTTTTTCGGTATATTCTTGGCACGCATCCTGGGACCCGAAGATTTCGGGCCAATAGGGATGCTTGCCATTTTTTCTGCAATAGCCGGTTCGCTGCAGGATAGTGGATTTGTGGCAGCTTTGGCCAATCGTAAGGAGGTCGCACACAAAGATTACAATGCTGTATTCTGGTTTAATATCCTTATATCCTTTGTAATGTATGCGTTGCTCTTTTTTGCAGCACCGCTCATTGTCCGTTTTTTTGATGAGCCATCGTTGCTGTGGTTGTCGCGCTATATATTTCTTGGTTTCGTAGTTGCCGGTTTCGGAATTGCCCCATCTGCATATCTGTTCCGAAATCTGAAAGTTAAGGAGCGTTCCATAGCACAGGTGTTATCAATAGTTGTATCGGGTAGCGTTGGTATAATTATGGCCTTGTACGGTTTCTCATTTTGGGGTATAGCAACACAAAGTATTTTATATGTACTTGTACGTAGCGTTGTTTGTTGGTGGTATACGCCCTGGCGTCCCGGATTGAAGGTCGATTTCTCTCCTTTGCGTTATCTCTTTGCATTCAGTTATCGCCTACTAATAACAAATATTTTTTTGCGTATAAATTGGAATATATTTTCTTTTATATTAGGTGGCAATAATAAGCTTTACAGTAAGGTAGATGTAGGTAATTACACCAAGGCTGCCGAGTGGATGACTATGGGTGCCGAAACTGTAAACGGAATGGTAAATGGTCTTGCGCAGCCAGTGTTGGCGAAAGTAGCCGATGATAATGAGAGACAGTTACGTGTGTTCCGCAAGATGCTTCGTTTTACGGCATTTGTCTCATTCCCGCTGTTGTTGGGGCTATCACTCGTGGCCCCCCAGATTATAGTAATAGCTATTACGGATAAATGGATAGAGAGTGCCTATATGTTGCGCATCCTTGCAATATGGGGCGCATTTATGCCTATACAGTCAATGTTTACCAATCTTATGGTGAGTCGTGGAAAGACCAATGTGTTCATGTGGAATACAATGGCACAAGGAGTGATTGTTCTTTTGCTGTTGGTCGTTGTATCTCCATTGGGTATTAATGGAATGTTGGCCGCGTATGTGTTATTTAACGTCGTATGGTTATTTGTATGGCGTTATTTTGCCGGACGTGAGATAGCACTTACCTTCTGCATGTTCCTTAGAGATATGATACCGTTTGCGCTTTTATCATTGGTCATAATGTTTTTTACAGCTCGAATGACCGATACTATATCCAATGTATATATGCTTTTTTCTGTTCGTATCCTTATGGCTGCTTCCCTTTATATTGCAGTCTTGTGGATTTGTCGCAGTAAAGAGCTTGACGAGGTTGTTGAATTTCTTTTTTCAGAAAAACTAAAGAGGTGATGAAAAAGATTTTGTATGATAATCAGATGTTCACATTCCAACGTTTCGGAGGTGTAACACGTTATTTTGCCGATTTGATATATAACCTGCCGCAGAATGAGTTTGCAGTGTCGTTGCCTATGACATTTTGCGATAATCATTATATAACAGTAACATATGGGGGTAAATACCGCTCTTTAAGTTTTCCTAAGAATTACAGGTTGCGTCGCAGGATCTACCAGCCATTCAACCTTATGCGTGCCTATAAAGCAATAAAGCACGAAGAATTTGATATTTTTCATCCTACATATTACAATCCATATTTCCTCAATACACTCAAAAGACGTAATAAACCATTTGTGCTTACGATACATGATATGACTTTTGAGCGTTATCCACAGGATGTGCTTATATATGACCGTACAATACCTCATAAGAAGCTGCTTATTGCCGAGGCTGACCATATAATCGCTGTCAGTGAAAATACAAAGCGTGATATTGTGGAGTTGTTGGGTACCGATCCAACCAAGATAAGCGTTGTACATCATGGTTACCGTTCGGTAACAGAACCGTCACCACAGCTTTTTGAGCGATATATACTTTATGTCGGTGAGCGTAAGGGATATAAGAATTTCTTTCCCTGGCTGTCGGCTGTCAGGTCTATACTTGTCGCCGACCCTACTTTGAGAATTGTATGTACCGGAAATCCTTTTACCCAGTCCGAACTGGAACTGTTTGGCAAATGGAACATAAAGGAACGCATATTGCATATCTCGGCAAGTGATGCACAGATGGCATCGCTATATCGCCATGCATTATGTTTTGTTTTTCCATCGCATTACGAAGGTTTTGGAATCCCTATTCTCGAGGCCTTTTCAAATGGATGTCCAATATGTCTTAGCAATGCAAGTTGCTTTCCCGAGATAGCCGGTGATGCAGCCCTTTTCTTTAATCCTAATGATGCGCAATCGATGTCTGATACCTTACGTGAACTTGTTACAAACGAGACTCTACGTAAAGAACTATCGGCTAAGGGATATGAACGTGTCAAAGAGTTCTCGCTTGAGAAGATGGTAAGTGATACTTGTAATGTATACCGTAAACTATAGTCTATGATATTCTCTTTGTCAGAAATACGACGTATATTTCCTATAGCCAAAAGGCGTATCGGTGCAACTATTGTATCGTGGATACAGCATATCTTTTCGAGTGAGAAGCTTGTGAAGGATGTCTTTGGCACAAATAGCGACAAGCGTGTCCTTCTATGTCATCTTCCCGAGGCCTTTGCAGGTGGAGCATTACCAAAGCATCACTCCAACCTTACAGAATGTTATACTGTAGCGAAATGTTTTGCACGTTTGGGTTATAGTGTCGACTGTACATCACGCGCTAAATCTGATATAGACTATTCTTGCTATAGTGTTATTTTTGGTATTAACGGCAATGCCTTCTTTAACTCTTTTACTGCGTCTCGAGAGACTAATCCTCTGAGGATATTCTACTCGGTTGGTGCGCATACCTGCTATAACTACAAGGTTACGACTGAGCGTAATTGTGATTTTTACAAGAGGCACGAACGGTGGTTGTTGGGTTCTAACAGGTATATGCCTGGCGATGCCAGAAACTATTATGAGGCTCGTTTCGCCGATGCTGTAATATGCCTGGGGGATACTAATGTTGTGCAGCAGTTTATTGAGGATGATCCATCACCGAATCATTACAGGCAACTTTCATCTTTCTACTTCCCTGTTGCACAGCCCGATAAGAACAAGGATTTTTCGAAATGCCGTAAGAATATTCTTTGGTTTGGCAGTATGGGGTTTATTCATAAAGGTCTTGATATAGCGATAGATTATGCTTTAGCCCATCCCGATTATACATTGCACATATGTGGCAGTAGTAATGAACCGGAGTTTTGGAGCTATTATAGGCCAAAAATTAAGGGTTCTAATAATATAATAGTGCATGGTTTTGTTGATATAGAGTCGAGAGAGTTTGTTTCTCTGTTGGACGAATGTGCAGTATTGATGAATCCATCTATCAGTGAAGGTGGTGCTGTATCAGTCTTAAATGTGCTTGGAAACGGTGCTCTTTTGCCCGTATATAGTCGTGGAACAGGACTAAACCTAGAAAAGACGGGTGTAGAAGTTCCCATCGTTACATATGATTCTTTCGATGCTGCAATGCTCTCTGTAGACTCCATGACTGCAGAGGAAATGGCAGAACGTGCATGGGCTACCCATAAATTTGTACGTGACAATTATACTTTGGAACTATACGAGGAGAGAATGTTCAGACATATTAAAGAAATAATTGATAATAGTGATAAAAGATGAAAATTAAGTTTGATGTAAAAGAGTGGTTGCCTCATATTCTGGCAGTGCTACTCTTCTTTGTCCTTACTGCTGTTTATTTTGCACCGGTCTTTCAGGGCAAAGACCTTATCCAAGGCGATGCAATAAGTTCGCAAGGATGGGGCAAGGATGCCCGTGATTATCACAATGAAACAGGTGATTATGCCTATTGGTCCAATTCTATGTTCTCGGGAATGCCATCTAATTATACATTCTCGCCACAGCCTGTAAATATCTTTCAGGCTGCTGATAAAGTTCTGACATTGGGAATGTTTGGAGTCTCCCGACGTCATGTGGGAGCTATATTCCTTACTTTTATATGTTTCTATATATTCCTTATATCATTGGGTTGTCGTTCATGGCTTAGTTTTGCCGGAGCTGTTGCATATACTCTCTGTTCGTATAACTTTATAATAATAGAGGCCGGGCACATGAGCAAAAGCCTTGTCATGGCTACAATGGCATCGGTTATAGGTGGTGTTATATTGTGCTATCGAGGCCGGTTTCTGTGGGGTATGTTGATAACCCTTATATTTACGGGACTTAATATATATTGGAGTCATCAGCAGATAAGCTATTATCTGTTGCTTACCCTTATTCTCCTTGCTGTTGTCTATTTTGTATATGCAATAAGGGAAGGTTGGATAAAGCTCTACTTGAAGGCTACAGCGCTGTTGTTGGTTACAGCCGTACTCGCGTTGTTGCCCGCCATAGGACAACTCGTTCCGTCTGCCGACTATGCAAAAGAGAGTATGCGTGGTGGTGCTGTTCTGGAACATAGTGAGGGTGCAAATGCTTCGGGACTGGATATAGATTACGCATATCAGTGGAGTTACGGTATAGGTGAGTCCCTTACGTTGCTTGTTCCTAACTTGTATGGTGCAAGTTCTAACTACAATTTGGGAAACGAATCGAACCTCTATGCAACTTTGGCGCCAATTGCAGGTAGAGCACAAGCTGCTCAGATATGTAAGTCGGCTCCCACATATTGGGGCGACCAGCCTTTCACTTCGGGGCCTGTATATGTAGGTGCCATAGTCTGCTTCCTGTTTGTCCTTGGACTAATAGTTGTAAAAGGAAAAGAGAAATGGTGGTTGCTGGCTGCAACTGTTTTGTCATTGGTGCTCTCTTGGGGGCGTTTCCTGCCATCTGTTAATGAATTCCTCTTTTATAATCTGCCATTATACAGCAAATTCCGTGCCCCTTCGATGGCGTTGGTTATAGCATCGTTGACTATGGTTACGTTGGGAGTGCTTGCTGTAAAACGTATATTCGAGATAAAGAAGAGTGGTGATGCTGTGCAGATTGCCAATGTAAACAGAGGTATCGTGATTGCTCTCTCTGTAACAGGCGGCCTATGTCTTTTCCTTGCCCTCTTTGGTGGTGGCATGTATGATTTTGTAGGTAGTGCAGATGCACAGCTACCCCCTGTAATGGTTGAGGCATTGTATGCCGACCGTGTCGATATGCTTACATCTGATGCATGGCGCTCCTTAGGATTTATTGCACTCTCTTTTGTTCTTCTTTATTTTTATTTGCGATTCGATATCAAGGCCAGATATGTGGCAATTATCCTTTCGGTTCTTTTTATCGCCGATTTATGGAGTGTAGATAAACGCTTCCTTTCGTATGACGATTTTGTTCCCAAAAAGAGAAGTACCGAGATACGCCCGACAGCAGCCGATTTGCAGATTTTGAAGGATAAGGATCCCAATTATCGTGTTCTTAATTTGGCGGCAAATACATTCAATGAATCGTATACTTCATACTTTCATAAGTCGGTAGGAGGTTACAGTCCGGCCAAGTTACGTCGTTATCAGGATATAATAGAGTATTACTTCAGTGAGTCATTGAATATGGATGTCGTTAATATGCTCAATGTAAGATACTTTATTGTTCCCACTGACAAAGGTAATGTTGTTCAGCGTAATCCTTCTGCAATGGGTAACTGTTGGTTTGTCGACAGAATCGAGTGGGTCGATTCGCCCGATTCCGAGATTAGGGCATTGGAGTCTTTCAATCCTTACGATGCAGCATTCGTAGATAAGGAATGGATGGGCTGTTTTGATGATGCACAGGCCTATGACAACAAGGTCGACACTGCTTCATATATACGTATGGTCGAGTATAAGAATCCTGGTAATATCATATATGAGAGTAGTTCGCATGCTGCGCATCTGGCACTCTTCTCCGAGGTATATTACAAAACATGGAAAGCATATATAGATGGTAAAGAGGTAAAGCCTATACGAGCCAACTATATCCTTCGTGCTCTTCCTATCCCGGCCGGTAAACATAAAATAGAGTTTCGATGTGTAGACGAACTCATGATAGAGAGTGCCAAGTGGTCGCTATATGGTTCAATATTGGTTGGTATTGTACTATTATTAATAGTAGGTGTACTGATATATAAAAGGTTAAAGAATGAGGCATAATCCTAAATTTTCGATAATAACAGTAACATACAATGCAGCTTCTGTTATTGAGCCTACAATAAGAAGTGTCATGCAGCAGAGCTATGGAAATTATGAGTATCTGCTTATTGACGGTGGCTCTTCCGATGATACAGTAGAAAAGGCGAAAGCAAGCGGTATGAAGTTTGCACATATAGTTTCGGAGCGTGATAAAGGTATTTATGATGCAATGAACAAGGGTATGTTGCTGGCTACCGGTGATTACCTCTGTTTCCTTAATGCGGGAGATTCATTTCATTCTCCCGATACTCTTGAAAAGATAGCTGCTGCAGCTGCTGCTACCGATGAGCTTCCTCATGTGTTGTATGGCGAGACAGCCGAGGTGGACGACAAAAGGAATTTTGTACGTATGCGACGTTTACAGGTGCCCGAGAAACTCACATGGAAGAGCTTTAAGCATGGAATGTTAGTGTGTCATCAGGCCTTTTATGCACGTCGTGACATTGCTCCGCTTTACGACCTGCAGTATCGTCTCTCTTCCGATGTGGATTGGTGTATAAAGATTATGAAAAAATCATCGATAATGGTAAATGTACACCATACTGTTGTCGATTATTTGCAGAATGGTATATCTTTGCAACAACACCGCGCCTCTTTAATGGAACGTTTTGGCATAATGTGTCATCATTATGGGATTGTTTCCACCATTTTATACCATATGTGGTTTGTGATACGTGCGATGATAAAGAAGTAATGACTAACAATAAATATTTAATACTATGTTTTCAAAAGAGACCTATGTTAACCGTCGTCAACAACTGAAGAAAAGTGTAGGTAGTGGATTATTGCTATTTCTCGGTAATACCGAGGTTGGGTGCAACTACGCCGATAATGCATATCATTTCCGTCAGGACTCTACTTTTCTTTACTATTTTGCATCGGACTATTCGGGTCTTGCTGCAATAATCGATATTGATGAAGATAAAGAGATTATTTTTGGAGATGAACTGACAATAGACGATATTGTGTGGACCGGTATCCAGCCTACCATAAAAGAGAAAAGTGAGCGTGTAGGTATAGAGATTATACGTCCTATGTCGCAACTTGCAACCTATCTGAAAACAGCCCAGACCAAAGGTCAGGAGATTCATTTCCTACCACCTTATCGTGGTGAACATCGTGTGTGGTTACAGGAACTTCTGGGCATACATCCCTCTGCGCAGCCTGTAGCTTCATCATTGAAGTTTATAAAGGCTGTCGTTAACCAGCGTAATTACAAAAGTGCCGAGGAGATTGAGCAGATAGAGGAGGCTGTAAATGTCTCAGTTGATATGCATTGTGCTGCTATGCGTGCTGTTCGTCCCGGTGTTACCGAGGCCGAGATTGTCTCTATAGTGCATGCCGAGGCTGCAAAACATAATTTTAATTTGTCATTTCCTATTATAGCGACAGTTAATGGGCAGACTCTGCATAATCATGCATATGGAACAACACCTTTAAAAGATGGCCAGATGTTTCTTCTCGACTCGGGATGTGAGAATGCAATGCATTATGCAGGTGACCTTACAACTACCATGCCTGTAGGAAAGAGTTTTACTACACAGCAGCGCGAGGTATGCAATATCCTGCGTAGTGCTCATTTGGCTGCTCTTGATGCAATAAAACCTGGTGTGGAGTATCGCGACGTACATCGTGTCGTTCTTACACGTATTGCCGAAGGTATGATATCTCTTGGACTAATGAAGGGTGATGCAGCCGAAGCAGCCGTTGCAGGTGCTGCATGTATGTTCCTTCCTCATGGCTTGGGTCATATGATGGGTCTTGATGTTCATGACATGGAGAATTTGGGTGAGGTTCATGTAGGTTATGAGGATGGACGAGAGAAGAGTAAGCTATTTGGCTGGAAGTCTCTACGTCTTGCACGTGCATTGGAACCGGGCTTTGTCTTTACTGTGGAACCCGGAATCTATTTTATCCCTGATCTTATAGACAAATGGCGTGCCGAGAAACAGTTTACCGATTTTATTTGTTATGACAAACTTGATGCTTGGCGCAGTTTCGGTGGTATACGCAACGAAGAGGATTTCCTTGTTTACGAAGGTGGTGCCCGTCGCTTGGGCAAGTACAAGCCTATGTCGCCAGAGGAGATTGAAGCAGAGCATAACAAATCCAATTGAATTGATTTTTAGGATATAAAGAACATAATATTCCGTGTCACTGTTTATTGAGTACAATAGAGTGACACGGAATGTTATTTAACAGATATATGGTAATAAGAAATATGGCGCTTGTTGTGATACTGGCTCTAATTGCATTATTACTATAGAGAGCTAATCAATTGAAGAAAACTTGAACTTTTTTTTAAAATTCAAATTCTTTTCAGAATTGCATATAATCTTTGCATCGTAAACAATGCAAAATATTGGGTTGTTAACTTAGTAAGGAATAATGTATAATTAATAAAAAGAGTATTATGAGAAAGATTCTATTTATCACAGTTCTGTTTTTTACACTTGGTTCAGTTGCTGTTAAAGCCGATAACGATAAGTTAATCACTAAGGAGAAGTTGCCTGCTGCGGCACAGAAATTTGTGACGAACCACTTTGCTGCTCTTAAGATCTCTTATGTAAAAGAGGAGCGTGACCTATTCGAACGCAATTACGAGGTTGTTTTTACCGATGGTTCAAAGGTTGAGTTTCTTAGGAATGGTGACTGGAAAGAGATTGACTGTCGTTATAGTGAAGTCCCTTCTGTCGTAGTCCCCGATCAGATAAAGAAATATGTGTCAGAGAATTATCCTGATGCGAAAATACTGCAGATAGATCGTGACAGACACGATTATGAAGTGAAACTATCTAATCGTCTTGAATTGACTTTTGATCGTAACTACAATATAATAGATATTGACGATTGACAACTCATAAGAAAAATAAACATTAACTTTTTAAAATTAGAACGATATGAAAAAACTAATTCCATTTTTATTTGTAGCACTGGCTGCATTTATTGCATGTGACGATGATGACGATAAAGGAGCGTTTATTAATGATACAATAAAGTCATATATAGAGACAAAATATTCGGGTTCTGTGTTGCGCAAGGCCGAGTATGAGAAGAGCGGATTACTTGAAGTGGAGTTTATCCACGACTCTTTGATTAAAGATGCTTACTTCAAGTCGGATAACAGTTGGGTATATACCGAATGGGATGTAAGAACGGCGTCATTGCCACAGGTTGTAACAGATGCTGTAAAGAAGGCCTACCCTGATTATGTAATTGACAGTGCCGATTATATAGAGTCACCCGATGGAGACTACTACAAGCTGGAACTTGAGAAGGGTAATATAGAGAAAATACTGTTTGTTTCTCCCGATGGTGAAATTGTTGACGAATAATTTTGTAGTAATAGTTTCAAAATAGTTTAGTGTTGTTTAATTACTGCTGTAGACGCATCGTTTTTTTTGATGCGTCTACAATGTTTTATTATATATTACCCTTTGCTTTGAAAAAAAAATGCTATTTTCGCAAATTAATGCTTATAAGGCATGTTGTGTCGAGTTTGCAGTAGTGTATATCCTATTGTATATATGAGACATTACAATTATAAAAAATCGTTCAATGAGAGTAATAGACTATATAAACAGTTCCGAAAAGACAGCTTTCTCCTTTGAGGTACTGCCTCCCGTAAAAGGTACAGGTATTACAAGGCTCTTCAATTCCATTGATAAGTTGATGGAGTTTGGCCCGAAATATATAAATATAACGACACATCATAGTGAGAATATATATGTGGACATGGGCAATGGGATGTTCAAACGTTCCAATATCCGTCGTCGTCCGGGTACTGTGGCTGTGGCTACAGCTATCCATCATAAATATGGTATTCCGGTAGTGCCGCATATCCTTTGCAACGGATATACTTTGGAAGAGACCGAGTATGTTCTCATAGATCTTCAATTGTCGGGTATTACAGATATTCTTGTGTTGCGTGGAGATAAAGTGAAGGAAGACAATAATTCGTTACCTATACAAAACGGACATAAGCATGCTATTGAGTTGCAGCGACAGATCAACAACTTCAACAAGGGCTATTTTATCGACGGAACCAAGATGAAGGATAAGGGTGCCGATTTTTCATACGGTGTAGCATGTTATCCCGAGAAGCATGAGGAGGCTCCAAATATCGACAGCGATATATTCTGGCTGAAACAGAAGATGGATGAGGGAGCAGAATATGCAGTTACACAGATGTTTTTCGATAACTCAAAATATTTCGATTTCGTAAAGCGTGCGCGTGCAGCCGGTATTACAATACCTATAATTCCCGGAATTAAGCCCATCTATAGGATGTCGCAAATGAATGTGTTACCCAAGACATTTCATGTGGACTTGCCAGCTCAGCTTGTGAGCGAAATGTTGAAATGTAGGGACGATGCCTCTGTAAAGCAGTTGGGAATAGAGTGGTGTATTGCACAATGCAAAGAACTTATTGAAAGAGGTGTACCCAGTATACACTTTTATACAGTGAATGCAGTAGATTGTGTTTGTGAAACAGCCAAGGCTATTTATTGATATTATATGTACTTCGCAGATATTATAGGACAAGAGTCTATTAAGATGCAGCTCAGGCGCATGGTTGATGAAAACCACTTGGCGCATGCCTTGCTTTTTACTGGTCCGCTAGGTAACGGAAAACTGCCGATGGCTGTAGCTCTTGCACACTATCTGTTGTGTAACAGGCATAATGCCGAAGGCGCATGTGGTAGTTGTCCTACATGCGTTAAGGTAAATAAACTCATTCACAGCGATTTGCATTTTGTTTTCCCTGTTCTGAAGAAGAAAGGGAATAGTTCGGACAAGGCTCCTGTCAGTGACGATTATATTGCCGAGTGGCGCGAGTTATTTACATCTAACCCCTATTTTACATACACCGATTGGCTTGCCAAGATGGGTGTGGATAATCAGCAACCTATGATATATGAGCGCGAGAGTGGTGAGATATTGCATAAACTATCAATGCAGTCGCGCGAAGGAGGTTGGAAAATAGTAATCATATGGTTGCCCGAGAGGATGAATGAGAAGTGTTCCAATAAACTTTTGAAGATTATAGAGGAACCTCCAAAAGATACGCTGTTTATTTTGGTTTCAGAGGAGCCTGAGAATATTATTCCTACAATACTCAGTAGGACACAGCGTGTAGAACTACCTCGTCTCTCAAATGAGGATATTACAGTTGCATTGCAGCAACGTTATGGTCTTACAGCAGAAGATGCTTCAAGTGTTGCGCAACAGAGTGTTGGCAACTGGGAAAAAGCCGAGGAGTTGTTGCGAGTAGATACCGAGAAGGAACTCTATCTCGAACTTTTTGCTCAACTTATGCGTATAGCATATGCGCGTAATATTCGCGAGATGAAAAGGTGGAGCGAGCAGGTTGCAGGGATGGGGCGTGAGCGTCAAAAACATCTGCTTGACTATTGTCAGCGTATGATTCGTGAGAATTTCATTATGAATTTTAAGTGCGACCAGATGCTATATATGTCCGATGCCGAACACAATTTCTCGGTACGTTTCTCGCCTTTTGTAAATGAACGTAATATTTTTGGAATTATGGAAGAACTGAGTGAGGCTCAGCTCCATATACAGCAGAATGTTAATGCTAAGATGGTCTTCTTCGATATGTCGTTGAGGATGATTGTATGGATAAAGAACAGATAAAGTGACCCTTATGGATAAATGTGAATATAGAGATAATAATGGTTGTGCAGGAGTCTGCTGCGAAGGATGTGGCAAGATGGATGCACCGTTGCATACTTTTGATTGGTTGGCCGGTGTTCCTGGTAACTATGAGGATACGGATATTGTAGAGGTACAGTTCAAGAACACCCGCAAGGGATATTATAAAAATAGCAACGCAATACCTCTTAAAAAAGGTGATATTGTAGCTGTTGAGGCTACTCCCGGGCATGATATAGGCAAGGTAACTCTTACCGGACGTCTGGTACTTATGCAACTGAAGAAAACCCGTCTTACACCTGAATCGGAATTCAAACGTATATATCGTAAGGCTAAGCCGGTTGATATGGAGAAATATGCCGAGGCGAAGGCGCGTGAACATGATACAATGATACGCTCTCGTCAGATAGCCAAGGAACTGGAACTTGATATGAAGATTGGCGATGTGGAATATCAGGGTGATGGCCTAAAGGCTATATTCTACTATATAGCCGACAACCGTGTCGATTTTCGACAATTGATAAAAGTGCTTGCAGATGTCTTCAAGATAAAGATAGAGATGAAGCAGATTGGAGCGCGACAGGAGGCGGGGCGTATAGGTGGTATAGGTCCGTGTGGTCGCGAATTGTGTTGTGCCACTTTTACTACAAACTTTGTCTCGGTTTCGACATCGGCTGCCCGCTTTCAGGATATATCATTGAATCCGCAAAAACTGGCAGGTCAGTGTGCTAAACTCAAATGCTGTCTGAACTATGAGGTTGATGCCTATGTCGAGGCTTCTCGAGGTATGCCGTCACGAGATATTGAGATTGAGACAAAAGATAGTACATATTATTTCTTTAAAGCAGATATCTTGAATGGTCTGATTACATATTCTACCGATAAATATATTGCAGCCAATCTTGTAACAATTCCTATAAAACGTGCTAATGCCGTTATTGAGATGAACAAGCGTGGTGAGCGCCCTGAAAGTCTTTCCTCGGGTGGACAAGATGAGAAACATTCGTACGACCTTCTTGAACAAGAGAATATAAATAGGTTTGATAATACCTCAAAGAACAAGCGTAGGAAAAGCGGTAAAGGGTCCAATCGTCAAGCGGCATCCAAAACAGAGCAACCTATACGTGATGAGGCTCCTCGTACCGAGCATAAAGGTAACAGACGTTATAAAGGTGGTCGCGGTGGCAATAATGGTACTGATGCAGTTGTAAAGGGCGATGACAAGAAGAATTAGCCAATACATTTTACTCTTGTGCTTGTTGCTTATATGTTCATGCGATAGGACTCTGTACCACAGTTTTTACTCTGTAGATGATGAATGGCTGCCTTGTGATACGATACGTTTCTATGTTTCAGAGCCTATATATTCATGGCATGAGTGTCGTGCAGATGTAGAGTTGCGTTGCAATACCCAATATCCTTATAAGGACTTATGGTTGCATGTAGAGGCTCGTCTCTCAAATGATTCTATCATTTCATCCGATACTCTTTGCTGCGAGCTCTTTGACGAGTATGGCAAACAGATCGGTACCACTGCTGGCCTTCTTTATCAAACAGAATTTACCTTTGCATATCTTGAACTGGAGGGTATAGATACATTGTGCATAAATGTTTCACATCTTATGAACAAAGCAGTAGTTGGAGTAAAGGATGTTGGACTCAGGCTCTCTGCTTGCGATCTGCATCAACCCTGAGGAAACTGAAAAGCAGAATCGAGAAACCGAGGAACGATGAGCCTCCATAGCTGAAAAACGGGAGTGGAATGCCGATAACAGGCATTATGCCAAGTACCATTCCTATGTTTATAGTGAAATGGAAAAAGAAAATAGAGGCAAGTGAGTAGCCATAAACTCTGCCGAAACGGTCGTTCTGTCGCTCTGCCAACTGCATTATGCGTAATATGAATACGGCGAAGAGAAACAGTACTGTTGCCGAACCTATAAAGCCTTGCTCCTCACCTATTGTACAGAATATGAAATCGGTATCCTGTTCGGGTACATATTTCAATTTTGTTTGGGTTCCTTTAAGGAAGCCTTTACCTGTAACACCTCCCGAGCCAATAGCTATTTTGGACTGGTGTACATTGTATCCGGCATTCGATAAATCATCCTTCAATCCAAGAAGAACCTCGATACGTATGCGCTGGTGGTCTCTTAGTACATGATGCATTACATGATCGCACGATGCATAGAAGATAAGCGAACCAATTATGAATAGTGCTGCATATAGATTCCTCTTCTCTTTTGCAAGCCTTATCTTTAGGAGTAGGTATATAACAGTGAATGTTATCAGCAGATACTGGAACACTATAATATTGAAGGATATAAGATACACAGCAATCCAATATGCTCCCAATGTTCCTATAATGTTCACAAGCGCCAATGTGAGAAAGGTATTGTCATTTTTGCACCAGAACTTTACCATAGCCAGAGAGAATATCTGTATGAGAACTAAAACTGCGTAATGCCCCATAGAGACACCTACGTCGTTTATCAGGACATCGGAGAACCTTATTCCAACCACGAAATATATAATGCTGCTTATGGCTGTTAGCAATACAATGCCGCTCATCCCCTCTCTATATAGTACAATGAAGAATGCAAGATATACAAGCGCACTTCCGGTTTCTCTTTGTGATATTATCACAAGCATTGGTAGTATGAATAATCCTATGGATGCAAGGAGGTCTTGCTTTTTGTTTATGTCGAATCCATAACGGCTCATGTACGAGGCAAGAGTAAGCGTTGTGGCAAACTTCATGAACTCGGCCGGCTGTAAACTGAATCGGCCTATTGTGAGCCATGAATGTGAGCCTTTTATATCTCGTGATACAAATATTGTCACTATGCCTACGATTATAAAGAATACATATATGATATAAGCCCAATCTTTATATATACGCTTGTCGAAACAGAGCAGTATTATTCCTATAAAGATTGATATTCCCATCCATATGGCCTGTTTCCCACTTCGGTCTTCGGGGTTTAGGAACTCCAGGAAACTGCTCTCTATGTAGCTGTGGCTTGCACCGCATATTGCAAACCAACCCATGATAGCGAGCGTCAGATATATGGCAATCGTTATCCAATCTATATTTTGTATAATGCTACCTCTCTCCCTCTCCATAGTATATTCTCTTCTCTCCTATGGAACGTGCCTTTTCAAGGCTCTCCACTGAGAGTGTGTCATTTAGATATTTTTCCATTATGAGCGCGCCTATGGGTACTCCATATGTGGCTCCGAAACCTCCATTCTCTACGTATACGGCTACTGCTATTTGGGGGTTGTTCATTGGTGCAAAGCCAATGAAAGCCGAGTGATCCTTTCCTTTGTTCTGTGCTGTTCCGGTCTTTCCGCACACCTCTATACCGGGGATGTCTGCACCGCGACATGTTCCCTCTAACACAGCCTGACGCATACCCTTGACAATATCCTCATATGCAGCACGTTCTGCCATTGTCTTGCGTGGCTCTCTATATATACGCGGCAATGTGTCGCCCTCAATGCTGCTTACAAGATGTGGAGTGATGAATGTTCCTCGGTTGGCTATTGTAGCACTTAGATTTGCTATCTGCAATGGTGTAAGTGTTACCTCTCCCTGTCCTATAGATATGCTTATTACTGTTACTGCATTCCAATAGTTACCATAGTGCTTACCATAGTAGTTGGCATTGGGAATCATGCCACGTGCCTCTCCCGGAATATCTATCCCCAGACGATAGCCGAATCCCATAGATACCATATAGTCACGCCATATATTCATGGCCTCTTGTACATTTTTATACTTATCCGATGAGAACATGCGTACAAGTCCCCAACAGAAGTAGGCGTTGCATGATGTGGCTATTGCAGGAAATAGCGATAGTGGTGAACCATGTGCATGGCAACCGAGCTTGAATTTGTTGTATCTGAATCCTCCATGACAAGGAAAATGTGTATTGGATGTTATTATCCCCTCTTGCAGAAAGGTAAGTGCCTGAGACGTTTTGAATGTTGAGCCCGGAGGGTATGTACCCATCACTGCACGATTCATAAGCGGTTTCAGTTTATCTTGTGACAGAATCTTATGATTCTCGCCTCTTTGACGTCCGGTCAGCAGGCGTGGGTCATATGAGGGTGAAGATACCATACATAGAATCTCTCCGGTAGAGGGTTCTATTGCTACAATACTTCCAATCTTGTTCTTCAGTAACTCTTCTCCCAGTTGTTGCAACTCGATGTCTAATCCCAATGTAAGGTTCTTGCCTGTAATGGGGAGTGTATCGAATGCTCCATTCATGTAGTTACCTTGTATACGACCGTAGGCATCGCGTAGTAGCATCTCCGTTCCTTTCACGCCTCTCAGTACCTCTTCGTATGAGGCCTCAAGGCCCTGGATTCCTATATAATCGCCTCTTGTATAATAGGGGTCTTTATCTATTTTCTTCTGGGAAACCTCGCCTATATCACCAAAAAGGACTCCTGCGGCTCCATAGGTGTATTGTCTTATTGAACGTTTGCTTATGTAGAATCCGGGGAAACGGTACATCTTCTCCCTGAATGGTGCAAATTCCTCAGATGATAGCCTTGTCATGAATGGTTGCTCGGTGTATGAGGAGTAACCACGACTTTTACGTATGCTTTTCATCCTATTGTCGAACTCCTCACGAGTTATGTTAAGCGCCTTGCATAGCTCAAGTGTATCTACTTTTTTTATCTCGCGAGGAATGAAGGTTATATCGTATGCCGGCTGGTTATACACAAGCAAACGTCCTTTGCGGTCATACATAAGGCCTCGTGCAGGGTATATGGTCTTCTTGTAGAATGCGTTACTGTCGGCCTTGCTTTTGTACTCGTCACTGAGCACCTGAAGGTCGAAAAGGCGGCTTGTGTAGACTATGAGTACGAGCAGTACGGCGGCCCCGAGAATATACTTCCTTTTCTCTATATTGAAATTGTTTGTTGCCATGTTACTTGCGTGTAAAGGACTCGGCTACAATAAGAAAAAGAATTGTAAGAAGTGTACTGCCTCCTACACTGATAAGTAGAGTTAAAGGATAGCTTATCGTGAACAGCTCTATCATGTATAGTGTTACATAAAACAGAGTCGTACACAACAGCATATAGCTTATATATCGGCTCCAGCCAATGGTACCTGCGCCGGGAATAATATCATCGGCGGTACCTTTCTGTATAAACTGTTCGAGGATGTTGTTGCGTAGCAATGCTGCAAGCGTGGTGGCAGCAGCGTGTACGCCGGGTGTGTTTGCAAAAATATCGGTAGCGATTCCCATAAGAAATGCCCATATGAGTATCTCATTTTTTGAGGTATAACGCGGTAATTTCAGAATAAAAAGAATTGATATATATGCGGTGGCATATCCAAACAGATGAATCTGTCCGAATATGAATACCTGAAGCATCAGCAACAGGACGAAATTACGTATTCTTATAAGATAGTTCCTTGTCATTGTTTAGGAATATTCTTTTCAAGTTCTTTCTGTTCTTTATACCCATCGCGTCCGACAATAAACACCGTACGTAATGTAGAGAAGTCTGCAAACAATCTGACTCTTGCTTTGTAGAACATACCATCGATAGATTCCTCGATGTCATCTATTGTTCCAACCGGAATATCCTCGGGGAATATCGAAGAGTGCCCACTTGTAACAATTGTATCACCAATTGCGAATCTTGAGTGACGTGGTAAGTCTACAAGATATGAGAACTCTTTATCCTTTCCGTCCCACTGAAGAATGCTTGTCTCGTTACCGTTACGTATCTTGCAGCTGGTGTTGCTTTTGTTATTCAATAGCGGTAATACCAAAGAGTAGTGTTGAGATGCCTGATATATTACTCCCACAACGCCGTTACTGTTAAAGACTCCCATCTCGTTGCCTATACCGTCCTCCAATCCTTTATCTATTACAATAAAGTAGTTGAGGCGTGTGAGTGTATTGCTTACAACATTTGCGGCGTAGAAATTGTAGTTGTTTTTGTATCTATTTGCGGTGGTATCGTTCAACAGTGCCTTGCTGTTGTTGGCTTCGTTTAATTGCCCGCGTAGTACGGCAATCTCTTGTAATAACTCTCTATTGTGCTTGAGTAACGAACTGTTCTCTGTGCGCAGGCCAAAGTAACTGTCGATATCGGTGAAAATGGCATAAACATCGCCTGCAACACGATTGGCAGACGTGAAAAAGATTGCATTCTGATAGTTGTTGAAACGTACAATAAGCATAAAACTGATTCCTTCCAATAATATGAAAAGGAACCAGTGATTATGCTTTATGAGGAAGTTCAGAATTGTTTGCACTTAATATATACTTTGTTGCTCTTTTCCTCTTTTTTATTTTTTATCGCATCAAGAACGGATAGTTCAGATTTGTGAGTGCAAGTGCTGTACCCTTTGCAACACAATAGAGTGGATTGTCTGCGATGTGGAAAGGTATATTTATCTTGTCCGAGAGACGTTTGTCCAATCCACGCAGCAATGCTCCACCACCGGCAAGGTATATTCCATTGTGTACAATGTCGGCATACAATTCAGGTGGGGTTGCTTCGAGTGCACTTATGATGGCATTCTCAATCTTTATTATCGATTTGTCTATACAGTGAGCAATCTCCTGATAGCATACAGGAACCTCCATAGGCATTGCCGTTATTCTGTTCGGTCCGTGTACGATATACTCTTCGGGAGCATTCTCGCCAAGCTCTGTAAGTGCCGAACCGACATGTATCTTTATACGCTCGGCCATACGCTCGCTGACGCGAACATTGTGCTGCCTGCCCATATAATCCTGTATGTCTGCAGTAAAATCATCACCGGCAATACGTAGTGAACCGTTCGATACAATACCGCCTAACGAGATTACTGCTATTTCGGTTGAACCTCCACCGATGTCAACAACCATGTTGCCTTCGGGGGCAGTAACGTCGAGTCCAATACCCAACGCCGAAGCCATAGGCTCATATATAAGATAGACGTCACGTCCGCCTGCATGCTCTGCCGAGTCGCGTACAGCACGTAACTCAACCTCGGTTGAACCGTATGGAACACCAATGACCATACGTAGTGAGGGGGTAAAAAGACGACTACCCATGTTTACCTTTTCAATAAGTCCGCGCATCATCTGTTCGCAGGCATTGAAGTCGGCAATCACACCATCACGCAATGGACGTATTGTCTGTATGTTTGGGTTGGTCTTCTCGTGCATCTGCTTTGCACGCTCGCCAACAGCTATCATTTTCTTTGTGCCATTCTCCAATGCGACAACCGATGGCTCATCTACAACAATCTTTCCGTTGTATGTGATAATGGTATTGGCTGTTCCAAGGTCGATGGCAACATCTTGTGTAAATGAAAAAATACCCATTCTCTCCTTTGTTAAATTCGTTTGTTGTAAAGGGGTTGTTATTAATGCTTGAAATGGCGGAAACCGGTTGTCACCATTGATACTCCGTTTGCATCGCAATAATCTACTGACTCTTTGTCTCTTATTGAACCACCGGGATGTATGACAGATGTGATTCCAGCTTCATGGGCAATCTGTACACAGTCGGGGAAGGGGAAGAATGCATCACTGGCCATGACAGCTCCCTGTAAAGAGAAACCAAATGTGCCAGCTTTCTCTATGGCATGTCTTAATGAGTCTACGCGTGATGTCTGTCCTACGCCACTTGCAATAAGTTGTTTGCCCTTTGCAAGAACAATAGCATTACTCTTGCTGTGCTTTACAATTTTATTGGCGAAAAGAAGATCTTTAACCTCATCTGATGTGGGAGCCGCCTTTGTAACTGTCTTCAGATCCTCTGTAGACTCAACCTTAGCGTCGCGCTCTTGTACAAGTACGCCGTTCAATACACTGCGGAAAGTCTGTGCAGGCATATCGGTTGCTTTGTGTACAAGTATGATGCGGTTCTTCTTTTGGGTGAGTATCTCAAGGGCATCTGCATCGTATGAAGGTGCCATTATAACCTCAAAGAAAATTTCGTTGATAGCCTCGGCTGTAGCCTTGTCTATTGGCGCGTTTGCAATGAGTACGCCACCGAAAGCCGAAACGGGGTCACCTGCCAATGCGGCTTTCCAGGCTTCGAGTATTGTCGGGCGTGATGCAAGGCCGCAGGCGTTGTTATGCTTGAGGATTGCAAAAGTTGTCTCCCCGGCGAAGTCATGGATAAGCTCTACTGCAGCGTGTATGTCAAGCAGATTGTTGTAAGAAATCTCCTTGCCATGAATCTGGTCGAATATTTTATTGAAATCGCCGTAGAAAGCACCCTTCTGATGGGGGTTCTCGCCATATCGGAGGCTCATGGGGCAATCCTTTGCATAGCGGAATGAGCATTGCTCATCGCCTTTGAAATAGTTGAAGATTGCTGAGTCGTATGATGAAGATACAGCGAAAGCTTCACGAGCAAAGAAACGACGTTCCTCAAGTGTTGTGTTTGCGCCGTTGTTTCTCAGTATGTCGAGCAGAGGCTGATATTGTGCCTTGCTTGCAACAATAACAACGTCGTTGAAGTTCTTGGCAGCACCGCGTATGAGAGAAATTCCTCCTATATCAATCTTCTCGATAATGTCGGCTTCGGGTGCTCCCGAAGCTACAGTCTGCTCAAATGGATAAAGATCAACGATTACAAGGTCTATTTCGGGAATCTCGTACTGTGCCATCTGCTGCTGGTCTTTCTCTAGTTCGCGACGTCCCAGGATTCCGCCGAAAACTTTAGGGTGTAATGTCTTGACACGACCTCCAAGAATAGAGGGATAGCCTGTCAGGTTCTCTACTGCGGTACATGGAATTCCGAGTGACTCAATAAAGTTCTGTGTTCCTCCGGTAGATATCAACTGTACACCTTCTGAATGAAGTAATTTGATAATCTCATCAAGTCCGTCTTTATGAAAGACTGATACTAATGCCGATTTAATTCTCTTAGTAGACATATAAATAGATTTAAGTTCTTTAAAAAGTATGTAGATTTTTGGTAATCAATAGCTTGGATGTGGTTGTAGATATACAACCGCTATTATTCTGCGAAGTTACTCTTTTTTTGTCGATTTCGCACTATAAATGGAGCGCTATTTTGCCGATGAAAAGAAGATTTCTGTTCATGTGGGAAAGATGGTTTATTGTATTTCTCTCATCTTTTGCCGGCTATCAGTTTATACGGCGAGGGTATCACATTACCCTCGCCGTATAATATTCTATTATTGTTTTTTTAGATGGTCTATATTGTAATGTAACCCACGACTCTCTTTACGCTCTATCGCTTGTCGCATAATGAGATATCCGACATTTATTATGTTGCGCAGCTCGCACAGCTCGCGACTTATTACGCTGCGTTTGAAAAGCTCTTCGGTCTCTTCATAAAGCAGGTCCAAACGGTTCCATGCTCGCTTCAGTCGTAGGTCGGTGCGTACAATGCCAACATATGTTGCCATGATTTGTCCCACCTCTTTGGCATCTTGCGATATAAGCACCATCTCTTCGTTCATCTTGGTACCTTCGTCGTTCCATTCTGGAATATCCTCGTTGAAAGTATATTCTGTAAAATGGTTCAAAGAATGTTTGGCTGCAGCATCAGCATATACAACTGCCTCTATAAGAGAGTTGCTTGCGAGACGGTTACCGCCGTGTAGTCCGGTGCAAGAACACTCACCCACAGCATACAGACGGTGTATGCTTGATGCGGCATTCAGGTCAACTTTTATTCCTCCACATAGGTAGTGTGCTGCCGGTGCTACGGGTATATACTCTTTTGTGATATCGATACCAAGTGACAGGCACTTCTCGTATATGTTCGGAAAGTGGCGTTTGGTCTCTTCCGGGTCCTTGTGTGTGACATCAAGAAATACGTGATCATCACCGCGAAGTTTCATCTCATTGTCTATAGCTCTTGCTACAATGTCACGTGGAGCCAAAGAGAGACGTTCGTCATATTTATGCATGAACTCCTTGCCATCCAATGTGCGCAGTACACCTCCGTAACCTCGCATTGCCTCGGTTATCAAAAACGAGGGGCGGTCTCCCGGGTTGTATAGGGCGGTGGGATGGAACTGAATGAACTCCATATCCTTGACTGTTCCTTTAGCCCTGTATACCATTGCTATTCCGTCTCCGGTTGCAACAAGGGGGTTGGTTGTTGTCTTGTATACGGCACCACATCCTCCTGTTGCCATAAGAGTAACTTTGCTTAGGAATGTATGTACCTGGTTTGTCTTTATATCCAATACGTATGCTCCAAAGCACTCTATGTCGGGTGTTTGGCGTGTGACAATTGCACCAAGATGATGTTGGGTGAGTATCTCTATGGCAAAATGATTGTCAAAGATTGTTATGTTCGGGTGATTACGTACTGCCTTTATAAGTGAGTCTTGTATCTCGGCGCCGGTATTGTCGGCATGGTGCAGTATGCGGAATTCCGAGTGCCCTCCTTCTCTATGCAAGTCAAACTCGCCTTTGCTGTTTTTGTCGAATTCTACACCCCAGTTTATCAACTGTTTTATTTGCGATGGTGCTTCGTGTACGACCTTCTCTACTGCTGCACGATCACTTATGTAATCGCCGGCAATCATAGTGTCTTCGATATGTTTTTCGAAATTATCTACTAGAAGATTGGTAACCGATGCTATTCCTCCTTGTGCAAAAAAGGTGTTAGCTTCTTCGAGTGTAGTTTTGCAAATAAGGGCAACTGTTCCCTTGTGAGCTACTTTAAGGGCAAAACTCATTCCGGCAATGCCCGAGCCGATAACTAAAAAGTCGAATCGTTTGACCATAGCGTTCTCTCTGTATGACGAGGTTTCTTTATGTGCCGCTAAGTTACAAAAAATGCTAAGAAAAAAGCCTTTCAACCGTTTTTTTCGACGAAATATGGTTAGTTTTGTGAAGATATTTATTAATGATTCGGCTATGATAAAAAGGTTTTCAATGATAATGCTCTCTCTCTTCATTGTACAAATGCTTGCAGCACAGTCTATTGCCGATAGGTTTAATCTTCTGTTTAACGATGATTTATTAAATGAGAGTGATGTTTCCGTTGTTGTATATGACCTAAGTGTCGATTCTCTTCTTTATGCATACAGAGAACATAAAAGATGTCGTCCTGCCTCGGTTGCAAAAATAACAACTGTAACAGCTGCTCTTGGTAAATTAGGGCGCAATTATACAATGAGGACCAAACTTTTAAGTGATAAGGGTAATCTTTATGTGCAAGGCTGTATGGATCCTCTCTTTGTGGAGGAGGATATTGATAAAATGGTTCAAGCTGTTCCCAACGGCACTGTGGTAGATACTCTTTTTGCCGATTGTTCGTTTTGTGACTCCCTTTATTGGGGGCCGGGATGGGCTTGGGATGACAATCCTTATGGATTTCAGCCTTATATCTCACCACTGTTACTTTGTGGTGGTGCCATCGAAGTGGTTGTAACTCCTGCAGCTAAAGGTGCCTCTCCTAGTTACAGTTGTACACCTCGCTCTTCTTTCTATAGAATTGTAAATGAAGCGGAGTGTGGTAATGTACAGCTGGGCAAATTGACTGTTTTACGCGATTGGTTGGAGAATAGTAATATAGTGCGTATACGAGGTAATTGTACAAAGGTTACAAAGGAGAGGATAAATATGTATAAGTCTGCCGACTTTTTTATTGCTGTGCTTACCGAGAGGCTTCAAGCCTCGGGAGTAAAGGTAAAGAACATAGCCTTTGGAACCGTGCCTGACAATGCAGTATGTCTACATTCTACCAATAGGGCTGTTGAAGATGTTATTGATGAGGCGCTTATGGAGAGCGATAATGTTTGTGCCGAGGCTCTTCTCTATCATTTGGCAACAACCACCGGTAAGGTCTCTTCTATTTCAATGAAGGATGGTTGCAGTGTGGTTGAAAGTTTCCTTAAAGATAGTGTGCATTGCGATATCGGGTATTCTATTTTCGATGGTTCGGGATTATCACCTTATAATTATATTTCAGCCGATGTTCTTTCAAAAGTTTTGCGCTATGTCTACAACTCCGAGATGTGGGATGTGGTATACGCTCATTTGCCATTAGCAGGTGTGTCTGGTACAATGAAGCATCGCACAAAGGGAACTTCTGCATATAGAAAAATACGTGCAAAAACGGGAACGGTTACAGGTGTCTGCACTCTTGCTGGGTATGCTACGGCATCGAATGGTCATATACTTGCTTTTGTTGTAATGAATCAGAATATTCAAAGCGCCAATGATGCACGAAAATGGCAGGATAGGGTATGCAATCTCCTATGTCAGTAGTAGAGTTGCTACTTCTGCTTTTTACATTCTATAGCATTTATGTTGCGTCTTAACTGTTCGTATCCGCAGCGTTCTACAGCCGAGTTTCCGAATATCTCTTTGTAGCGCTCCCCGGTAAGTTCTTTCCACTCGCTCTCCTTTATCGCAAGCAGTGCGGCCGACGGTGTAAACTCGGCGACTTGTGTTGGTGATGCAAACCTGTTTTGCGGGCAGCAGGTTTGACATTTATCACATCCATAAAAGCATTTTCCCATCTTTTCACCGATGTTTTCTGGTAAATCCCCGTGATACTCTATTGTAAGGTAAGAGAGGCATCTGCGTGCATCGAACCTTTCGGCTGTAAGGGCTTTTGTAGGGCATGCATCCAGACATTTTCGGCAATCTCCACAACGATTCCCTTTAAAAGGTGTGTCGTACTGAAGCTCGATGTCAACTAGAATTTCTCCCAAAAAAAAATGTGTACCGGCACCGGGTATAATTAATTGATGGTTTTTGCCAATCCATCCTATTCCTGCGCGTGTGGCCCAATACCTCTCAAGTAGCGGTGCGGTGTCGCAAAATGCACGTCCATGTATCTCTCTCTTTGCATTGATTGAGTGCATTAAGGCATATAGTTTCTCCTTTACCACTTTATGGTAATCCATCCCCTGTGCATATTGTGAGATATGTAGTTTATTTTCGTCGGGTCTTGCTGTAAAGTAGTTTATGGCAACACATATTATGGATTTGCATCCAGGGACAAGTAGCTGTGGGTTGAGTCTCTTTTCGCTGTTGCGTTCGAGGTAATTCATTGTACCGTGTCTCTGTTCATGAATCCATTGTGCCATTGTTGTGCGTGTCTCTTTGTCAACGGGTTCAGCTTTTGCTATTCCGCAGAAATCAAAGCCGAGACGTAGTGCCTCGGCTTTGATAAATTGTGATAGTATAGCCTGTTCTGTCATTCGAAAGTCTTAAAAGTGTATCCTTGCTCCAACAACCAATCGAGTGAACGAGGTAGTGCATAACGTAGGTTTGTTTCGCTGCGCATTGAGTCGTGAAAAGTTATAATGGAGCCGTTACGTGTGTAGCGTTTGACATTAGCCAATACATCCTCCCCATAGAGTCTGAAACTGTAGTCACGTGTTACGAGATCCCACATTACAAACTGATAACGTTTGCTGAGTTCTCTATATTGGTTGGTACGCAATACTCCATGTGGTGGACGGAATAGATTGCTGTGTATAAATGTGTCGGCAAGGTCAACATTTTCAATATACTCTTTTGTTGAGGTAAATAGTCCTTTCAGGTGGTTGAAAGTGTGGTTACCTACGCGATGCCCCTCTTCTACTACCTGCATATATTCTTGTGGGAACTTGTGTACATTGTCGCCAACCATAAAGAATGTTGCTTTTATGCCGTATCGTCCCAGAAGTTCCACAACCCAAGGGGTTATGACCGGTATTGGCCCGTCGTCGAAAGTGAGATATATGGCTTTCTCCTCCGGGTTCATTCTCCACAAGGCCTTAGGATATAGATTCCTGAATATGTCGGGTACTTGTTCTATAAACATAATAAGTGCTTAACCTTTATTACGCATCAGTTCGTATTGTGCCGCAAACTCATTTATGTACTTTTCTGTAATATCTCTATACTCTTCACCTCCGTTCTCAAGAGTTCTTATGATATCCTGCAAAATTCTTGTACGCATGTATATCTCATTCATGGAACTTGCAAATCTTCTTTTGTTAAGAGTATTGTACCAAGTGAGATACTCAATGCTCTCATCGGCCATAGAGCCAAGAATGTCGCATGCCTTCTCTTTTTCGCCTAGAATCATATATGCACGTCCCATCTCTATTCCACTGAAATACTCATGTGGAATTAGTGATGATGGCAACTCCTCTTCGGCGCGGTCAAGTACCTTTAGTGCTTTCTCCTTTTCACCTTCTGTCAATAGCTGCATGGCTAGTGAAGAGAATAGGCGACGATGGGTAAGTGCCATGCGGTTAATTGTCTCGTCCATATAATAGTCGGGATTCTCCTTTATGCCGCCAAACTTAAAACGCTCCATCACATTATGGTATAGTTTGTCTGTGTCGGTTACGAAATCATCGTAATCACCACTATAGCCGAGTTCTTTCCAGTTGAAAGGTGTTATACGATAGGCCAGACCTTCCTGTACAAAGAAATCGCTTATGGTTGAGAGGTAGTTGCTGCGTCCCACAGTCATGGACATATATAAAGGACGCTCCCAATTTGTCTGTGCTATCATCTCGAGCAACATGAGGTCTTGTCCTCTATATAGACGTGTACGCCCTCCAAGAGATATTTTCATATATTCAGGCATTGAGTCTCTATACTCCTCCGGAATGACCATCCCTGAACGTATAACAGCCTCTTTGTCAATCTTTATATATACAGTATCGGTTGGTATGAAGTGGAAGCGAGGGTCTTTGGAACATACCCAATATTTCATTATGTTTTGTACCTCAAAAGGATTCTCTCCCCAGCGTTTCTTGCTCTCCTCGGGATGTTGGCGATATAGCTCCAACACCTTATCTTTAAACTCGGGGATAACCTCAACAGCTTCATTGTTGTTTCCTGCGTAGTTGATACGTTCCCATGTTATAGGTATTGATGGTGAATCGTATGCAGGACGACGCATCTGGTCTATATACCAATCTGTCTGCAAATATGACAAGTTGCATACTCTTGAGTCGGTGCGTACCCCTTCTACCTCTTGATTGTACCATAGTGGGAATGTATCGTTGTCGCCACATGTAAAAATGATGGGGTTTCCTTCCTCTGGCATGCTATTCAGATAGTTCTGGCCAAAATCGCGACATGCATATCGATTGCTGCGGTCATGGTCGTCCCATGTTTGAGATACCATCTGTATCGGTACTAAAAGTGAGACTATTGTTACAGCAGTGCTTATAGTGGCACTTCTTCTCTTGAACATTTCGGTAATGGCAGCCACTCCCATACCTATCCATATTGCAAACGCATAGAAAGAGCCGGCATATGCATAGTCGCGCTCACGCGGTTGCAAAGGAGTCTGGTTCAGGTATAGTACTATGGCTAATCCGGTCATAAAGAAGAGGAAGAATACAATCCAGAACTGTTGTATGCCTGTTTGTCCTTTCTTGTATTGCCATACCATACCTAATATTCCAAGAATAAGGGGTAGTGCGTAGAATACGTTACGTCCTTTATTGTTCTTCAATACCGTTGGCAACTTCTCTTGATTGCCTACAAGCAGGTTGTCTATGAATGATATTCCTGTTATCCAATTACCCTTGTCCAGCTCTCCATGACTCTGAAGATCGTTCTGGCGTCCGACAAAGTTCCACATGAAATATCTCCAATACATGTGGTTTAATTGGTAATTTATGAAGAATTTGAGGTTCTCCCATTGTGTAGGCATTACAACATTTATAATCTCGCCGCCTCGATTATAGCGTACGTTTCTTCCCTTTATCTTGCCTACCCAATCCTCGTATAGGTTTACCTTGTTTGCACCATATTGTGAGTGCTCTTTGCTGTACATGCGTGGGAATAGCATGTTCTGAGCATAGGATAGTTCGCTTTTGTATCCTAATAATTCGTATGAGTCTTTCTCGTCAGGAGTAGATTTCTCCTTTGGTGCATATCTTGGTGCGCCATCTATTACAACAGGACGCAGATAGTCGCCTTCTTGTTTGAATTCAACCTCGGAGCTGTAGGCCTGTCCATAGAAGAGAGGCCTTGTGCCATATTGCTCGCGTCCAAGGTATTCTCCCAAAGTAAAGATGTCCTCAGGCGAGTTCTGATCCATCGGGGTGTTGGCCGAGGAACGTATGACAATGAGGGCGTATGATGAGTATCCTACCATGATTACCAGCAAGCATAGTAGTGATGTGTTTAGGATACGTAGGTTGAGAATGTATTTCTCCTCTTTTTTGTAGAAAAGAAGATATGCAAGCACTGCAAGTACGATAACTCCTATTACAATGCTTAATGCTCCGTAACCATAGAAAGGAATTCCCAATAGTGCAACCGATGCGATAAATGATATTGCAAGATTGCGGCGGTTCTTTCCTTGCTCGCTCTCATACAGTCCCCATACCAAGGCTCCGAACAGGAGTATCAGATATATGATGAGTCCGGTGTTGAAGGGTAGTCCTAATGAATTTACAAAAAGCAATTCAAACCATCCTCCGACCTTCACAACTCCGGGAACAATACCATATAGAACAACTGCCACAAGTATCATTGAGAGTATTAGGGCTGTTATGGAGCCTTTAATGGTGGCATTGGGTTTTCTCTTGAAATATACAACAAGGACAATAGCCGGTATACACAAGAGGTTGAGCAAGTGAACACCTATAGATAGTCCTATCAGGTATGCTATAAGGATGAGCCAGCGGTCGCTACGTGGCTCGTCGGCATACTCTTCCCATTTCAAGATAAGCCAAAATACGACGGCTGTGAAAAGAGATGAGTAGCCATAAACCTCTCCCTCGACAGCGCTGAACCAATATGTGTCGCTCCATGTATAGGCTAATGCTCCTACAACTCCAGAGCCAATGATTGTTATAATTTGTGCTGTCGTGATTGTCTCGTTTTTGCTGACAATTAGTTTACGTGTGAGGTGCGTGATGCTCCAGAACAGGAACATTATTCCTGCAGCACTCAGAACAGCCGACATTATGTTTACCATAAGAGCAACCTTGTCGGGTGATGCAAACGATGAGAAGAGGTTTGCTGTCAGCATGAAGAATGGGGCACCGGGTGGGTGTCCTACCTCTAATTTATTACCGGATAAGATGAATTCGGGGCAATCCCAGAAACTTGCGGTAGGCTCAACCGTCATGCAGTATGTAATAGCTGCAATAAGAAAAGTGAGCCATCCGAAGATGTTGTTAATGGCTTGATAGCGTTTCATTTATTTAGTGTATATATTATTTCTTTACACGTATGAAAGTGTGTTCCTTTGCCGACAAAATACACTCTTCTTGGGATTTGGATAATGTATATGTGTGCAATTTGTAAAATCGTGCAAAGTTACCTAATCATTGCGTAATGAACAAATAATACCTTATTAATTAATCAAAATAGTGTTAATAATACTTACAGACAGGGCCTCTTTTATAAAAACTTTCGGGGACTGCATAAGAAATGCAGCCCCCGAAACATAATCGTTTTGTTTAATATCTAGTTTCTCGAAGCATCTTTTGCTGTCGATTTCTCGATGTCAACCTCTATTGCTGCAGGAAAAAGTCTTTCGGGGTCGTAGAAAAGTGCGCAACTTTCGATCATGCTCTCCCATGTAGGCTTAACTTTGCCTTTGAATATCTTTTTCCCGTTCAGAATAACTGTTATAGGTTTCTTAAGGTTAAAAAGTTTCTCGTTAAGGTATATTGTTATCTTGCCTTTTTTTACGTTGCTGTACTCTTTTGAAAACAGGAAATCAATATTGGCATGAGTAAGTGTGGCGGTGTATATTACATTTCTAATGTTCAGTTCAATGACATTCTCCTTACAATTGAACTCGTAACATGTGCGTTGTTGGTCATTCTCTCTTGATGTCTCATCTACTTTCAGATTATAGAAACAGTTGCGATAGCGGCCGTACATGTCGTAGTTTTCCCAATAGAAATATTGGGGGTGTGGATTACGTTTGAATTGTGCAAGCCAAGGGGTAGTGGGGCGATAGTCAATACTGTGTCCATAACCGGGAATAATCTCGATGAAATGGTTATAATATCCGGGATGTTGCTTCTTCAATTCTTTGGATATCTTTAATGCTTCGTTGGTAAGCATGTTACGTCCGAATCCATGATCAAGCTCTCCGGTACGCAGTGAAAAGGCAATGTTTGCAACATTCTCCATCGGTGCATTCTTTAAGGGCTCTCCACCTGCCATAGGGCCTGCGCCTGCCAGATAATCGGCATAGAAGGCTGCCAAACGTTGACTGCCGTATCCTCCCTCCGAGATGCCGAAGAAATATATCCGGTTGGCATCTATTTTGTCGTTCAATAGAGCCAGTCGTAATAGTTTTTCCCATGCCCATTGCTTGGATTGTATAGCCCATCTGTAGTATTCGCCATAACCGTTAGGTATTTGCGGAACCATATATATTGCAGGCTTGTAGAAGTAACCGAGAGCTAATCTTAGACCTGTTTCCCACTCTTGATGCTTGTCGCCCGAACCGTGCATGTATAAAAACATCGGCAGTTTCTCTTCTCCTTTCAGAATCTTTGTTGAGTCACTGTTTACTCCCCAATAGTATGGCATAACAGCATTGCTCTCTAGCTCTTCGGGGAGTTTCCAGCTGCTACTGTTCCTATCTTTAAGTAAACCTATTGATGGCAGTTTTTCTTCTTCCAAACTGTTTACAGCGCTTTTCCATGCCTCCCATACAGCGGTTCGTGTCTCTTCTATCCTATCTAATTTAATTTTCTTTCCATTTGAAAATTCAGGAATACCTCCCTTAAGTATAGTTGTGAAGTATTCTGTCATTGAAATTCCTTTGTCCGTAGATGATTTGCCGTTCTCGGCAAACAATATTGTACATAGGAGTGTTAATGATACAAAGAGTATGGTCTTTCTCATAGTTGTATTTGTTTTTTGTTCGGCGTGCAAGTTACGAAATATTTATAAATAAATAAAATTATGACAGTGTCTATAGCTTTACAAACCTCTTATAACTATGTTTTTTATAACAAATATTGCCTATTACAAAGGCTAGGTGGGCAAATTGTAAAAAAAATGATGCTTGGTGTGCTTTTTTCAAAACAAAATTGTTAATTTTGCCCAGATTTAAAGCAACAGGCATTTCGGTTCCCTTGATATAACAATGGGGCTGTATAATGCAAAAGCCTTTCTTCCGATAGTAAAATCATTTTTATTTATAATAAAATTCTCAAAGTTACTGTTAATCGTAACCTCTGTGTGCGATTACATCTTATAATTTATGTATCATATTGAACAGTTAAGAAGCAAGGAACTGCCCGATTTGCAGTCTATTGCTAATGAATTAGGTATCAAAGGAGTAAAATCATTGGGCCGCGATGAACTTATATATCGTATTCTTGATGGCCAGGCTCTTTTGCGTAGTCAGAGCGGGACTCCTGCAGTTGTGAAAGAGGAGAATAGAATGAACCGCAGAAATCATCGCCGCACACGTATACAGTCTGCCGATGCACCAGCTAAGGTGTATACAGCAACCGGTGATAAAGCTCAAAAGGTTGAGGAACCGGTAGTGACTGAGCAGATAGAGTCTGTATCGGTCGATGTTCCACAGGTAAATGATAATACTCCTTTAGTTCCCGAAAAAGATACCACAGCTCCAAAGAAAAGAGGCCGTAAACCAAAAGCAAAGCAGCTAGAGGCAGAACCTCAAGAGACAACGGATAACGTAATAGAACCTGTTGATTCCCCGCAGACGGAGACTGAGGTCGCTGCCCCCAAAAAACGTGGTCGCAAACCAAAAGCAAAAAGTGTAAATGAAACTGTTGCCAAGGAGGTGGTAGAAGAGGAAACTCTTAAGACAACTATAGAGAGTGTCGATTCTGAAGCCGGCCTCTTGCAGGATGACAGGGCAGAGGTTTTTGTTCCTATAGAAGAGTTGCCTACAGAACAGACTCCTGTTGCAGCGGAACTAACTGCAAAATTCGAGAAACATTCCGAGAATATTTCGGCCGAACGCAATCAGCGCCGTCAGCGTTTCGAGCGTTCACGACAGGAGTCTGCCGACCAGCACACCGAACAGACTCCCCATTATGAGTTTGCGGATATCCTGCGTGTAGAGGGCGTATTGGAGATTATGCCCGATAACTATGGTTTTCTTCGCTCTTCCGATTATAACTATTTGGCCTCTCCCGACGACGTATATGTCTCTCAAAATCAGATAAGACTATATGGTCTTAAGACTGGTGATGTTGTTGAAGGTATCATACGTCCTGCGAGTGCCGGTGAGAAGTATTTTCCTTTGGTAAAGGTAAATCGTATAAACGGTCTTGCTCCAGAGCTTGTACGTGATCGTGTTTCGTTCGATAATCTTACTCCTTTGTTCCCGGAAGAGAAATTTACACTATGCAGTGGAAATCATGATGCTCTTTCTGCACGTGTGGTAGATATGTTCTCCCCAATAGGTAAAGGTCAGCGTGGTCTTATAGTGGCTCAGCCCAAGACCGGTAAGACAATGTTGTTGAAGGATATCGCAAATGCAATCGCAGCGAACCATCCCGAGGCGTATATGATTATGTTGCTTATAGACGAGCGTCCCGAGGAGGTGACAGATATGGCACGCAGTGTGAATGCCGAGGTTATTGCATCTACATTCGATGAGCCGGCCGAGCGTCATGTGAAGATAGCCGGTATTGTTCTCGAACGTGCCAAACGTATGGTGGAGTGCGGTCACGATGTGGTAATTTTCCTTGACTCCATAACACGTCTTGCTCGTGCTTATAATACTGTATCTCCGGCATCGGGCAAAGTCCTCTCCGGAGGTGTAGATGCAAACGCATTGCACAAACCCAAACGTTTCTTTGGTGCAGCACGTAATATTGAGAATGGTGGCTCGCTGACCATTATTGCAACAGCTCTCATAGATACAGGTTCAAAGATGGACGAAGTTATTTTCGAGGAGTTCAAGGGTACCGGTAATATGGAGCTGCAACTCGATCGTGCATTGAGTAACAAACGTGTTTTCCCGGCAGTAAATATTATTGCTTCCAGTACTCGACGCGACGATTTGTTGCATGACAAGACAACACTCGACAGGATGTGGATTTTAAGAAAGTATCTTGCAGATATGACATCAATCGAGGCTATGGAGTTTGTTAAAGACAGATTGGAAAAGACAAAAGATAACGATGAGTTCCTTATGAGTATGAACTCTTAATTGAATGGATAAACTTAAAACAGAACAGGAGAGCATGCATGCTCTCCTGTTCTGTTTTATATCAGTTTTCGTCTGCTTTTAGAAAGGCAGGTCGTCTGCGTCGTTCTGTGCGCTGAAGTCGGGTGCACTGACTTTAGGAGCATTCACTACAGGCTGGCTGACGGGTGTTGCAACCGGTGCTGTGGCTTCGCCGCGCTCTACTCTCCATGCACGAATATCGTTATACCATCTGCCGTTATATTCACGTGCGTTTATGTCGAACGAAACAGTCATAGTCTCACCTATCTGTATGTTGAATTGTGCTATCTTGTCTGCACCGAAAACGTTGAAACATACTCTCCTAGGATATTGTTCTTGTGTCGTCTCAAGTACATATTCCTGCATCTTCCATTCGTTTCCTGTCTTTGAGATGCCGCCTCTCTCGGGCAGCACTGCAATAATTTTTCCTGTAATTTCCATTAAACTCTACTTTTTCTGAATATTTGGCGAAAATAGTTCATTTATTTGAAAAATACGACTCTTTAACGGTTATTTTAAATAATAAATTCCAAATCTTTCTTTGTATTGAGCTTGCTTTGCATTATCTTCGCAAAATGAATTCGCGCGCGCGTTAGAGTTAAGATTAACATTAAAACTAAATATTATGAACTTTACAGTATCAAGTTCCCTGCTATCTTCACGTTTGCAAACAATAAGCAGAGTAATAAATTCAAAGATAACAATCCCCGTGCTAGATTGTTTCTTGTTTGAGTTGAAAGGCACAACACTTACGCTTACAGCGTCCGATCCGGACAATACTCTCAATACATCATTTGAGGTTATAGAGTCGTCCGAGGATTTTTCTTTTGCAGTCTCTTCAAAGATTCTGATAGATTCTCTTAAAGAGATTTCAGAGCAACCTTTGCGTTTCGAGGTGAACAAGGATACATTGGAGCTTACAATATACTATCTCAATGGAAAATATAGTATGGTTGGCCAGAATGCCGATGAGTATCCTTCTGCACCTGTACTTGGCGATGGTGCCGTTAAGATATCCATGCCCAACTCGGTGCTCTCTAACGGTATATCTTGTTCGCTGTTCGCTGCGGCTGATGATGAGGTACGTCCTGTCATGTGTGGTATATATTTCGATTTTACTCCCGAGAATGTTACATTTGTGGCATCGGACGGACATAAGTTGGCACGTTGTCGCGATTACTCGGTAAAAGATGCTGAAAAGTCTGCATTCATTCTGCCTAAGAAGCCGGCTACACTCCTTAAGAATCTATTGGGTAAAGATGAACAGGAGAATGTAGGGGTTGAATTTGATGGTCGTTTTGCAACATTTACAATGGGCGAATATGAACTTGTTTGCCGTCTGTTGGATGGCCGATATCCGAACTATAATGCTGTAATTCCGCAGAACAATCCTCATAAACTTACAGTAGATCGTGCTTCATTGATTAGTACATTACGTCGTGTGGCAATATTCTCTTCTCATGTAAGTCTTATTAAGTTGCATATAGAGGGTGGCAAGATGGTTATATCGGCACAGGATACCGATTTCTCGACTTCGGCCGAGGAGAGTATCACATGCAGTTACGAGGGTGTCCCCATGAATATAGGTTTCCGCGCTTCGTTGCTCATAGATATGCTGAACAATATACCAGGTCAGGATGTAATTATTGAGTTGGCCGACCCTTCACGTGCCGGTGTCATAGTTCCTGCCGAGCAGAAAGAGAATCAGGAGTTGCTTATGCTGCTACTGCCTGTTATGATTACAGAATAACCCTAATTATTTTGCAGGGGACATCACATACGAATAGTAGTGATGTCCCCTGCGATTGGATATAGAAGAAATGAAACTAAATCTTAAGAATCCGATTATTTTTTTCGACCTTGAGACAACCGGAGTGGATGTGTCAAAAGATAGGATTGTAGAAATATGCTACATAAAAGTTCTGCCTAATGGAAATGAGTTATCAAGAACTTTACGTATAAATCCTGGAGTGCATATACCAGAACAGGCATCGGCTGTACATGGAATATATGACGAGGATGTAAAAGATTGCCCCTCTTTTAAGGAGGTGGCAAAGGATATTGCCAATGATTTTATAGGGTGTGATATTGCCGGTTTCAATTCTAACAGATTCGACCTTCCGTTGCTTGCCGAGGAGTTTTTGCGTGCCCAGGTGGATATAGACCTTAGCCGTATGCGTGCAATTGATGTTCAAGTTATATATCATAAGTTGGAACAACGTACATTATCGGCTGCATATAAGTTCTATTGCAATGCCGACCTTATTAATGCACATAGTGCTCTTGCCGATACCCGCGCTACATATGAGATTTTGCAGGCACAACTCGATCACTATCCAGAACTACTGAAGAATGACATGGACTTTCTCTCGCAATTCTCTACATTTACAAACAATGTAGATTTTGCGGGGCGCATGGTGTATGACGAGAAGGGTAACGAATTGTTTAATTTCGGTAAGTACAAGGGCGAGAGGGTAGATGTAGTCCTACAGCGTGACCCCGGCTACTATGCATGGATGATGGGAGGTGATTTCCCTCTTAATACAAAACAGGCACTTACACGTATTAAACTACGCGCTTTAAAGAGATAGCAAATTTAGATTTGTATTTTATGCAGTTGCAAGGAAAAAAGATTGTATTGGGTGTAACAGGCAGTATTGCTGCTTACAAGGCTGCTATGTTGGTGCGCCTTCTTGTTAAAGAGGGAGCAGAGGTACAGGTTGTCATGACCGGGAGTGCCCGTGAATTCATAACGCCACTGACGCTGTCAACTCTTTCGGGTCGTCCTGTGTTGAGTGAATTCTTCAGCAGTGCGAGTGGAGAGTGGAACAGCCATGTGGAGTTGGGACTCTGGGCCGATGCTATGATTGTTGCTCCGGCAACAGCCTCTACAATAGGGAAAATGGCTTCGGGTATTGCTGATAATCTGCTTGTGACAACTTATCTGTCGATGAAAGCCCCGGTCTTTGTGGCGCCCGCTATGGATTTGGATATGTTTGCTCATCCTTCGACACAGCGTAATCTTGATATATTGCGTTCATATGGTAATACAATCATAGAACCGGCATCGGGAGAGCTTGCCAGCCATCTCAGTGGTAAAGGACGTATGGAGGAGCCTTGTAATATAGTGTCATTGCTCAAAGATTTTTTTTTCGCCGATAGTCCCCTCGCAGGAAAGAAAATACTTATAACAGCAGGTCCCACATATGAAAAGATAGATCCGGTACGTTTTATTGGGAATTACTCCTCGGGTAAGATGGGCTTTGCTATTGCACGGGAGTGCGCAGTGCAAGGGGCAGAGGTGACACTCGTTTCGGGTCCTGTTGCACTTGGAACACCACACCCGGCGATTAAACGTGTTGATGTAGAGTCGGCCATGCAGATGCATGATGTGGTTGTCGGACAATTTCCTGAATGTGATGCCGCAATACTATGTGCAGCTGTTGCCGACTATCGTCCGGCTGTGCAGGCATATGAGAAAATCAAGCGTACGTCCGATAATATGAGTATAGAACTTGAGGCAAATCCCGATATTGCGGCTTGTTTGGGTCGTATGAAAAGTGAAAAACAATTGTTGGCCGGATTTGCGCTTGAAACAAATGATGCAGAATCTAATGCGCGCCATAAACTACAGAAGAAAAATCTCGATTTCATCGTGCTTAACTCCTTGGAAGATAAGGGTGCCGGCTTTGCTGTTGATACAAATAAGGTTACCATAATAGATAAAGAGGGTGCAACAAGATATCCATTAAAGAGTAAGAGCGAGGTAGCCCATGATATAGTGTCGCATCTGTCGAAACTGTTGCTTATGTTTCTTCTTTTCATTATGCCGCTATCTATTGAGGCACAAGAGTTGAATGCGACGGTAACACTTAACACATCCAAGATACAAGGTACGAATACCGAGGCGTTCAATCTCCTTAAGAACGCTCTTACCGAGTTTATCAACAACCAAAAATGGACGGGATATAATTACGAAGAGAATGAACGCATAGCTTGTAATTTTACGTTCATCGTTGACAGCTACTCTGATGATGGCGCTTTTACTTGCACCTTGATGGTGCAGTCTACACGTCCCATTTTTGGTACAACTTATTCGTCTGTATTATTTAAATACGAAGATAAGGGTATAAGATTCAATTATGTTCCCTATGACCGTTTGGAGTTTAATGAAGATAATCTCGATAATAATCTCACGGCAGTAGTAGCATTCTATGCTTATACCATTATAGGTATGGATATGGACTCTATGGGTGAGTTTGGAGGAAATGAGTTGCTGAACAAGGCACTGAATATTGCCAATAACGCACAGAATCTGGGTGATAGCGGATGGCGTGCCGGTAGTAGTGAGAATAACAGATACACTATAATAGATGACTATATGAATGGCTCCATGCAGCCTTTGCGACAGCTTATGTATCGTTATCACAGATTGGGGCTAGACACGATGTTTAAGGGTGCCGATGCAGGTCGAAAGATTATAACCGAATGTATAACCCTTTTGAAAGAGGCTTATGAGAACAAACCTCTTGCCTATATTACAAAACTGTTTACCGAATATAAGCAGGAGGAACTTGTGAATATCTATTCGAATGAAGGTGGAGGCGATGAGAAAAAGGCTGTAGTGGGGATCCTATCCGAGATAAGCCCTTCGCTCTCCAACTCTTGGGATAAGATACTTAAAAGTGCATTATGATTATTTTATGCTGAAAAGACTGGAAATATATAACTATGCTTTGATTGAGAGGCTCGATGTGAATTTTTCGCAAGGGTTCTCTGTTATAACAGGTGAGACCGGTACCGGAAAATCGGTGCTTCTAGGAGCTATCTCAATGATGCTTGGTCACCGCTCCGACACCAAGATGGTGCGTGATGGTGCAGATAAATGTATAATCGAGGGATGTTTTGATATTGAGGGGTATAACTTGCGCTCATTCTTTGATGAGAATGAGTTGGAGTATGATGAGTGTGATTGCATTGTACGTCGCGAGGTTTCTGCGACAGGACGTAGCAGAGCATTTATAAATGATACTCCGGTGTCGGTATCACAGTTGAAGGAGCTTGGTAATCGCTTGATAGATATTCACTCGCAGCATCAGAACCTATTGCTCGGTAATAAGGATTTCCAGCTTGATGTGCTTGACACACTTGCAGATAACAACGATGTAATCAAGGAATATAGCTCTTTGTATCACGAGTATACAGAGCAGAAAAGAAAACTCGAATCTCTTAAAAAAGAGCTTGAAAGCAAACGTCGCAATGAGGATTATATACGTTTCCAACTTAGCGAAATAGAGGAGCTTGAACTGCATGATGGGGAGCAGGAAGAACTGGAAGTCGAGCAGTCGGCACTTTCGCATGCCGAGGATATTCAGGTTTCTCTCTCTCAGGCAATGAATCTTCTTGATGGAGACGAGAGGCAAACTCTTGTACAGTCATTGCGTGAGGCCTCAAACAGTTTGGCGCGTGTGGCAATGCATTATCCTCCCGCAGCAGAACTTGCCGAACGTCTTGAGACTAATTACATTGAACTTAAGGATTGTTGCACTGAAATAGCTAGAAGAGTCGATGAGATAACATTCTCACCTGACAGGCTAGAGAGTGTAACACAACGTCTCTCTCTTATATATGATTTGCAAAAGAAACATGGAGCCGGCAGCGTAGGGGAATTATTGCAGATGGCCGGCGAGTGGCGTGCCTCTATCGACTCTATAGATAATGGCGAGTTTGATATTCAACAACTAGAGAAGAGTTGCAGTGTGTGTAAGAGACGTTTACTTGATGTTGCATCTGATTTGACATGTATCCGAAAAAAGGCAGCACAACAGTTGAAAGATGATATTACAGAGATTCTTGTGACACTGGGTATGCCGGTAATACGTTTCGATGTTAATTTTACGGTTGCATCCGAGCCTGTTATGAAAGGAGTGGATATTGTGGAATTTCTCTTTTCAGCGAACAGCATAAGTCCCATGCAGCCTTTGTCAGAGGTGGCATCGGGTGGCGAGATGGCACGAGTAATGCTTGCCCTAAAGTCTCTGATTGCTGATAAAGGAGAGTTGCCAACGCTGATATTCGATGAGATTGATACAGGTATCTCGGGAATAATAGCAGAGCGTATGGGCAGGCTTATGTTAAGCATGGGCAGTGTGAACCGTCAGATTGTAAGTATAACACACCTGCCTCAGGTTGCAGCTCTGGGGCAGTCCCATTATAAGGTCTACAAAGAGGAAGATGGATTGGGCACACGTACAAGTATTGTGGAACTTAAAGGTGAAGAGCGGGTACGTGAGATTGCTCAGATGATGAGTGGCGAACAACTTACAGATGCAGCATTGGATAATGCAAGGCTATTGTTGAATTCACGATAAAATAAAGGATAAGATGGTTAATGTAAATGAGATGATATTCGGCGTGCGCGCCGTTTTAGAGGCACTGGATGCCGGTAAGGAGATTGATAAGATTTTGGTTAAAAGGGATATTCAAAGCGAATTATCACGTGAACTTTTTGCAGCACTTAAAGGTCGCACAATTCCTGTTGTACGTGTACCGGTGGAGAAACTTAACCGCATAACCCGTAAGAATCATCAAGGTGTAATTGCATTCATCTCGGCTGTAGAATATGCCCATGTCGACACTCTTGTTCCTACGCTTTACGAGGATGGTAAAAATCCTTTTCTTGTGTTACTCGACGGAATTACAGATGTGAGGAATTTCGGTTCAATAGCACGCACATGTGATTGCGCCGGAGTAGATGCCATAATACTCCCATCGCACAACAGTGTTACAGTGAATGCCGATGCTGTAAAGACCTCAGCGGGTGCTCTGCACACATTGCCGGTATGTAGGGAAAAGAACATAACCGAGACGTTGCGTTATCTGAAAGATTGCGGCATACGTATTGTCTGTGCAACCGAGAAAGGTACAAAACACTATACAAAAAGCGATTTTACTTCGCCGGTATGTGTCGTTATGGGCGCAGAGGATACAGGAATCCCGGTAGAACATCTCCGTCTGTGCGATGATTGGGTTTCTATTCCCCAGTTTGGAAATATAGAATCACTTAATGTAGCAGTGGCTACAGGTGTTATTCTGTATGAGGCGGTTCGTCAAAGACATATAGAGGATTAAAATCATATGAGATTATTGAATTTCATTCTGTTTATTTGCTTGTCTATAGGATCAACCTATGCAGCTAAAGAACCAAAACGTGTTGCAGAAGCCCGAAAATCTGTGGCATCTCTACTAGTTTATAAGAATGGCACTCTGTTGCGTAGTGGTTTAGGTGTTTTTTGTGGCAATAATGGAGAGCTGCTATCCTCTTATTCCCTCTTTATTGGTTCGGATAGCGCTGTTTCCATTGATACAGATGGTAAGGTGCGTCCTATAATCCGGGTCGTAGGTGCCAATGATTTGTATGATTGTATAAAGGTTCGGGTAGAGTGGGATAAGAAGATAAAAACACTCCAACCGGCTGCAGCAGATGCTATGTCCGGTTCGTCATTGTATCTTGTATCTTATGGAAAAAAGAGAAGCGGTTTGGTAGAGAAATTGGATGTGGCTGCTATTGATAAGGTCTCTGGCCATTCATATTACTCTTTCAGATATAATATGCAGGAACGGTATATCTCTGCACCATTGGTAAATGATAATGGTGAGCTTGTTGCCTTAATGCAACCATCGGCATATGGAGATTCTATAAACAGTTATGCTCTCTCTGTCTCTTTTCCGGCATCACTATCTTTGTCTGTACTTACTTATAGTAATCCTATTCTGGATGAGATAGGGATACCAAAAGCATTACCAGATTCACAGAAAGATGCTCTTACAACTCTCTATCTTTTGCAGGGATATGCATATACAGATAATAAGGAAAGATTCCTGATACCTCTTTCCGACTATATAACTTCTTATCCCGATAGTTATGAAGGATATCTGTTGCGTGCCGAGTATCATGTTGTTGCTGATGGTTCATTCCAATTGGCACAAGAGTGGTGGCAAAAGGCTTTGATGGTAACAGACTGTGACGATGAGGTCTATTTTGCTGTTTCTAAGGTTTATGCCTCTGCTGCAAAGTTACAGGAAAAAGAATCGGAACATATTAGCATGTTAGATAGCGCTACCGTCTATATGAAGAAGGCATTATCGATGAAAAGAGAGCCTGTATATGTAAGGCAATGTGCCGATTTATCGTATGCAAAAGGTGCGTATAACGAGGCAGTAGAGTTCTATAAGGAGCTGACAACGACAGACGAGTGTGATGCAGCGGTCTACTTCTCCTTGGCGCTCTCTTATGAGGCTATGTCCATGTATGATGAGGCTATATGCAATGCCGATAGTGCCGTTATCGTTGCGGAAACATCAGCAGATGGTGGGGCTTCTTACCTTTTTGCCGGAGCTCAGTTAAAATATCGTGCAAAGCGTTATCGTGATGCAGTTGTCGACTATAACAGATATGCCGAACTCAAGGCTGGAAGTCTTGATGTCTCGTTCTATTATAATAGAGAGCAAGCAGAATATGAGGCAAAGATGTTTAGGCAGGCTATAGATGATATTGAGACAGCAATATTAATGCAACCTGATATCCCTTTGCTTTATATAGAAAAAGGGCGTATTTGCTACAGGGTAAAGCTTTTTGCCGAAGCTGTATCTTCATTGGAGAAGGCTATTGCTATAGAGGATAGCAGTGTCGATGCTCACTATTTATTAGGGCGTTGTCATATGGCAGAAGGGAACTATTTGGCTGCAAAGGTCAATATGCTGAGGGCTAAGGAACTTGGACATTTCGATGCGGAAACACAGCTGGGTGTAATAGAACAGAAACTATTAAACAAATGATTAAGTTTGCATGAATTACTTATAACAGGCCTGATATCTATACATGTAGGCCTGTTTTTTATCCAATATAAGTTCTTCTATTTCTTTTTGGTTTTTTCCCAATATAGGCAAAGGAGCATTTTTGTATCCTTATTGATGCAGTATGGCGCTGCCGGACGTTCTCCTACCAACCATACGATATTGCCTTGAGCGTCTGTAACAACCAATTGTTGCTCTTTATCGATGATACTGCGTTTGCGGTCTGTGAGATAGTCGCTTACCAATTTTGTTCCGCGCATCCCATAGGGATGGAATCTATCCCCTTTTGCAGTGCGTCGTAGTGTGAGGGGCATGTGGAGTTTTTCAATATCAAGACTGGCGCTTTCTGTCGACTTAGAGATCTCTCCGTTGAAATGGCATATCCTTATTTCCAATGTGCCATATGGTGTCCCAACGTTTCCTTCATCAGGTAATAATATTCTCTCCTTGAATTCTTCTCGAATGGGGCGTGTGATAAGTTTATTGCGGTCTTTAACTACTTCCCATTCTTTTGATTGGTAACGTCGTCCACTCTCACCATTTAAGTTGTTGAAAATTTCTCCTACTTGTGTACTATTGAAACCAAGTGGAGATAGAATTTCATGTAGTATAGTCTGTGGGGATTTCTCTTTTTTTAGTGAATCAATATCTATTACACCCTCATCGTATATCCTGTTAATACTCTCTTCTATAGCATTTCTATATACATCTTCGGCCCAGGCAATACGTTCTGCAGTTACGGCTAGTGTCTCTACTATTGATGGGTTTATCTGTGACATTATTGGTAGTAGTTCAAGTCGTACCTTGTTGCGTGTGTAGTCTGTCTTCAGGTTACTGCTATCGGTTACATATTCCTCGTGCTCGTTTTCGAGGTATTTTAGTATTTCTTCCCTATCTGTAGTCAGTAATGGACGTATTATAAAACCGTTCTTGGGACGTATTCCATGCAAGCCTTTTATTCCGCAGCCACGCATCAGGTTAAGTAATAGTGTCTCGGCCGAATCGTTGCGGTGATGGGCTACAGCGATAGCTGCAGCTCTCTCCTCGGCTCTGATTTGCTCGAAGGCTGTGTAGCGGAGTTCACGTGCTGCCATTTCTATTGATATCTTATTTTTTCTGGCATGTTCCTCGGTGTCAAAGTCAATGATTTTGATGGTTATACCGAGTCTTTTGCATAGTGTTTCTGCAAAATATTGGTCCCTCATGCTCTCTTCGCCTCTTAGGTGAAAGTTGCAATGTACTGCCAGTATCTCAAATCCCAGCTTATGCAGAATGTGGAGCAGTGCTACAGAGTCTGCACCTCCGCTTAGGGCAACAATTACTCTGTCGTTCTCTTTAAGCAGTTTCTCTTTTTTTATGTATTCTGCAACTTTTCTTAGCATGCTGTAACGGTTTTATCTGCGAATATAGGTCTTTATGTTCTATTTTTATGCTTTTATCTTAAAAAAGTGCGCTCTTTTTTTTGCTTTTCGAAAAAGTGTTTCTATCTTTGCAGTCGCATAGCAATGATGCTTGCGCATGGTACCTTGGATGAGTGGCTTAGTCAGCGGTCTGCAAAACCGTGTACGGCGGTTCGAATCCGCCAGGTACCTCAGAAAAGCCTCGATTATTCGAGGCTTTTTTTGTTTATCTATAACTGATTATCAATAAGGATGGCCGATAATTTTCTTGAGAGACGTTTAGAACAGTATAACGAGCGTTCAAAACATATAGTCGCACCTAAAAATAATAATGGAGTTGTACGGATGATTAAAAAGCTCTTTACCTCTTCTGTGGATGTGTTATATTGTTTGCGTGAGGATCAGCTCTCTGCTATAGCATCTATTTCAGATATTATTCCATTGTGTGATGATAGTTTCTTGCTTTCTACACTCATAGGTGATAGGGCAGAATTGCTATCCTCTTCATTAGGCAATGGCTATAAAGGGTATATATTGATATCTTCAAAAGATGAATACGGTTCATGCAACCGATTACTTTTAGGAATGCTTCTTCAGTCCATGTTGATGCGCGCTTCGGAAATGGGGCTTAAAGGGATTATATGTGATGTGGAAAACCTTGACAGAGAAGTTGTTGGGCCAATTCTGCCAAAAAACCTACAGCTTGTAGTTGCTTTCGGACGTGCTGTTTAGATACGAAGAATGGCGACCAGGTCGCCATTCTTTTGAATTTAGTTGAAGATTAATTGTTGATATAGCTGTACCTTATAAACAATTTACCTTATCGCACTTTTATGCATCAATATTTGCATATGTTGCATTGTTCTCTATAAACTCTCTTCTAAGACCAACATCGTCGCCCATTAACATTGAGAATACGTAGTCGGCCTCTTGAGCATCGCGTACTGTTACCTGTTTCAGGGTGCGTGTCTCGGGGTTCATTGTCGTATCCCAAAGTTGTTTTGGGTTCATTTCTCCAAGACCCTTATATCGTTGGATGTTTATATCCTTTTCGTTTCCGCCGAACTCCTGTATGAATGCATCTTTCTCGTTGTCATTGTAACAGTATTTCTCTATCTTGCCTTTGCTGCATTTGTACAACGGGGGCATTGCCATATAAAGGTATCCGCCTTCTATTACTTCTGGCATATAACGGTAGAAGAGTGTCATGATTAGTGTACCGATATGCGCACCGTCTACGTCGGCATCGGCCATCATTATGATTTTATGGTAGCGTAGCTTGTCTATATTGGCTTTTTTGCTGTCTTCAGGATCCAATCCGAAACGCACGCCTAGTGCCTGGATTATGTTGTTTACCTCATCGCTCTCAAAGGCCTTATGCCACATAACTTTCTCTACATTCAGAATCTTACCGCGAAGAGGCAATATCGCCTGGAATGTGTTTTTACGTCCCTGTTTTGCTGAACCACCAGCCGAATCTCCCTCGACAAGGAATAATTCGCAGTTTGCAGGATCTTTATCAGAACAATCGGCAAGTTTTCCAGGCATTCCGCTACCGCTCATCGGACTCTTGCGTTGTACGCTCTCGCGTGCTTTGCGTGCTGCGATTCGTGCGGTTGCAGCAAGGATTACTTTATCTACTATCATCTTAGCTTCTTTAGGGTGCTCTTCAAGATAGTATGTAAGCGCTTCTCCAACAGCTTGGTCTACGGCACCGGTAACCTCGTTGTTACCAAGTTTTGTCTTTGTCTGTCCCTCGAACTGGGGCTCTGCTACCTTTACCGATACTATGGCTGTGAGTCCCTCGCGGAAATCTTCACCCGAGATCTCTACCTTTGCCTTTTCCAGTGCCTTTGTATCGTCGGCATATTTCTTGAGGGTACGGGTAAGAGCACGACGGAATCCTGCGAGGTGTGTTCCTCCTTCAATGGTGTTGATGTTATTTACATAGGAGTGTACATTCTCACTATATCCGTTGTTGTATATGATTGCGGCTTCAATAGGAATGCCCTGCTTTTCTGTATTAAGATATATAACTTCGCCTATCAATGGTGTGCGTGACGAATCTATATAACGGACAAACTCTTTAAGTCCTTCTGTAGAGTAGAATGTGTCATGTCTGTTTTTGCCCTCATCGTCGGTCTCGCGCAAATCGGTAAGGCTTATTGTTATTCCAGCATTTAAGTATGCCAACTCTCTTAGGCGTGTTGCAAGGATGTCGTATTGGTATTCGGTTGCAATGAAAATTGTGTCATCGGGCTGGAATGTTTGGCGTGTTCCCCTTTTGTCTGTTTCACCTACGCAATGTACGTCTTCCAATGGTTTGCCATAAGCATAGTTCTGCTCATAGTGTTTGCCATCGCGGAAGACCTCTGTCTTCATGTGTCTAGATAGGGCATTCACACACGAAACACCCACGCCGTGCAATCCTCCTGAAACTTTATAAGAATCTTTGTTGAACTTACCACCGGCATGTAATACTGTCATTACAACCTCCAAGGCCGATTTGTTCTCTTTTTCGTGCATGTCGACGGGAATTCCTCGTCCGTTATCTTGTACGGTAATTGAATTGCCGGGGTTTATGGTTACATCTATATGTGTACAATAACCGGCCATAGCCTCGTCAATAGAGTTGTCTACAACCTCATAGACAAGATGATGGAGACCTTTCTCGCTTATATCTCCAATGTACATGGCGGGGCGCTTGCGTACTGCTTCAAGCCCTTCCAATACTTGTATGCTGTCGGCTGAATAGCTGGCCGATGAACTGCCTTTTAATTCTTCGCTCATATGGTGTTAATCTGTTAAAGTCTAGTAGCTTAAAAAACGAACAAAAATACAAAAATATGACGTAATATGCAAGTTATTAAAGGCAAAAAAGAAATACCTTAAGGTATTTCTTGTGTCTCTTTGATGTTGTTTGTTATTGAGTTTTTTTGCTTGCTTTGCTTTTGCGGCTTTGCATAAGATGCTCTCTCTCGGCATTGTTCAAACAGGCTTGGCACTACGTTTGCTTACTCCTAACTCTTGTCTGCAAAAAATGTGCTGAAACCGGTTTTGCTATCCTGGTGTTGTTAGTACCAATACTCAAAAGGCCGGATGAAAATCCGGCCTTACGTTAGGTAAATATATTTGTCTTGAAATTTAGGCTAACTTAGCGATTCTTGCGCATAAGCCAGACTTGAGGTTGGCTGCTTTGTTCTTATGGATAAGACCGCGCTTTGCCATTCTGTCAAGCATCTTCTGTACCTCGGGGAACTTAGCCAATGCTTCTTCTTTGTTTGTCATAGCACGAAGGCCACGAACTGCTGAACGCATGTTCTTGCCATAATAACGGTTTTGCAGATTCTTCTTCTCTGTCTGACGGATTCTCTTAAGTGATGATTTATGGTTTGCCATCTCTTTATAAATGTTTTATCGTTTTACTTGTAGCCCATAGGGGAATCGAACCCCTCTTTCAAGAATGAAAATCTTGCGTCCTAGCCGATAGACGAATGGGCCTTGCTTGTATCCGTTAGGATGACCGAAAAATCTTATCTTCGGATGTTAAGCGGTTGCAAAGGTAAGTCTTTTTTTTTGAATTGGCAAAGATTTTGAAGTTTTTTTTGTAGTTTTGTTCGTTCAATACAGAAATTGCAGACACAATGGTCGAGAAATTCATAGGTGTAGTGTTACGCACAATTAAATATAGCGATAATTTGATGATTGCTGATATGTATACCCAATCGCATGGAAGGCAATCATTTCTTGTTCCTGTTTCGCGCAGCAAGCGTTCAAAAGTGCGCAATGTACTGTTCCAACCATTGTCGATACTATCGTTTACGGCAACATATAAGGGCAATGGCTCCTTGTCGCGTCTTTCCGAGGTGCAGCCGCATGTAATGTATGGCTCTATCCCTTATGATGTTGTTAAGTCGTCTATCGCGCTTTATCTGGCCGATTTTCTTTCAGCTGTCTTGCGTGAAGAAGGAGAGAGTGAGTCACTATATGCTTTTTTGGATTATTCGCTTAACTGGTTGGATAGCGCATCCGAGGGATATGCCAATTTTCACATAGTTTTCCTGCTACATCTTACAAGGTTTCTTGGTATAGCTCCAAATGTCGAAGAGGCAATTGCTGGCTCCTATTTTGACCTTGCTGCAGGATGTATAGTACATGAGTTACCCCTACACTCTCAGTATCTTACTCCCGAAGATACATCAGTTTTCATTGATATTTTGGGAGTGGACTATTCTTCTATGCACATTTTACAGTTGAGTAGAAATGCAAGATGGCAATATCTTACATTACTACACAACTATTATCGTCTGCATATCCCCGAACTTCCCGATATAAAATCGATTGAGATATTGCGTGAACTCTTCAGTTAATTAAGATAGCAGGGACTTTACTATTGTCGAGATGGTGCGTCCGTCTGCTTTTCCTGCAAGGCGCTTGCTTGCAACTCCCATTACCTTACCCATCTCCTGCATTGATGTGACTCCGAGTTCAGCAATTATCTCCTTTACGGCTTGATTTATCTCCTCATCGCTTAGAGGCTTCGGTAAATATTTCTCCATAACAGAGACTTGGGCAAGTTCTTCTTGCGCAAGGTCGTTACGATTCTGGCTCTCGTATAGTTGTGCCGATTCGCGTCCTTGTTTTACAAGTTTTTGGATAATCTTTATTGCATCCTCGTCACTTACGGTGTCATTGGCTCCTGGTGCAGTTTTTGCTTCCAAAAGCACTTTCTTTATATTACGGAGTGTGGCAAGAGCTACTTTGTCTTGCGCTTTCATGGCCTCCTTTATATCGTTGCTGATAGTGTTATAAAGTTCCATAATTAAATTATTCTTCTGTTAGGTTATACTCTTCTCTCTGGTTTGCTGCATCCTGTAAAGCCTTTCTTCGGCTTTTCATCTGCTCAAGCTCTTGCGCAGTACGTTTGTATGTAGGTGAACTCTCTATACATGCAATGAAATCTTCATCGAACATCTCTTCGCCTTCGAATATGAATATACGATAGTCCTGTTTGTAGAATACAGCGGCCATCTTTTGCAACTCCTCCTCTTCGGCCTTTTGCTTGGCAAGTTCTTCGCGTGTAAGAGCCTCTTTCTCCTCTTCCTCTTTCTTTATTATCGGCTCAAGATCAGGTATGTTCTTCATACCAAAACCGGTTGCAAGTACAGTCACTTTTACATCTCCTTCGTTTAGTGCATAGTCTTCGCTTACACCCCATATAACCTCTATATCCTCATCGGTAAACTTCTTCATGAAGGCCTCTATCTCCTCCATCTCGGCAACTTTTATCGGTGAATTGGGGTTTTCGTAGATGTTGAACAGTATTTTCTTCGACTGGTATATATCGTTATCGTTAAGTAGCGGTGAGTGCAGAGCCTTTCTAAAAGCTTTTGCTATACGTTGGTCGCCCGATTCTATGCCGTAGCTCATGATGGCTACACCTCCGTTCTTTAGGACCTTCTTTACATCTCTGAAGTCGAGGTTTATGGTTCCTCGAGCTGTAATGATTTCGGCTATACTTTTTGTTGCAGTAGTAAGTACTTCGTCAACTTTCTTGAATCCCTCCTTTAGTGTCAGTTCGGGATAGATGCTCAGTAGTCTCTGATTATTTATTACCAGAAGGGCATCTACATGCTTGGCAATTTCAGTGACGCCTTTAAGGGCTTGTTTAATCTTGCCTCCAAGCTCAAAGCGGAACGGGATAGTGACAATTCCCACAGTGAGCATACCCTTTGCCTTTGCAATCTCTGCAACTATGGGGGCAGCTCCTGTGCCGGTTCCACCACCCATGCCGGCTGTAATGAACACCATTTTGGTTCCATCATCAAAGAGTTTCTCTATCTCCTCCCTGCTTTCAATGGCTGCAGCACGTGCTACATTAGGGTCATTTCCGGCACCCAGTCCTTCGGTCGTCTTGTCGCCAAGTTGTATCTTTACAGAGATGGGTGAGTCGTTAAGAGCCTGCATATCTGTGTTACAGATTGCGAATGATACATTGTGTACGCCCTCCTTATGCATGTTCTTGACAGCATTGCTTCCACCTCCACCTACACCAATAATCTTTATTATGCGTGGGATACCATGCGGAATTGCGAACGGTAATATGTTGTTATTTTTCAGTTCTTCGTTCATTATTGTACCTCCTTGTATCTTCAATTCTATAACTCTTCGTCATTATTGTTATTATAACTATCCTCCTCCTCTGTCACATTGTCTATCCAATCTCCAAACAGAGTCTTTATCCTGTCAATAGGATTGTTCCTTTTTTTATTTAGTTTCTGATTCTCTTTCCCTGTTATCTCCGATATGCCCTCTTTCTTGTCATCTTCTTTCTTCACCGGCTTCTCTACCTCATCTTCTTTCTTCTCTTTCTCAAAGAGATCGTTCTGTATTACAGCGTCTTTGGGTGCAGTAATCTCCTCTTCACAACAATTCTCTTCTCCTTTGCTTAATAGTCCGAACAAGGTGGGGGTTATGGCTCCGGTTGTTATAGGTAGCTCATCGCTGTGTGTAAATCCCATCTCTATATCTGTCGCAATACGTATTCTATAGTTTGGCAGGTTATCTTCAATTATGGCACTGATGTTCTTTAGTTTTGAACCGCCTCCTGTAAAGACTATACGTCCGATGTTTTCGCCCGAACTCTCAATTTGGTACTTTATGTTCTGGAGAATTTCAATCATACGTCCCGAGATAACCTCGTTAAGTAGCTCGGTAGGGATATTACTATGCTCCTCTTCATCTGCTCTGTAGCCTTTGAAAATTTTTATCTGTTCGGCCTCGGTTATTGTTATCTGCTCGGCACACAGGTCTTTTGTGATATTCGCACTGCCTAGAGGTATAACTGTTATCTTTCGCAACAATCTGTTTGTATAAATAGCGACAGTAGTAGTGTCTGCACCTATATTCACCAAAGCGGTTCCTGCTGTCAACTCTTCATCGCTAAGCAATAGGTCGGCCTCAATCTTTGCGGCATTGAAACTATCGGCAATCTTTATTTTTGCCATCTCGAAACTCTCTTCGAGCTGTTTCATATACTGTTCGCGTATAATTATATTAAGGAAGTTACATTCAATTCGGCATGTCGGTGTGCCTATAGGCATTGCACTAGTCTCGCCATTAAGCCTGTACTCTTGGGGTACAACCTGTATCTTTTGGTAGCCATCGGGAACGTTGAATATACTTTCGTTTTCCAAAGAAATCTCGTCTATTATCTCTTGGGTTATCTTTGTAAAACTTTCGAATTCTCTTGTCACTGATGACTTTATTGAGTGCATCGACATTCCTCCGAATGTGACATATGCTTTTTCTATATGTATATTTTCTATTTGTGTCTCGAGGCGGTTTATGAGGCTTGTAAGACTGTTTCCGGTCTCATCAACATTACGTATTACGCCTTTAGATATGAAGTTGCTTACGGGTTCACTTGCATATGCTAATATCCTAACACCTGAAACCGTGTGGATACCGATGGCACCCGATATCTTTGAGGAACCAACCTCAATGGCTACTATGTAGTTATTCTTAGTCATAATGTTCTATTCTCTTCTTGTTCCAATAACTCTGTTGTCAAACTCTATATTGAGTTTTGAATATTTGTTCCAACCGATCTTGTTCAATCCTTTCTTGTAGAACTCTTCTAACTTCTCCAGTTTCTTTTTGATGTTCTTTGCTGTTCCTGCTTCAATAGTGTGGTTACCTACTCTGGGAACAAAAACAATCTCCCTCTTGTTTGTAAAATATATCTGTTCAATCTGTTCTTGCCAAAACTGGTTTTCTTTTAGTAATAGTGCAATATCAAGTAACTCTTTTTTTGCCATATTACGCTCAATATAACCGCTTGCAACAGGCAAATAGATGCTGCTATTCACTCCCTCTATAATATCCCCATAGCTGTCTATACAGAATCTGCCATCATCGATGGTGTATACAAGCATTATCGGCTCTTTACATTCAATGTCTATATTTATTGCTCCTTTGTGAGTTTTATAGCACTCACACTCTTTTACTATAGAGAGTTTCTTTATGTTCTGTTCTATCAATGAGCAATCTATTTCACTCAGTGACCGACCTTTAGGTGTCAACCCTTTCTCCTTGAGGATTCTCTCAATATCTTGTATGCCAAGTACATGATGCTCGTTGTTTTCGATGCTTATATTCATACCAGAGCACTCCACGCTATCTTCTTTTGTCGGCAAGAAGAGTAGCGCGAAAGCTATGTAGGCACCCAGAAAGCCTGCTGTTACTATCAGAAGAATCTTTTTCAGCATTGTCTATCTTTAAGTATTTTAGCTATTTGAGATACATCATTATCAAGGTCTCCTGCTCCAAGTGTAACAAGCACCTCGAAACTCTCTTTCAACTCTTCTACAACACTTAATACATCCTTGCGTAAGCACATCCTTTTGCTCACTTTGGGTGCAAGTAGGTCGTATATAAGCTGGCTGGTGACTCCTGGTATCGGTAACTCGCGTGCAGGATATATATCAAGCAGTATGACTTCGTCAAATAGTGAAAGACTTGTTGCAAACTCTTTATAGAAATCGGCAGTACGACTATATAGGTGTGGCTGAAAAATTACACTTATCTTCTTGTCGTTATATAGCGCTCTCATGGATTCGGCACATGCCTTTATCTCATCGGGATGATGTGCATAATCGCTGAGTAGTACTATGTTTTCCTCTTTCAAATGAAAGTCGAAACGTCTCTCGGCCCCAGCAAAACTTCTCATGCCATTTCGTAATTCCTCAGCTGTAGCTCCACATATTTCGGCCATTGCCATAGCTGTAATGCCATTCTCAATGTTTATGCTCACAGGTACTCCAAGTTCTATGTCTTCTACTATTTGCCATGGTGATACATAGTCAAATAGAATTGTTCCACATCCTATGCGTATGTTTTTTGCATGAAAGTCTCCATCGGCGCGTCCATATGTATATACTGTTACACCTGGCTTGGTACGTGGTACAACCTCTAGCCCTTCGTGTATAATAAGATATCCATCCTCGCGTATGCGTTCGGTAAATTGGGCAAAAGCCTCAAGATAGTTCTCTTTGTTCCCATATATATCAAGATGGTCGGCATCGGCACTTGTTATAGTTGCGATGTATGGTGTAAGGTGCAGGAACGAACGGTCGTACTCATCGGCTTCTATCACGACAAAATCGCTCTTGTCTGTTAACAGAAGGTTGCTTTTGTAGTTCTTTGATATTCCACCAAGAAAAGCTGCGCATCCAATATGTGACTGTTGTAGCAGATGTGCCGTCATTGTTGAAGTTGTAGTCTTGCCATGTGTGCCGGCTGCACATACACCACGACGATTACCTGTGATTATACCAAGCACTTGGGCACGTTTTTTTATGGTAAATCCGTTCTGGCGGAAATAATCCCACTCCTTGTGCCCTTCGGGTATTGCAGGTGTGTATACAACAAGTGTTGTATTCTTGTCGCGGCACTCTTGTGGAATGGCATCTGCATCTTCGTCAAAGTGTAGCAATGCCCCTTCCGATATAAGGTTGGATGTTAGTTGGCTGGGAGTACGGTCATAGCCTGCCACAAACTTTCCTTCACTGAGAAAGTAGCGCACCAGTGCGCTCATGCCTATACCTCCGGCTCCCAGGAAATATACCGATTTTATATTATTGAGTTCCATTATTTCAAGTTCTCCTTTTTTCTTCTTGTCTCTTTCTCTATATATGCATCTGCAAGCATCAGTACCTCATTGGCAATCTGCTGCGCTGCGTTTGGTTTTGCCAATCCAAGAATATTGTTGCTAAGGCTATTCAGTCTGTCTTCCTCTTTTATTACCGATATGGCTGTTGCTAGCAACTGCTCTTTTGCATCTTTGTCGGCTATATGTATGGCAGCCCCTTTTTCTACAAGTGCCATTGCATTTTTCGTCTGATGGTCTTCCGATACATTGGGTGACGGTACAAGTATTACTGCTTTACCCAATAGTGCGAACTCGGAGATTGAACCAGCACCTGCACGTGATACAACAAGATCGGCTGCGCTCAAGGCATTTGCCATGTTTGAAACAAAGTCTGTTACAATCAGGTTTTCGGGCTTGCCGGCCTTGGCAACTCTCTCTTTCATCTCTTCGAAATAGATTTTGCCTGTTTGCCATATGAATTGGATATCACTATTCTCCTTTATCATATTTAACTGTGCAATGATGCTCTCGTTTATGCTTCTGGCGCCGAGGCTGCCGCCTACTACCAGCAGGCATCTTTTCTGTGGGTCGAGTCCCATCTCTTTCATGGCATCGATGCGGTTATTTTGTCTCTCGAGCAAACTGCCTCTGACAGGGTTGCCTGTTAGTTTCAGCTTCTCGTGTGGAAAGAAACGCTCCATGCCATCATATGCTACACATATCATCTTTGCTTTGCGCGACAATATTTTGTTTGTAACTCCGGCATAGGAGTTCTGCTCTTGTATAAGTGTCGGGATATTCATCTTGGCTGCCATCTTCAGTGTAGGGCCGCTTGCGTATCCTCCTACGCCCACTGCTACATGGGGCTTGAACTCCTTGATAATCTTTTTTGCCATTCTCTGACTTTTCAGAATAAGCCATAGTACCTTGATGTTCTTCCATAGCTTTTTTCTGTCAAAACCGGCGATTGGTAATCCTATAATCTTGTATCCGGCTTCCGGTACACGTTGCATCTCCATTCTATTGTCGGCACCTACAAAAAGTATCTCGGCGTCGGGATGTTTGCTGCGTATTGTGTCGGCTATTGATAAAGCGGGGAAAATGTGTCCTCCGGTGCCTCCACCGCTGATTATTATTCTATAACTCTTTTCCATAATAGAGATGTTTTTAGGTTATTGCATATTTGTAGCTGGTTTGTTTTCCTGTTTGTTTACGTAACGGCTTATGCACAATACAATTCCTATGTATGTACAGTTTATGATAAACGAAGTACCGCCCTGGCTTATCAGTGGTAACGGTTGTCCTGTCACTATTGATGATACAGATATAGTCATGTGCATAAATGCTTGGAAGGCTATAAGTATACCTATTCCTATGACAAGGAATGTAGAGTAGGGATCTTCACAATCTTTTGCAATGATTCCGCAACGGTACAAAAGAGTAAGGTATAGTATTATAGTGAAAACTCCCCCAATCAATCCAAGTTCTTCCAGTATTATTGCAAATATATAGTCGTTATTGGCATGTGGTATAAAGTCGCGACGAACCGAGTTGCCTGGGCCGCGTCCTAAAAGACCACCCTCGGCAATCGCTACTTTAGAGTATATATACTGTTCGTTACCGCTTATTTTTACCTCTTCGGGACGTTTGGGGGCATCGGAATTTGCAATGTTTGCAATTCTGTTTCTCCATGTGATTAACTTGCTTCCGATTTTTCCATAATCCTTAACACTGTCGGGCAAGCTCAGAAGTGTTCCTATACCTATTCCAATTCCAACTACTCCTATCGTTATAAGAGTTGTCAAGTGTTTCCAATTGACACGTCCCACGAACATCATTGTGAATGATACAACGAGTATGATAGCTACGGTGGAGAGGTTTTCTGTAATTATGAATATACATGGTAACAAGGCTGTACATAGAATGAGTAACATTGTATAGTCACCGCGTCTGCCGTCCCCTCTAAGGCTACGGCTTATGAGTTCCATCGATTCGTCCCATGTGAGTCTTGTACCTTCCTCCTTCTGTGCTTTTGCCAGTATAAGAGATATGAACATTACGACACCTAATTTGACAACCTCGAAATGCTGGAACTTATATCCGAATATCTCTATCCATCGTAAGCTGCTGTTCAGTTCGGCACCACCACCTACAAGTGCATACACAAGCATGGCAATACCTATTATGTATACCCCCCTTGTGGAGCTCTTTATCCATGATGCCTTCATGGTATGGATAAACCATGTAATAAAGACGCCGCTTATTATAAAAATGGCATGTCGGGTTATAGGTATCCAGTAGCTCTTGTCGTATGTCTGGCGACTACTTGCACTGAACACCTCTATCAATGATAGAATGCACAGAGTAAAGAAAATGCACCAAATGATACGATCTCCTTTGAATAGTCTTGCCGTAATTCCGTTACTCATTGTTCTCCTTCTTTAGTTTGTATACCTCCTCTTTGAACTGGCGTCCTCTGTCCTCGTAGCTGCTGAATAGGTCAAAACTTGCACAACATGGACTCAGCAAAACAGTCTCTCCTTCTTTAGCAAGACGTACAGCCTCACTAATGCATCCCTGAACTGAGTCAACATCTGCAATAGGCAGTCCGAAACTGTCAAAGAATTTATGTAACTTGCTGTTATCGGCTCCCATGAATATGAGTGCACTGCACTTCTCGCGTACAAGCTCGGCTATTTCGCTATAATCGTTACCCTTATCTTTTCCACCTAAAATCAGTACAGTCTTGTTTTTCATGCTTTGAAGTGCATACCAGCAACTGTTTACATTTGTAGCTTTCGAATCGTTGATAAACTCAACTCCCTTTATACGTGCCACCTTCTCCAATCTGTGCTCTACACCTTGAAAGCTCTTTAGCGCTTCGCGTATTGTCTCTTTGCGTATTCCTGCAACATTTGCTGATATTCCGGCAGCCATTGAATTGTATAGGTTGTGCTTACCTGTCAGTGACAACTCCTCCTGTTCCATGTTGAAGGGAGTGGGCTCTGTAAATATAATTTTGTGTTCTTCGGTGTATGCAGCAAGTCCCTCTTCTCTCTTTTCTGCAAAGGGATATAGTTTGCCATGTTTATATTTTGTAAGCTCGTTTTGTATTATGGGGTCATCGTTCCAAAAAACAAAAGCATCGTCGGGCCCCTGATTCTGTATTATACGGAACTTGGCATCCACATAGTTTTGCATGCAATGGTCGTATCTGTCGAGATGATCAGGTGTTATGTTCATAAGTACCGCTACATTGGCTCTGAACTCGTACATATTGTCGAGTTGGAAACTGCTCAACTCTACAATATAATAGTCCTTGTCTCCTTGTGCAACCTGCAGAGCAAGGCTGTTTCCTATGTTTCCGGCTAAACCGACATTCAAACCTGCCTGTTGGAATATATGATATATGAGCGATGTCGTTGTTGTCTTGCCATTGCTTCCGGTTATACATACCATCTTTGCTTTAGTATATCGACCGGCGAATTCAATCTCCGAGATTATAGGTATTCCGGCCTCCCTTGCTTCCGAAACAATTGGTGCGTTGTTTGGTATCCCGGGGCTCTTTATTATCTCGTGGGCATTGAGGATAAGTTCCTTTGTATGTTGCTTCTCTTCCCATACAATATTATGCTCGTCAAGCATATTCTTGTACTTATCCGAGATAGTCCCGTAATCCGATACAAAAACATCGAATCCCAATTTGTTTGCAAGTATGGCTGCACCTGCTCCGCTTTCTCCTGCTCCTAATACAACTATACGTTTCTCCATATTATCTTATCTTCAATGTCATTAGGGTTATCGCTGCCATTATTATTGTAACAATCCAGAATCTTACTGTTACTTTCGACTCGTGCATGGGTCTTTCGGGCCCTTTGAACACGTAGCTACATTCGGGGTCCAATTTGTTGTCAGTTATGGTGTAGTGGTGGTGCAGGGGCGCACATCGGAACAGACGCTGTTTTACTCCTCTCTTCTTGCCCCGTTTGAAGTATGCTGTCTGCAGTATCACTGAAAGATTCTCTACCACGAATATTCCGCACAATAGAACCAGTAATATCTCTTTGTGTAATAATATTGCTATAACAGCTATAATACCGCCTATGGTAAGGCTTCCGGTATCTCCCATGAAAACCTGCGCGGGATGTGAATTGTACCATAGAAAGCCTATAAGCGCTCCAATAAAGGCGAAAGAGAAGATAACAACCTCCTCGCTACCCGGGAGATACATTATATTTAGGTATTCAGCCCATCCGACGTGGCTCGAGACATATGCCAGGACTGCCAGTGCCACACCCATTATTGCTGCATTGCCCGATAACATTCCATCCATTCCATCGTTAAGGTTGGCCCCATTTGATACAGCTGTAACAATAAATACAGTTACTATTACAAAGAATATCCATCCGGCTGCATTTGCATATTTCCCACAGAAAGAGAATAGCTCATTATAGTCGAAATTGTGATTCTTTATAAATGGGATTGTTGTCTTGTTCAGTTTCTCTGGGGTAGTACGGTGCTGTATCTCAACAACATTGTTACCAACATTTACCGATACGTTTTCTCGCATTACAGCTTGTGGGCTCAGGTATAGTGTAATACCAATCAGAAGTCCTAAAGCTACTTGAGCTACAACCTTTACCTTTCCCGGAATACCCTCTTTGTTTTTCTTGAATGTCTTTATATAGTCGTCTATGAAACCAATTATTCCAAGCCATACGGTGGTTACTAGCAACAATAGCATATATATGTTGTTAAGACGGCCTATGAGTAGGCAAGGAACTAAAATCGCAGCTATAATAATCAGTCCACCCATAGTGGGGACGCCTTTCTTCAAGTTGTTACTGTCAAGGTCGCGTAGCGTTTCCGATATTTGGTGTCGACGGAACAGACTAATGAAATACTGTCCGAATATGGTAGAAATTAGTAGCGCTATAACTATTGCCGACAGTGCTCTGAATGATGTATACCCAAGAAGACGTGCTCCCGGTATATCATACTCCTGTAATATTTTCGATAGCTCGTAAAGCATGCTCTTTTATTATTTAAAGATTGAAAATTTCATTTATAACCTCTTTGTCATCGAAGTGATGTTTTACACCTTTTATATCTTGGTAGTTTTCGTGCCCTTTGCCGGCTACTACCACAACATCGCCTTTGCTTGCAAGTGCGCATGCTGTTTTTATAGCCTCCTTACGATCGCTGATGGCAATTACTTTCTTTTTCTGCTCATCGGTGAGTCCGGCCAACATATCGTTTATAATATCTTGTGGCTCTTCGAAACGCGGATTATCCGATGTTATGATAACCCTATTGCTTGCTTTTACAGCCTCTTGTGCCATTAATGGACGTTTGCCTTTATCACGGTTGCCTCCGGCGCCGATGACTGTTATTACATTTCCCTTGCCATGAAGTACCTCATTTACAGTTCCAAGCACATTCTTTATGGCATCGGGCGTGTGGGCATAATCGACGATTGCAAAGACACCATCCTTTGAGCGCATTGTCTCGAAACGGCCCGAAACCGGTTGCATGGCGCTAAGCACTTGCAGTACATCTTCGGGTTTCTTGCCAAGTTCGACTGCTGTACCGAAGATTGCCAGAAGATTGCTTACATTGAATCGTCCTGTTAGTAAAGTACTGAACTCTATGTTGTTGAATTCCAATAGCATCCCATCGAGATGTGTTTCTATGATTCGTCCTTTGTAGTCGCATATTGTCCTTGTTGAATATCTCTTTATGTCGGCACGAGTGTTTTGTAACATTACCATGCCATTCTTGTCGTCAAGGTTGGTTATTGCAAATGCGTCTCTGGGCAACATATCGAAGAAACTCTTTTTAGCCTTTAGATAGTTATCCATTGTTTCGTGGAAATCAATATGATCGCGTGTCAGATTCGTGAATATGCCTCCTGCAAATTTCAAACCTCCTACACGTCCTTGCGCCAAAGCATGTGAACTGACCTCCATAAAAGCATATTCACATCCTTGTTCGGCCATTTCGCCCAACAATCGGTTTAGCGTTATTGCATCGGGTGTTGTGTGCGTCGAGGGATACTCCTTCCCATCTATGTAGTTGCATACGGTAGATATAAGTCCGCAGCGATGTCCCATGCTGCGCATGAGTCTGTATAACAATGTTGCAATAGTGGTCTTACCGTTTGTTCCTGTTACTCCCACCAACTTCATTTTATCGGTCGGATTTCCATAAAAGGTTGTCGCAACCTTGCCCACAATAGCCGATGCATCGGCTACTTTCACATAAGCTACCGATGGATTCAGTTTCTGTGGCATATCTTCGCAAATTATGACCGATGCACCATTCTCCTCGGCTGCTGCAATATATTCGTGACCGTCTACTTGTGTACCACGCATGGCTACAAAAGCGTATCCCTCCTTTATTTTACGTGAGTCGATGTCTATTCCGCTTATTTCCACCTCCTCTTTGGGAAGAACCATTTGTGTATATTGTATCTCCTTTATAAGTACATTCAGTTTCATCTTACTCTCCTTTATGGTTTTAACGTTAATCTTACATGTGTGCCTTTAGCGACTTTTTGTCCTGCCGAAATACTTTGCGAGGTTACTTTACCATATCCGCTTATTGTTACATTCACTCCTGCGCAGTTCATCAGATATACAGCATCTTTCGCTCCCATTCCAATTACGTTAGGGATAACGTTGCTGTTAAGTTCTCTGCTTTCCATTATTATATTCCCGATACTGTCGGCTTTCACAACTCCCCATGATGGGTCTTCAAGGTCGTCACTTATATTCCCTTCCTTGATATCAATATCCATTTCATCGAGAATGTAGCTGGCTGCTGTCAGGTTTCCTCGCTTTATTCTTGGTAACTTGGCATTTATTGTATCTTCTGCACTGGCAAGTGGACGGCGTTCATTCTTGGCCATTATCTTTTCAGCAATCTCCTTGAATATTACAGCCGATGTGCTTCCTCCGCCTCCGATATTATTTATGTTTTGTACAATGCATGTATATTCCGGTTCCTCAACAGGGAAAAACCCACAGAAACTAAGCAGGTTGCCTTTGTCGTTAAGTGCAGTTCCGGTCTTTCCTGCAATGGATACTTTCTGTGACTTCGCTCTGGCACCTGTTGCTCTGTGCTCGTTTACTACAGCTCTGAGCATCCTTTTCAAGGATGCGATGGTAGATGGCGATAGCATTTCGTTGTTAAGGACAACGGGGTCGAAACTCTCTACTATATCACCATCTTTCAATATGGCCTTTACAAGGCGAGGTGCCATCTGTACACCATTGTTGGCTATTCCATTGTAGAAGGTTATCATATTGAGTGCTGTTTGCGAGGTGGCATATCCGCGTGACATAGCTTGCAGATCTGGTTTTGACCATAATGGGCTTTGGGGTGTACGGAATGTAGGTCTTCTTTCGCAGTCGAGCAGATTATAGTTGGTCTTCATTCCCAATTCTGTAAGTCGGTCTGTGAACCTTTTGGGATTATCCTTGTAGGCACTGTCTATAATCAAGGCCATTCCTACGTTGGAGGAGTTCTGAATTACCTCTGTGACGGTCTGCCATTTCTTCTTTGGTTTTACAGCATCGTGTATTGCTCGCCCATGCATATAGTGTATTCCTCCGTATGTCCTTACTGAGTCCTCCTCCTTTATCTTCTCATCTTCAAGTGCTATTGAAAGAGCTATAGGCTTGAAGATGGAGCCGGGTTCTCTTAGGTCGGCAAGAGCATGGTTGGGTGTCTCGTTATATTTGCTTGCTTCGTATGTCTCTATATATTCGCCATTATCATTTTGTGATAGGTTGACAATAGCTTTTATGTCTCCACTCTTTACCTCCATGAGAATTACCCATCCTGCTTTAGAACCGAAGTTTGTAAGTCCGTCTCTCAAAGCCTTTTCACAGATATCCTGCATCCCTACATTAAGAGTGGTCTGTATATCCATACCGTGAATTACAGGGATGTCGATAATCTCTTTCTCTTTTTCGCTGTGCATTATACCTGCAACGCCTCTAAGTATTGAGTCGTACTTCGCATCCAGTCCATGCTTGTCTACTTTAGGAGGACGTTTGGAATCTCCTTTATCAAGAACTTTATAGTCGCCAAGTGTGCTGTATGCAAGCGAACCGAAAAATTTTTTTCTATACATGAATTTATCGGCCGATAGTCCCGAGTATATCTTTTTCTCGCACAAAATAGGCAGTTCCTCGGCTGCACGATATTGTGTATATGAGGCGTAAAGCTGGTGATCGGGGCAAAGAGGGTACTTTCTTCGACCGAATCGGCTCTTGTCCCCTTTCTTTAGGTTTCGTCCGGCATTAAGATGTTTTTTGAAAGTCTCTTTGTCCCATTGTGGGAATATCTTGGCCAATCCTATACACAAGCTGTCGAGTCCTTCGTTCCAGATAGAGTCTTTCTTGGCTTTTATCTCTTTTTTACGTTTATCACCATAACTGTAATCTTTCAGGTTGTCGAAATTTATATACAACCTATACTTTATCATGTTGCTTACCAGCAGCTCGCCGTCGTCACTTAGGATATCTCCTCTCTTGGGCTCAATTATCCTATTGTATACAATGGCATTTTTTGATACATCGAGCCAGTATTGTCTTTCGAGCGTTATCAGTATTATGGCCTTTGCTATAATAAGTAGTGCCCAAACCGAGAATCCGAAGATTATCAGTATCTTGAATCGACGTATTATGTTCTTCTTGTATATGAACATCTTTTTGCTGCTTTTTTACCTTATGGTGAATGGTGGGTTTGTTGCTGTCTTTAATTTGCTATCGTATTTATTGACATACTTCTCTATATTGGACTGACGGCTCTTTTCTGAGAATTCGCTTTGGAGGGTCAATAGTTGATATCTCATGTCTTGGCGTTCGGCACGAAGTGCCTTTATGCTTTTCAGCTCTTGTCTATATGAGTATCTGTTGCTTACATATATGAAAGCATATAGGACAATGAGTAGTATGAGCCAAATGTTCTTTATGAAGATATCGCTCTTGAAGAGTTTGCCACCCAATATGGTGTTTATAATCTTTCCTCTTTTTCTGGGTGTTGTATTCTCTTTATTGCTCATGGTGTTTGTTCTATATCTTTATTGCAATTCGAAGTTTGGCACTGCGTGAGCGTGGATTCCTTTCCATCTCTTCTGCTGTCGGCAGTATCACCTTTTTGGTCTCGAAAGGTGAAGTAGACCTTCCAAAGAAATCTTTTTCAATTATTCCGTCTATGTTACCGCTTTTCATAAAGTTCTTTACTATGCGATCCTCGATAGAGTGGTAGGTTATTACTACCAGACGCCCTCCTGGTTTCAGCAGTTCCTCTGCTTGGATTAACATCTCCTTAAGGCTTTCAACCTCCTGGTTTATCTCTATGCGCAGTGCTTGGAATATTTTGGCCATCTCTTTCTTCTCGCGTTGTGGCGGGCAAAAGGGTTTGGCTGCCTCCAATAGATCGTTTATTCGATGGAAAGGTTTTTCTTCTCTACGCTTAACAATGGTTGCTGCCAGTTTTCTGCAGCAGTTTAGCTCTCCATATAGTTTGAATATTCTTGTCAGTTCCTCTTCGCTTGCCTCGTTCAGCAGTTGTGCTGCTGTTCTGCCTCCGCGTTTGTTCATTCTCATGTCGAGCTCGGCATCGAAACGGAAAGAGAATCCGCGTGTCTCATCATCGAAGTGGTGCCCCGATACTCCTAAGTCGGCAAGCAGTGCGTCAATTTGATCTACATTGTGGTATCTCATGAAGTTGTAAAGGTATCTGAAATTGCCACGAACGAATGTAAAGCGACTGTCGTCAGGGGCATTCTGTTCGGCATCTTCATCTTGGTCGAAACTGTAGAGGTGACCTTTGGCTCCCATACGGCTGATAATTTCGCGTGAGTGGCCTCCTCCACCGAATGTCACATCTACACAGATGTCGTTACTATCTATCATCATACCGTCTACACTCTCTTTAAGCATTACCGGAGTGTGATATGTAGTCTCTTTACTCATTGTTGCCTCCTTTCTCTCTTTGCATAACCTTTTCAAGCTCCTTACTGAACTCTTCGGAACTCATGAATGGCTGTTCCAGTATCTCTTTTGCCCACACCTCTATGGTGTCGTCCATGCCTATGAATCGGACCTCTTGTGATATGGCCGCTATGTCGCGATATCTTTTCTGTAAAAGAATCCTGCCGTTGCTGTCTATCGCAAGTTCTTCGGCATCGGATACGAACATACGGAATAACATTTGGTCGTGTGCATCCCATCTGTTTAACCTTGCGCGAAGCTCGTCAAGAAGTTTATTCCATGTGGTTTCGGGATAGAGAACAAGACATTGTTGATGTGGATCCTTGCGCAGGATTACCTTGTCACACTCTTCCGATTGGAGTATGCGACGGAAACAGGCAGGTAAGAATACGCGCCCTTTGTTGTCTGTTTTAGCTTCTATGTTGCCTGTAAACCGCATGCTTTTATTCCAAAATAGTATAATCGTTTCAAAATTACACAATTCCCCACAATTCCCCACAATCTTTTGACAACAAATTTTTATAAAGTTTTCAACAGGTGGCGTTAAATCTCTGATATTTATATTGCGTTGAAAATAAATTTGTTGCTTGGGAGTGTGTGTGGTGTTACAACGAGAGTTATTCCGATTATCATCAGCTGTCTGATGTATCAGACAAAATAGATGCCCATACTACTACACGCCCTCTGCCTGCTTATATGTTTGGAGGATGGTAAACGAGTAATAATCATATAAATAAAGGTATCGCTTCAACTGAAGCGATACCTTTATTTATATGATTGAAACAATCAAGCTTTTTTGTGAGGAAGATACATGTTAAGTAGTATACAACCTATAACTGCAGATATCAAAGAGCCGCATATGATACCCAGCTTTGCCTGGTCGAGTAGTGCGCTGCCACCCGTTAGTGAGGCATATGATAGGTCGGCGATAAAGATAGAGACTGTAAGTCCTATACCGCACAATGCGCATACACCGGAAAATGATTTCCAGTCGGCGCCGGCAGGAAGGGCTACTATTCCAGCCTTTACAGCTACCCATGAGAATGTAAATACTCCAATGAGTTTTCCGATTACAAGACCACACATTACAGAGAGACCTACACCAGAGAAAAGACTATCTAAACCCATTGTAGACATATCTATGCCAATATTGGCAAATGCAAATACCGGAATTACAAAGTATCCTATAAGTGCATGTAAATTGTCTTCAAGGTCCTGCAAGGGACTGATTAGCTTATCGGCTGCCGACTCCATACTCTTCAGCTTGTTTATCTCCTCGTGTGACAATATTACAGTCCCATTTTTACTTGAGTCTATAATAGGGAATCCTTCTAGGTTCTCGCGTATTCTATTGAGGTAGAAACCGCTGCCTTTTTGTAGTGTGGCAGGAACACAGAATGCTGTTATTACACCGGCGATGGTTGCATGTATACCAGAGTTGAGCATGGTATACCATAGTACAAGACCTGTGAGCAGATAGAAAAATTTATTGTGGACTTTGAGTTTGTTTCCTATTATCATTATTGCGACACATATAGCCGACATAATAAGGAATGAGGTGTGTAGGTCCGAACTGTAGAATAGGGCAATTACAATAATACCACCAAGGTCATCGGCAACAGCAAGTGCTGCAAGGAATACCTTTAATCCGGTGGGAACTCTGCTGCTGAATACAGATAGCACTCCAAGTGAGAAGGCTATGTCGGTAGCCATAGGAATAGCCAGACCACGTTGCATGTCGGGATTATCGGGACAAAGAACCCAGAAAACCAATACGGGGAAAACCATACCACCGCAAGCGCCGATTATCGGCAGCATTGCCTTCTTGGTGGATGAGAGTTCTCCGACGAGGAACTCGCGCTTTATCTCAAGACCAACAGAGAGGAAGAAGAGGGCCATTAGGAAATCGTTTATAACCTCGCTGAGGGTTAGTGCATGTCCGTTGTGGCTGAATAGGTTGAAGTCTCCAATAGAGATGCTGACAACATTCTGCCATAGTTCGAAATACCACTCTTTTGCTGCACTATTTGCACATACTATTGCCAATATAGCAGCTACAATAAGTAACATGCTTGCCGAAACATATTTCTTCAGCATGCTTTTAAAACTATAATTTGCCATGTGTTTTAAATTTTGTTAGAGTTTATTTTTCTAATCAGAAGTTATATTTCATCATAACACATATACGATGGTTGGTAACAGAGCGCTCTTTCTCAACGCTGCCATCTTCATTCATCTTACCATAGCCGACAGTTGTAGGTTCATATTCAACACCAATCTGCATCGCGTTGTGTGTATAAAGTACGCTGGGTGATACTCTCCAGAAATGGTCTATGTTCTTATATCCTCTTACGTACATGTATTTCGGATTTACAAACTCTTTGTCGCAACCGAGGTTCTTTCCATAACCTCCGAACAGGCACCATGTCAGTGTTCCTCTCTTAAGTTTCTGTTTATATGTTATGTCTATCCAACCGGTAACGCTGCTTAGCGAACCATATTCAACCTCACCGTTGTTTTTTATCTCTGTTACACCGTAGCCACTGAGCATGTTCAGGTGTGAGGCGTTCTGGGCGTATGTTACACGACCTTTAATACCAAAACCGCCATTTTTATATGAAGCAAAAATTGTAGGAGAGAGGCTGGTAAGCAACTCATCCGATTTAACTTTCACGCCCATAGAATCGGTGAACTCTGTGCGGGGCTTGATAGTGAGAATGTCAACGCCTGCACCAGCCATGAATTTGTCGTTCTTATACATTACCTGAAAATACAATTCGGGTATTATTGCTTTTCGTGCATACTCAAATGAGGTCGCCGATTCATTCAAGTTATTGGCGCTGGGACCATAAGAGAGATATTGCAGCTGGTATAGTGCTGTTGCTGTAAGTGTAAACTTACCGGTAAGATAGTTGTATCTTAGTTGTGGTGTGCGGCTGAATGGGGTAAATGGGGCGCCTGTGGCAAGGCTGAATACGTCAGGCATCATATCTCCCATCATCGGGTGCCATGCTTGTCCTGCCAATATGCTATGCCTCTCCCAGTCCATCTTGGCGTATGCTTGGCGTATGCGGAGTACAGTGTTGCTTGTTCCAAAACCGGCAAAATCCGACTCTATTTTGGCTGATGTTTTTGCACCGAGGAACTCCGGACCGGTTATGTTGAGTCCCAATCGTGTAGTAATACTTAGCAGATGTATGTCTGCCCTCTCATTGAGGTCGTCTCCATAGCTGTTCAGATTCTCATCTTTAGGAATCATGTTGAACTGGTCGCTATTGCTGCTCAGATTTTCCCGTGAATCGAAATCGAGATAGTTTCGTATGAAACCATAGAGCTTGACTGTTGGTTTATTGTTCTCTTGTGCTATTGCTGTTGTAGCTGCAATAACCATTGCTGCAATAATGAAGATTTTTTTCATGATATGTTTTTGTTGTTTGTTTTGCTGCATATTAAAATTCTATGTGGACGAATTTTGTCCACATAGAATTGTTATCCGAAGAATCCGGTTCGTCCTATAATTACAAGCGTAGTATACCCTAATGCAAGTGAGAATACACCTATGATAACTCCTACAATGCACATTTGGGAGGATTTTATAAGCCCGGTAGAATATGCAATGGCATTAGGAGGTGTACTTATGGGTAGTGCCATTGCGAATGAAGCCGATAATGCTATTCCTATAAGCAGTGTGCCGATGCCGCCATATTCGTCGAGTAGCGGCCCCATACCTTTACCAACCGCTGCAAGAATAGGTACCATAAGGGCTGCTGCAGCTGAGTTCGAGATAAAAGTTGATAGTAGCCAGCATATGACACCGCTACCTATAAGAACCAATAGTACAGGCCACTCGGTGAATGGTATAGATTCTACAAGCGTCTTGGCAAGGCCGGTCTTATCCATACCGACTCCTAGGGCAAAACCTCCTGCTACCATCCATAGTACGGCCCAATCGATATCTCTAAGATCTTTCGATTTTATTATTCTAGTGAGGCTGAATATTCCCACAGGAATAAGGGCTACTACATATGAATTGATGCCGGTCTTCTTCTCGAACATCCATAAAGTAATTGTCAATGCAAGTGTAATGTATATAACAGTGGTTCTCCATCCCTTCTTTGCACCACCTATAATCTTAAGCTGTACTTTGTCGGCTTTGAATGGATATAATTTTCTTAGAAGTATCCATGCAAAGGTAAGTATTACCAGCATGAGTGGGGTCATAACCAATGTCCATTGGTCGAATCCTATGCCGAGATTTAACCCCTCTGTATTGTTGAGGTAACCCAATGTTATACCGTTTGGGGGTGTACCTATAGGTGTTGCCATGCCTCCGATATTGGCTCCGATGGGAATTGCAAGGGCTAGTGCTACTCTTCCTCTTTCATCAGATGGTAGGGATTTGAGTACGGGAGTGAGGAATGTAAGCATCATCGCTGCTGTTGCAGTGTTGCTTACAAACATAGAGAATATCGCTGTTACCAATATGAAACCAAACAAAACAGTGCTGGGGCGTGTTCCGAAAGGTTTTAGCATAGCACGTGCCAATGTTATGTCTACACCGCTTTTCGAGGCAACGATTGCCAAGATGAAACCACCGAGAAAGAGCATTATGGTTTGGTCGGCAAATGTTGCCATAATTGTCTTGTAGCTTATAAGTTCGGTTTTTGGTATATCCTCGATAAAGAGTGTTATACCTCCGCTGGATACAGTAAGCAACATTATCACAATAATCAATAATGATGTTGTCCATGCAGGGACTGCTTCAAGAATCCACATCGTGGCAGCAAAAACAAATATTGCGATTACGCGTTGCTGGAGAACTGTAAGGCCGGCAATACCGAATGACTCTATAGGGAGTAGCCATATTGTGGCGGTAAGTATTGCCACAAAAAGAAGTTTAAGTATTCTGGCATTTTTTTTTAGAAATCTTACCATGCTGTATTTTTAGTTTGTATATCAATCTGGTTTCTTTTTCTTGTTTTTCTTTTGGTAGCTATACCCCCAAGCTAACACAAGACAGCACGAAATTACTCTATAAAGTCGAGATTATCAAAAAAATGTGGTTAAAAATGTAAATAAAAGAAAAATGGAAATTTTGAATCAAACCCTAAAGCTTGTACGCACATCCAAGCTTTAGGGTTTGATTTATTTATTCAGGATTCTTTTGAATCTAACTATAAATTCTTTTGCTTGCTGCATGCTTAACGATAGTGGAGGTAGCAGCCTTATTACGTTGTTGCCACTCACTCCGGTAAATACATGTTCCTCAAAAAGCAGTTGGCGTCGTATCTCCTTTATAGGCTTTTCAAATTCTATGCCTATCATAAGACCTTTGCCTCTTATCTCCCTTATACTATCTATTTTGGTCAGTTCTTGCATCAGATAGTTGCCCACTTTGTCGGCATTTGCAATAAGATTTTCGTTCTCCATTACCTCCAATACCGATTGTGCTGCTGCACATGCAAGATGATTGCCGCCAAAAGTTGTACCCAATTGTCCGGCCCAGGGAGTGAACTTTGGGCTGATAAGAAGACAACCTATGGGGAAACCATTGCCTATACCTTTGGCTTGGGTTATTATATCGGGACGAATACCGGCCCATTGGTGTGCAAAAAACTTACCACTACGTCCGCAACCGCTCTGTATCTCGTCCAATATAAGTGTGGTCTCGGTATCGTTACATGCCTGTTGTAGTTGTTGTAGAAACTGGGTGTCGGGTACTCTGATACCCCCTACCCCCTGTATGCCCTCTATGATGACAGCTGTTACGTCGCCCTTTGCAAGCTCTCTCTTTACAGTCTCGATATCGCCTAACTCTACATATGTAGTGTGGTTGTTGGCATTTATAGGTGCAATTATCTTTGGGTTATCGGTAACCTCTACTGCAAGTGATGTGCGCCCATGAAATGCTTTCTCAAATGATATAACCCTTGTGCGTCCATTATGGAAAGATGAGAGTTTTAGTGCATTCTCGTTTGCTTCGGCTCCTGAGTTTACAAGAAATAAAGAGTAATCATTGTAGTTGCTCATATTGCCTACCTTTTCGGCAACTCTCTCCTGCAATCTGTTGATAACAGAGTTTGAGTAAAAACCCAGTGTTGCAACCTGCTTCTCTATGGCTGTCACGTAGTGCGGATGTGAGTGACCGATGGAGATTACGGCATGTCCTCCATAGAGATCGAGGTACTCATTGCCGGCATCATCCCAGACATTACACCCTTTTCCTTTTACAATATTTATATCGAATAACGGATATACGTCGTATAGTTTCATATCTTACTTTAAATAGCTGACTAGAATGCCGAGGGTTTCAGTATAAGCCCTACAGTCTCGGCAAGGCCGAAGAGTAGGTTCATATTGTGTACTGCCTGTCCGCTTGCTCCTTTCAATAGGTTGTCTATTATTGATGTTATCAACAGTTTGTTGCCATGCTTTTCAAGGTGAATGAGGCATTTGTTAGTATTAATAACCTGTTTGAGGTCAATAGGTGTAGGTATAATGTGTGTGAATGAGTCGCGTTCATAGTAGCTCTCGTATATTCGGTATAGTGTCTCTATGTCTGTATCACACTTTACAACTATTGTGGCAAATATTCCACGTGGGAAATCTCCTCTATAGGGTATGAAATCTATTGAGCCGTCATAATCGGGTTGCAGGGTCTTTATACTCTGCATTATCTCGGGGATATGTTGATGTTCAAACGGCTTGTATATACTCATGTTGTTGTTGCGCCAACTGAAGTGTGTCGTGGCTGATGGTTTGACACCTGCACCGGTGCTTCCTGTGATGGCATTCACCGAGATGTCGCCGTTCAAGAGGTGCTCTTTAGCTAATGGCAACAATCCTAACTCTATGCATGTCGCAAAACATCCTGGGTTTGCGACATAACGGCTTTTACATGTGTGGCGTCTGTTTAGCTCGGGTAGTCCGTAGATGAAATCGTGCTCGTTGCTCTTTATTCTGAAGTCCATCGATAGGTCAATCACTTTCAGCTCATCCGGCAATTGGTGGTTGTCGAGGAACTTTCGCGTATCACCATGTGCTGTACAGAAAAAGAGAAGGTCTATATCCTCCAATGGCAATTCGTTTGTGAAAACAAGGTCTGTCTCGCCAAGCAATCCACTATGTATATCAGTTATCTTGTTTCCTGCATTACTGCTGCTGTTTACAAAACATATTTCAACATCGGGGTGTCCTATGAGCAGACGTAACAATTCGCCAGCTGTATATCCTGCACCTCCTATAATTCCTACTCGTATCATATTGTATTATATTTTTTCATCGGGATGGTTAAGATAATATGCGCGAAGTGGTGTAGAGGTTACCTTGATGAATCCTTTTGCATCATCGGCGCTCCAGCCTTTTTGCATCTCTCCATATTCTCCAAGTTTGTTCTTAACCAGGTCGTTTGGCGACTCTACACCAACAGTCTCGAAATGTTTGGGCATCAGTTTTAGTATGACGCTACCCGATACATTGCGTTGTGAGCTCTCGAGCATGGCCTCAATATCACGCATTACAGGCTCGAGATATTGGCTCTCGTGAAGGAACATTCCATACCAGTTTGCTACCTGGTCCTTCCAATACTGTTGCCATTTACTCAAAGTGTATTTCTCCAGGAATCTGTGTGCGCCTATTATGAGCATTGGGGCTGCAGCCTCGAAACCTACACGCCCTTTTATTCCTATTATAGTGTCTCCAACGTGCATGTCGCGTCCTATTCCGTATGGTGCTCCAATCTCTTCGACTTTTTGTATAGCTTTTATGGGATCATCAAACTCTTCACCATTTACAGCTGTGAGCTCTCCATGATTGAATGTAAGTCGCAACTCCTCCTCTCCCTCTTTTTCTACTTGCTTAAGGTATGCACTCTCGGGCAGCCCCTGGGCCGAGTCTAGAATCTCTCCTCCGCATATAGAGGTTCCCCAGATACCAACGTTGTATGAATATTTTAATTTGGTAAAGTCTGCATTAAAACCATTATCGTTAAGATATTTGACCTCATATTCGCGTGTCAATGCCATGTCACGTGTTAGGGTTATAATCTCTACACCCGGTGCCAGAACAAGGAATGTCATATCGAAACGTATCTGGTCGTTTCCGGCGCCAGTCGAGCCGTGTGCTATTGCTGAGGCTCCTATCTCGTTTGCGTATCGTGCAATAGCAAGTGCCTGGAAAATTCTTTCTGATGATACTGATATGGGGTATGTCCCGTTACGCAGTACATTTCCGTAAACCATGTAACGCAGACTCTTGTTGTAATATTCTTGTGTGACATCGAGTGTCACATATTTTTTAGCACCAAGCTTGTATGCATTCTCCTCGTTTTGTCTTAACTGTTCGGGGCTGAATCCTCCGGTATTTGCACATGCTGCATATACCTCGTAACCTTTCTCTTTTGCAAGGTACATAACGGTAAATGAGGTGTCGAGTCCGCCACTGAATGCAACCACTACTTTCTTCTTGCTCATATTCTGTAACTCTTTATTCTGTTTTTACTTTTCTTCTTTCTTTGTATGTTTTGCGGGGTCGTATAGCATAGCTGTGCATATACAGTATTTGCGGTCTGTACGCATAAGTACATCATGATTTACGCAACCCTGACATCCTTTCCAGAATGCCTCGTCATCGGTTAGTTCCGAGAATGGTACGGGGACATATCCGAGTTCGGTGTTTATCTTCATTACAGCTCCACCGCTGGTAAGTCCGAAAAGTTTTGCATTGGGCCACATCTTGCGTGATAACTCAAATGCTTTCTTCTTTATGCGTTTTGCCAATCCGTGACGACGGAATGCTTCTGAAACTATGAGACCCGAATTTGCTACGTATTGTTTGTTGCCCCAACTCTCAATATAGCAGAAACCTGCAAATTTCTCTCCAGAAAGTGCTATCACTGCTTTTCCTTCACGCATCTTCTGGGTTACATATTCGTGGGTCCTTTTTGCGATTCCTGTGCCACGTACTTTGGCTGCGGCACTTATGGTCTCTAGAATCTCGTTTACATATTTCTCGTGCGATGCGTCTGCTATTATTACTTTTATGTCGTCTGTTTGATTGTTTGTCTCCATCTTAGCATTATAAATTAGGTATAATTGTTCGTAGTACCTTAAGTACAGCACTTCTGGTGACACCTTCTGCTATTACAAGCATCACTGTGTCGTCACCTGCAATGGTTCCTGCAATTTCGGGAAGGTCATATGTATCTATATGGTAAGCAAGTGTGCTTGCATAACTGGGCTTGGTGCGTAGCACTGCAATGTTGCCCGAGAATTTTATTGATAAGAAACCGTTTATTTCGTGTACAGGTGAAATGGGGCGTAACTCGCCATCCTCTCCTTCTCGTCTATGTTGGTGGGGACGTGTTAATACGTATCTGTATTTCCCTTGTACTCCAACACTTTTTACAACTCTCAGTTGATGAAGATCGCGTGATAGTGTTGCCTGTGTAAGTTTATATCCCTCCTTTGTAAGTTCGTTCAACAACTCTTCCTGACTGCCTATCTCTTGTGTTGAGAGTATCAGGCGTATTGTGTCGAGACGTGAATTCTTTATTTTCATTATTGCTTTTATTTTGTCTGTACAAAAATAGGTATAATTTGTTTATGTACATAATAAAAATACAATAAAATTTTATTTTATCAGTAATATTAAATAAATATGCAACAATCCTAGTGATTGTTGCATATTTATTGTATCTCTAATCGGTGTATGTGATTAGTCTAGTTCCTGGTCGGCTTCGTAGCCTGCAAGCTCTCTGATTTTGTTCTTAAGCATAGCAAACTGTTTGAATAGATCGTGTACAGGTTTTTCGTTGTCTTTGTGCATTGGAGCCTTGCAATAGAATGACATGAACTCCTGTATTCCATATAGGTTGGCACGTTGAGCTATATCACTGAAGAGTATAAGGTCGAGTACAAGTGGTGCTGCCAGAATTGAGTCACGGCATAAGAAGTTTACCTTTATTGTCATAGGGTATCCCATCCAGCCGAATATGTCGATGTTGTCCCAACTCTCTTTCTCATCACCGCGTGGGGGGTAGTAGTTGATGCGTACCTTGTGGTATATGTCAGAGTATAAATCGGGATATATATCGCTGTCCAAGATGTTTTCTACTGCAGACATTTTACTGCGGCGCTTGGTCTCGAAGTTTTCGGGAGCGTCAAGCACGACGCCATCGCGGTTGCCAAGAATGTTTGTTGAGAACCATCCGGTTACACCTAACTGGCGTGTGAAGAATGCAGGTGCAAGCACTGTCTTCATCATTGTTTGTCCGCTCTTGAAGTCTTTACCTGTTATAGGTACTCGCATTTCATCTGCAAGTTCCCACATAGCCGGTATATCAATGCATAAATTAGGTGCACCCATTACGAACGGACATCCCTCACGCATTGCAGCGTAGGCATAGCACATACTTGGAGCAATGCGCTCGACATCATTGGTCTTCATTGCATTTTCGAAATCCGATAGCTTGCCATGTACATTGTTGTCGCGTGCTATATATTTTTCGGTACTTGCAATCCATATCACAACAACGCGTTCGCAGTTGTTTGTCTCTTTAAAGTGACGTATGTCCTGACGAACCTGCTCAGTAAGTTCCCATCGTGTTTCGCCACTTTTTACGTTAGGACCGTCTATATTTGTTGCATAACTCTTGTCGAAGAGGGCTTTATATGGACGTATCGCTTTCAACTCATCTTTTACTGGGTCTATATCGTTTGTGCGCAGTACGCTTGCCTTGATTGCTGCATCATATGCGTCATCCTCATAGATATCCCATGCTCCAAAAACAATGTCGTTAAGGTCTGCTATGGGGATAATATCCTTGACCTCCTTGTATACTTTGTCTTTGCCTTTTCCCAAACGCATTATGCCGTCGCAGGCAAATGAACCAATTGGTTTTGATAATCCCTTACGTGACATCAATACGCCTATTATGGTTGTTGTTGTCACAGCGCCAAGGCCCACGCACATGACTCCTAATTTCCCTTTGGTTGGTCTTACACTACATTCTTTCATGGCTCTGAATTCTTTTTATTACGGCAAAGGAACGTCTTTTTGTTCGATTAACCTAAGATAATAGTGTTTTGTTTTATAATATTTCTTAAATTTTTAAAAATCACGTGGCTGTTATAACTCAAAAACAGCCTCTTTCAGAATTTCACACGCTGTAGGGTGTGGGAAAACAGTGCGACGCAACTCCTCTATGCCGAGTCCATGCGTTATGGCAATACATGCTGCGCAGATGAATTCGCTCGATGTATTGCCAAGTATATGGGCACCTATTACTTTGTTGTCATCTGTAACAATTATCTTGCACAGTCCGGTTATACCTTCGTTCTCGGCAACGAATCGTCCTGCATATGTCATTGGCAACTTGCTTATTTTATACCCTATTCCTTTTTCAATTGCCTCCTCCTCGGTTATTCCTACACTGCTTACTTCGGGGTTGGTGTATACTACTCCGGGGATTGCATTGTACTTCATCTCGTCGGCTATGCCAAGCATGTGGTTTATTGCAACTTCGCCCTCTCTGCTTGCTGTGTGTGCAAGCAGGGAGAATCCGGTAACATCGCCTGCTGCATATACATTTGGCATGGTTGTTTGCATATAGGAGTTAACCTTTACTCCTCGGTTTACCTCTACTGCAATATTTTCCAGTCCATAACCTTCGACAACAGGACGTCTTCCAACGCTAATAAGTATCTTATCGGCTTCAATACTCTGATTGTTACCTTCTGGGTCGATGTAGTGCAGCGTGTGTCCATCTATTGCTGTGACCTTGCATCCTAGATTGAACTCTACACCCTTTTTCGAGTAGATGCTGCGCAACATTCCACTTATTTCTTTATCTGTGTTGCCAAGAATCTCGGATTGCATCTCTACTATTTTTACAGGGATGCCCAGACTGTTGTATATGCTAGCAAATTCCATACCAATCACACCACCTCCTACAATTATGATGCTTTCCGGAATTGCAGTAAGTGCCAGTGCTTCTCGATTGGTTAATATTGCATCGTTATTCTCTATGCCTTGAATGGGAGGAATGAATGCTTCGCTACCTGTGCATATGAGCAGTTTTGCAGCTGTATAATTCTCGTTATTGCACTCTATGATTATACTCTCGGTATCTCCGCTTTTGATGAAAGCATTGCCACGTACAACCTCGATATTGTTATGTTCCATCTTCATCTTTATGCCGGCAACAAGTTTGCGTACTACCTTTGTCTTGCGATCTGCAATCTTCTTGTAGTCATATGTGACATTTTCTGCTGTCACTCCATATTTTTTGCCGCCTTGGGCATGGTCGTACATTTTTGCACTGTAGAGCAGTGTCTTTGTCGGTATACAGCCTTCATTGAGACATACACCACCTAATTCTCTCTTCTCGAAGAGAATAACTTTCATTCCATTTGCTCCGGCGTTTTCTGCTGCAACATAGCCTGCAGGGCCTCCACCGATAATTGCCAAATCGTACATAGGTTATTCTTGTTAAATTTTTCCGAAGACTTCTATGTCGGTATAATTTGTGTTATTAAGGTCTTTACTAACAATTATGCCTCTCCCAAAGTTTTTGCTATTACGTTCCTTGTCTCTTCCATTAGGTAATCGACATTTTCGCTATCGCGTCCCTTACACTCTATAGGAGCATGGAATGTTACTGTTACCGGCGACCAATGTGCGCACATACAACCTTTGGGGAGTATGTCGTATGCACCTTGTATAGCTATAGGTATAATGGGCTTCTGTGACATATTGGCTACTACGAAGGCGCCTTTCTTAAAACGTCCGAGCTTTCCTGTATTGGTACGTGTACCTTCTGCAAATATTGTCATGCACTTTCCGCTCTTTAAGATATTGAGTGACTTGCGCAGGATATCTTTCTGAGGGGTTGTACGGTCTACAAAGACATGGTCTGTCTTCGCGCATGCGATACCCAGAAATGGAACCTTTCGTAGTGAGTTTTTCATCATCCACTTGAAGTTCTTTACAATATACCCGTATAGGATGAATATGTCGAACATGCCTTGGTGGTTGGCTACAAAGATATAGTTCTTGTCATCTTCTACATACTCCTTTCTTCCTACAATCTTTACGGGTATAAGGAACAGATAACACATGAGACGACACCATACGACAGCTGGATAGTAGTCGGCATTCTTTATTTTAAGTACTCCGCCGAATAACCAAATGATACATGATGTCAAAAATGTTAAAAAAATACCAGCCCACCATGCAAAGCATATCTGATACAGTGCATATAAGGGATGTAGAATTTTTCTCATAATAACTTGATATTAAATTTGTAATAAACTGTTTGTCTGTTCTCTTTTCTATAGGGGTGCTGCTGTTGGGGTAGTACCCTATTTTTTTGCGAATATAATGTTTTTTTTCTCTTTGCAATAATAAAGTTAAATGTTTTTGACAAGATATCGTCCTATCTCTTCTATAGATGCACCTCGTCTCGAGCAATAGTCGTGCAGCTGTTCTTCGCTAATATTGCCTACTGCAAAATATTGTGCAGCGGGGTGGGAAATCATTATTCCACATACCGATGCATGTGGTATCATTGCGCCACTTTCGGTTAGTTTGATGCCTGCCTCTTGAAGATTCAGTATTTTGTCCAAAATAAAAATTACCGATTGGTCGGGCAGTGAGGGGTAGCCAATGGCCGGACGTATTCCCTGGTATCTTTCGTACTTTAAATCTTCGGGTGTGGATTTTTCATTAGGTGCATATCCCCAGTACCCGGGTGTGGTGCGCACTTTCATATGCATGGCTGATGTTGCAGCCTCGGCAAGTCTGTCGGCAATTGTCTGTATAAGCATGCTGCGGTACGGGTCACACTCATTCCTTTCTTCTTCGAAACTATGAGAAACTGCTGTTGCAAAGATGCCGATTTTGTCGCCTCTTGGTGAGACAAAATCGCTTAGGCATAGGTTCGGTCTCTCTTTTGCATTATGCTGTTGTCTTAATAAAGGCAGCAATACGCCCTCTATCATCAGATTGTCACCAATGCTGTATGCGTCGCAAAGACGGAATAGAGATTTAATCACAGGAGTCTTTTCCAAAACAAGAGCTACTGCTTCCTTTTTTAGTAGTGTAGCCTCTTTTGAGGTATAATCCTTGGGTTTTATATCCCATGCATGGAAAAAGTAGTTCCAGTCTATATATGAAAGAAGTTCTTTTGCTTTGTATGTGAATAGATATTTGCTCATCTGTCAAAACTCAAGGCCTTTCCGCGTACTTCGTCATTTATCTCTCCATCATTGAAAACACATTGACCGTTGACCCATGTCTGCCTGATGCTCCAATCGAAAGTCCTGCCTTCAAACGGGCTCCATCCACAGATACTGATGATATCTTCCTTTCTTACTGTATAGGTCTTGGAAGGGTCCAGAAGCACAATGTCGGCATAATATCCTTTGCGGATATATCCTCGGTTATGTATCTTGAATAGTCTGGCGGGTGCATGGCACATTTTCTCTACAAGGGTCTCTATAGATAGTATATTCTCATTAACCAATTGCAATATAGACTGTAGCGAGAACTGTATACTTGGCATGCCGGATGCAGCTCTTAATGCGCCGCCCTCCTTGTCTTTCAGCAGATGTGGTGCGTGGTCGGTTCCTATTACATCTATCCTGTTGTCGTTTATTGCGTTTCGTAATGTCTCGCGGTCTTGGCTGCTCTTTATGGCCGGGTTGCATTTGATGCGTGTACCGAGTGTGTGGTAGTCACTATCACAGAATGTAAGGTGTGAGGGTGTGACCTCAGCTGTTATCAGTTTTTTGTCCCCGGTCATCTCCAATAGTCCCACCTCTTCGCTAGTGCTTATGTGCATTATATGCAGTTGTTTGTTATATCTCTTGGCTAGTTCAATAGCGCTTTTGGTAGAGTTGTAACATGCCTCTCTGCTACGTATTATGGGGTGGAATTCTACAGAAGGATCGCTACCTTCGCTTTCCATTATCTTCTTTGCATTCGCATTTATTATTGATGAGTCTTCGCAGTGTACAGCAATGGGTAGTGTGGCTTTACCGAAAATCTCTGCCAGTTTCTCCTCTCTGTCTACAAGCATGTTGCCGGTACTTGAGCCCATGAATAGTTTTATTCCACATACTCTCTTGGGCAGACGTGTGAAGATGTCGCTGTTCTTGTCTGTGGCACCGAAATAGAATGAGTAATTGACAGCACTGTTTTTGGCGGCAATGGCGAACTTTTCTTTCAGTGCTTTCAGTGTGGTTGTCTGTGGATTTGTGTTTGGCATCTCCATATAAGAAGTTACTCCTCCTGCGGCAGCTGCACGGCTTTCGCTATATATGTTGGCTTTGTGTGTCAGTCCTGGTTCGCGAAAATGTACGTGGTCGTCAATAACTCCGGGGATAAGATAGAGCCCTGTTGCCTCTATTATCTCATCACATTGCGAACGAGGTAGCTCATCGCCTCGCAGAATCTCTGTTATTTTTCCATTATTAATCACTATCGAGCCGCGAAACTTCTCGCCCTCGTTGATTATTGTAGGGTTGCTTATAAGTGTACGCATGGTTATAGCTGTTGTTCTTCTGCGAAGATAGTAAAAGAGTTGTGATTTTCTTTTAAATGGAATAAAATTTTGTGCTGATGGTTATACTGTTTTTTATATATGGTAAATGAGACTTGATATTCTTTTCGTTGTCGTGGCCTTTTTCTATCTTATGCGAGTTACATGTTCTATTGTACTTAAAGATAAGAGAAGAGATTGCTTATGCAATCTCTTCTCTTATCTTATCGGCAATTTCTTTAAACTCTTCCGGCGTAAGTTGTAGTTTCTTGTTTGTGAAAAGCATATCCTTCTCGCTTTGCATCGGTATCAGATGTATATGTGCATGAGGTACCTCTAATCCAAGAACTGCCTCTCCGACTTTTATGCATGGGAATGCACGTTTTATGCCGCCTGCTACCTTTTTGGCAAATACCTGCATGGCTGCAATCTCATTGTCTTCCAAGTCGAATATATAATCTACCTCGCGTTTGGGTATTACAAGTGTATGTCCCTTTACAAGTGGATTAATGTCGAGGAATGCATAGAATTGCTCATCTTCTGCCACTTTATAACTTGGAATCTCGCCTGCTACTATTTTGCTGAAAATTGTTGCCATGTTTCCTTCCTTTGTTTAAATAGAGATACTTGTTATTTCCAAGAACAGTTTGCCTTGTGGAACTGTTATCTCTGCCACATCACCAACCTTCTTGCCTAGCAATCCTTTTGCGATAGGTGTGTTTATTGATATCTTTCCTTCACGTAGGTTCGCTTCGCTCTCGGGTACAATGGCATACTGCATTGTTGCTCCAGTCTTTGTATTTTTGAGCCCTACTTTTGTGAGAACCTGTACATGATCGGTACTAAGTTTAGATGTATCTATAATCTTTGCATCGGCTATAATCATCTTAAGCTCGTTTATTTTCATCTCGAGCATGCCTTGTGCCTCTTTTGCTGCATCATACTCAGCATTCTCTGACAAGTCGCCCTTGTCACGTGCTTCGGCTATGGCGCGTACTATATCGGGACGCTTGCCTTCCAACTCCTTTAAATCGGCCAACAATTTGTTGTAGCCTTCTTGAGACATATAACTCATCTTTATATCTTTTTATTAAAAACAGTAAAACAAAGGATTCCAGCACTGGTGCCGGAACCCAATTCCCTTTTCAATACGGGGCAAAGATATGTGCTTTTTAATTAAAAAACAAATTTAAAATGGAAATATTCCCTAAAACTTTAATCCTCTTTATAGTTTTGCTAAATCAATAGCAATCAATAATGTAAAATTATTTCTCTTTCAAAAGTTTTTCTATGCTACTCTCCAGATTCTCTACTTGGATGTCGCGTAGTACAATTTCATTATCCCTGTTTATCAGAAAAAATGTAGGTATACTCTCTATGCGGTAAAGAGAGATGTTGTATGATGCCGGACCATTGCCGTCGCGTACACAAATCCAAGGTAGATTGTCGGCTGATGTCTTCCAGAAATGCTCGTCATAATCGTATGATATCTGATAGATTTCAAAGCCCTGCGATTTGTATTTCGAGTATATATCGCGTAGTCCTAGATTGCGTGCACTTATCTTTGCGTTACTATATGCCGTAAAATCGAGCATAACAACCTTGCCTTTCAATGAACTCAACGAGATGCTGTCTCCGTCGATATCAGGTAGCTTTATGTCGAACAAAGCAGTGTTGCTTACGCTGTTTGGCTCTATGTATAGTGTGTCGCGTGAAACGGGTTGTGTCGCGCGCATACCTTTTATCGCAATGTTGTATAGATGTATTGCTCTTGTTGCATGTGGATTGGTCATGTTGAGGCTGGTCGCTACTGCCGAGAAACAGCGACTGTCGAATCTGTTATGTATGGGGTCAAAAAGCAGTACGTTATTCAGTCTCAGAAATAGTGCATAGTATGCACTTGCATTTCCGGGGGCTGTTACAATATACTCCTTGCATATATTCTTCTTGAACTCCTCGATAAGATTATATGCGGCCTCTCGCGTACGTCCGATTGCTGTAGATGAACTTACCATCCCGTTTATCTGTTTCTGTAGCGCTTGCTGAAGTTTTGTCAGCTCCATGATTTTTACACTCTCTTCGGAGCCTGTTATCTTGCAGCTATCGGCGAAGTTTGCGGCCTGGGTTGTTATTGTAACGGTTTCTGTCGAGTCTATGGCTATTGTAATCTCTCCTCCATTATTGTTGAGTTGCAGGCGATAGAAGTCGTAACATTCGGGACATTTACCGTTGAATTCGAATTTGCCGTCAGCCTTCAGACGTGTAGAATCTATTTGTTGTTGTCCGCCTATTTCAATGCTCGATAGATACAGCATGCTGCCTTCGGCACCGCTTACTGTACCTTTAATGGTGAACTCTTCCTTGCTCTCACATCCAACAATTGCAAGTACAGCTGTAGTGATAGTCAAAGCTCTTCCTATGATAGTAGTAATGTTCATGAGTGTATAAAAATAAAATTATTGTGCAAAGATAGTGAAAATATGGAAAAAGATGTATCTTTGCAAGAATTTAACATGTATACCTATATAGAAAATATACTAAACGATTAACGAAGATGAATGTTGTAACAAAGAATGTGGCCTTGCCCGACGGACGTGTGATAACACTCGAAACCGGCAAGCTTGCTAAGCAAGCCGATGGTGCTGTTATGTTGCGTTTGGGCAACACAATGCTGTTGGCTACGGTATGTGCAGCTAAGGATGCTGTTCCCGGAACCGATTTTATGCCTTTACAGGTTGAGTACAAAGAGAAATATGCTGCTATAGGCCGTTTCCCCGGTGGTTTTACAAGACGAGAGGGTAAGGCTTCGGATTATGAGATACTTACATGCCGTTTGGTTGACCGTGCATTACGTCCTCTCTTTCCCGATAACTACCATGCAGAGGTTTATGTAAATATAATTCTCTTCTCGGCGGATGGTGTTGATATGCCTGATGCACTTGCCGGTCTTGCTGCTTCTGCCGCATTGGCTGTTTCGGACATTCCTTTCGGCGGTCCTATTTCTGAGGTACGTGTAGCTCGTGTGAATGGCGAGTTTGTAGTTAATCCTACATTTGCCCAGATGGAGAATGCCGATATGGATATAATGGTTGCTGCTACATACGACAACATTATGATGGTAGAGGGCGAGATGAAAGAGGTATCGGAGAGCGACCTGCTTGAGGCAATGAAGGTTGCCCATGATGCTATTAAGGTTCATTGCCAGGCTCAGATGGAGTTGATGGAGGCTGTAGGTTCTACAGTTAAACGTGAGTATTGTCACGAAGAGAACGACGAGGAGTTGCGTGCATTGGTACACGAGGCATGCTATGATAAGGCTTATGCTGTTGCAGCCAGTGGTAACAATGATAAGCATGGACGTGGTGAGGCTTTCGAGGCTATACGCGAGGAATTCAAGAGCCGTTTCACCGAGGAGGAACTCGAGGAAAAGGCAGCTCTTATAGACCGTTATTATCATGATGTTGAGAAAGAGGCTATGCGCCGTTGTATTCTTGATGAGGGTAAGCGTCTCGATGGTCGTAAGACAACCGAGATACGTCCCATCTGGTGCGAGGTTGGTTATCTGCCCGGTCCTCATGGCTCAGCAGTATTTACACGCGGTGAGACACAGTCACTTACATCTGTGACACTTGGTACAAAGCGTGACGAGAAGATAATAGACGATGTAATGAATCAGGGAACAGATCGTTTTCTTCTGCATTATAACTTCCCTCCCTTCTCAACAGGTGAGGCTCGCGCACAGCGTGGTGTAGGTCGTCGTGAAATAGGTCACGGAAATCTCGCTTGCCGTGCATTAAAGAATATGATTCCTGCCGATTATCCATATTGCATACGTGTTGTTTCGGATATACTTGAGTCTAACGGTTCTTCATCTATGGCAACAGTATGTGCTGGAACACTGGCTCTTATGGATGCGGGTGTAAAGATAAACAAGCCTGTATCAGGAATCGCAATGGGTCTTATAAAGAATGCAGGTGAGGATAAATATGCTGTATTGAGCGATATTCTCGGTGACGAGGATCACCTCGGTGATATGGACTTTAAGGTGACCGGAACTGTAGACGGTATTACCGCTACACAGATGGATATCAAGGTTGACGGTCTTTCATTTGAGATTCTAGAGAAGGCTCTTAATCAGGCGCGTGAGGGTCGTATGCATATCCTTGGTAAAATTACCGAGTGTATATCAGAGCCTCGTGCCGAGTTCAAGCCTCATGCACCCCGAATTGAGACTATGCGTATACCTAAAGAATTTATTGGTGCTATCATAGGCCCCGGTGGAAAGATTATACAAGGTATGCAGGAGGAGACAGGTGCAACAATTTCTATTGAGGAGGTTGACGGTGAAGGTATCATTGAGATTGCTGCAAACAATGGTAATGCAATCAACGATGCAATCGCAAAGATAAAGGCTATAGTTGCTATACCCGAGGCAGGAGAGGTTTACGAAGGCGTTGTACGCAGCATTATGCCTTATGGCGCATTTGTTGAGTTTATGCCCGGAAAAGATGGTCTTCTTCACATTTCAGAGATAGACTGGAAACGCTTTGAGACAATGGAAGAGACTGGTATAAAGGAGGGTGAGAAGATTACAGTCAAACTTCTTGATATCGATCCCAAGACAGGCAAGTTCAAGTTGTCTCGCAAGGTTTTGATAGAGAAACCCGAGGGTTATGAGGAGCGTGAGCGTCGTCCCCGTCGTGAGCCACGTCGTCCTCGTGGAAACGAATAATCTTTAAGGTTACATAATAAAGTGTATGGTTGTATCGCTGATACAACCATACACTTTGTATTATAATAAGGTATAAAGCCTTTATGTAATCATTTTTCAGATGTAGATATCGGATCTGTTTTTATATAATTTGTGTAAACTTGCTGTCTATGTTCCCGAATTTTTTAATTTTGTATTATCTTAGCGAATATTAATATTATAAACAATGATTAAGAGACTGTTCATAGGGGCAATGGTGTGCCTCACTTTCTCTGTAGCTGTTGCAGATGAGGGTATGTGGTTGCCCAATCTTATCAGTGAACGCATAAAAGATATGCGTAGTATGGGTTTCAAGCTTAAAGCAAGTGATATCTATTCCGATAGTAAGGCGTCGCTCAAGGATGCCGTTGTGCAGTTCGGTGGTGGATGTACAGGTGAGTTTATCTCGGATCAGGGACTGTTGCTTACAAATCATCATTGCGGATATGGCTCTATTCAGAAACTATCTTCTGTCGAACATGACTATCTTACATACGGATATTGGGCCAAATCGTTGAAGGAGGAACTTCCGGTACCAGGTCTTACTGTAACACTTCTTGTAAGAATAGAGGATGTCACTGAAAGATTGGCTTCAGGCGAAAGTGCTGATTCCATTATATCAAAGGTAATCAAAGAGGGTGATTATGTTGCTGAGATTGAGCCTATGTATTATGGAAATCAACACTATCTTTTCGTATATCAAAGATATAGGGATGTGCGTCTTGTAGGTGCTCCTCCATCGTCTATAGGAAAGTTTGGAGGAGATACCGATAATTGGATGTGGCCACGTCATACGGGCGATTTCTCTATATTTCGTGTATATGCCGGTAAGAATAACGAACCAGTCGATTATTCCGAAGATAATGTGCCATACCGTCCTAAACGTCATTTTAAAATATCGACTAAAGGTGTAGAGGAGGGTGACTTTACTATGATTTATGGTTTCCCGGGAAATACACAGGAGTATGTTATATCCGATGCTGTGGATTATGTTGTAAATAAGGCTAATCCTATGAAGATTGCATTGCGTACAATGCGTCTTGAGATTATATCAGCAGCACAAGAGAAGGATGCAGCGGTGCGTATAGCTTACGCGGCAAAGCATGCTTCAATAGCGAATGCATGGAAAAAATGGCAGGGCGAGAGTTTGGGTCTTACACGCTTGAATACTATTGCCAAGAAACAGAAACAGGAAAAAGAGTTTGCAGTGTGGGCTGCAGGCAGAACGGAATATGCAACTCTACTCGATTCAATGCATAAAGCCTATAAGAAAGTTATTCCGGCATATTTTAAAAGAGAACTTTTTTATGAGTCGGTAGCAGCAATAGAGGCATATTCCATTGCTATACATTTGAGAAACGCATCGGCAAAAGTTGAAGCCGGTGCCATGAAAGTAGAGGAACTGAATTCTTTGAGGAGTTCTCTCCTAAAAAATTATAATAAAGAAATTGATAGTGCGATAGCCAATTGTATGTTGAAGGAACTTCTGGCTCGTATGCCTTCCGAGGCTCTTCCAAAATCGTTCAAGGAGGCTGTTGATAGCTGTGGTGGTGTAAATAATTATGTAGAGCAACTGTTTGGTGCAACCAAGTTGCTGGATAGTAATACAGCACTGACTTGTGAACTTGTGAACTCTGATAGTTTTATTGCTTTTGTCAGCATGTTTATTGATATGGCGAAGGAGGCACGCAGCTACGCTTTTCGTAATATAAGCAACGTTCCGGCTATAGAGCAGTGGTATAGGCCTTATATGAAAGCGTTACGCGAGTGGCAGAGTGAGAGAATATTCTATCCCGATGCCAATTTTACATTACGCGTAGCATATGGAACTGTTACCGGTTATGAAAATGTGGATGGAGAGTATCACACACACCTGACAACCTTAGATGGTATAATAGCCAAGGATAATCCTGAAATCTATGACTATGATATTCCGCAGGAGCTACGAGATATTTATGCCCGAAAGGATTTCGGACGTTGGGCGGTAGATGTAAACGGACGTAAGACGGTTCCTGTATGTTTTCAGGCATCCAACCATACGTCGGGTGGAAATTCAGGATCGCCGGTGATAAATGCCAAGGGTGAACTTGTAGGTATTAACTTTGACCGTACATGGCGTTCTACAATGAGCGATATGGAGTTTGATCCTTCTATTTGCCGTAACATCTCGGTTGATATTCGTTATGTCCTGTTTGTAATGGACAAAATTGGTAAAGCAGAATATCTGTTTGATGAACTGGGGATGTAGTTCTCCTTATACTTCGCACTGAGATACGAAGCGATGTATCTCTTCGTGGCTATACTTTACAACGCCCCAATGTAATATTTGGGGCGTTTCATAATTATCAAACATATTGTAGCGACTGGCAATCCATTGCTTTAGTTCGCGTGACAGTGGCAAACCCAATATTTGGCTATAGTGCATGGTGTTAACGATACACAGTGGAATATTGGGATTATCCTTGTATAAAATCCCAATCCTTTTTGTCTTTATGAATTCTATGAACCCTTTGTGTATGTAGAATCTTTCTCTTCTGACCGAGTAAGCTATAGCAGAAAAGTTGAACAGCGCGGTGCGTATCAGGTTTTGTGGCGTTAGGCATACCCCTTTTTGTTTAAGACCCCATGTGCGTTCCATGCTCCAAATGTCAATAGTGAGGCCGTTGATATCTGTTTTGAAACCACCGTAAGAATTTATTTTTACTTTCATCTTTTTACGGTAGCGTTTGTATATGCTTCTCCAGTCAATCTCGCGTTCAATGACAATATCCAGGTCGCGTGTCTCTTGTTGACGTTTTAGAAAATAGTCTCTTATTACACCGCTGAATATGTATACATCACTCAACTGGAGAAGCTCTTTAAGAATCTCTATTGATGTGCTGTTGAGAATTCTGCTGTAGAGATACTCCCGGAAATGTGCATCGCGCACACTCTGCATATCTTTCTCACTGTTATTAAATACGCTGTCCACTTAGTTTCTGGTAATGGGTAACGGCAAATTTATCTGTCATTGATGATATAAAGTCAACAATAATCCTGAATCTATAGTAATATGGGAGATTTTCTATCGGAAATGAGTCGCAAAGTATATCTACATCGTCTATTCTTTTCCCATCCTCTTTCTTTATGTATGCACGCTCTTGTGGACTCCACTCAATTTTATTATTATGAATCATATAGTCCATCTTGTTGGCTCTTAATATAGCCTGAGAGATCATAGCTTCGCCATGGCGCATATATACTTTATCTCCGGTTAATAGTTTTATGTATATGTCAAGCAATCCGTTTATTACAGACCATCCGGTAAGTTCTACCGACTGAATCTCTTTTTTGTTGTATATGTTGTTTATACAATACTCTTTAAGGAAGAGTGCTACGTTGTTGTTATCGTCGAAGATTAACTCTTTGTTGTACTCTCCTTCTAGTATGGCTTCGAAATTCTTTAGGTAGTTGTCAACAGCTTTAGCTACCAGATATTTTATTATTTCGATTCTGAAACGTATGAACCCTTTTCGTCCAGCAGAACCTGTGGCACCACCGGCTATGCTAAGTATGTTAAATAGTTTTGTGGCTGTATCGTCACATTCTTTATCAAATCCCTTTATCCACCTATTGTACAACTCTTGGGTTGTGAACCATCCTTTATTGTATGCATCTTCCAGGTCCATAGAGAGGTAACATATAGAGTCTGCGGCCTCAACCAAGAATACGAACGGGTGGCGCTTGTAGCTCATCTCATCCAATATGTGGTGTTCCTTCATTGTCTCATCAAGATATTTCTTGTCGGCACAGAATACACCATGTTTATGATGTGAGATGAATTTGCTTTTGCTATCTCCTTTGCCTGTGTTTGGGTATTTCAGATATGATGCAAGGCACGATTTTGTAAAGTTAAGTCCGTATAGGTCGTCTATGAACTGCAGTTTGGTGATGACTCTGAAACCTTGTGCGTTACCATCGTAATGTGTAAAGTCCTGTTCCCAATCTCTATATTCGTCAAGAATCTCTGGCTTTGCTTTAAACAGGCGCTTGAAATAATCGCATATAGTCTGTTCTCCGAAATGCCCGAATGGAGGATTGCCTATGTCGTGTACAAGGCATACTGTCTGCAGGATAGCACGCAGTGGTTCGTATATCTCATATACATCCTCAATGTTATACTTGTTGCGGAAGGATTCATTGAAACAGATATCTTTTGCCAACGAAGCACCTATATTCATGACCTCCATCGAGTGTGTAAGGCGTGAATGAATGTTGTCATCGTTTGTCAAAGGGAATACTTGTGTCTTATCGTGAAGACGTCGTGCGGCAGAACTGAATAGAGCCCTACCTAGGTCGCTCTCATAGTCGTTGCGCTCGTCGTGATAATGCGCCCTTTCTTCTCTGGTGACAGATGTTTTGCGTAGTCTTTCGTTATTAAACAGTTTCTTTAGTCTGATATCCATATCTTTGCTTTTGCTTTGTTGCAAAGTTAATATATGGTCTCTTATAATAGGTGTGTCAACCTCTTTTTTTGAAAAGTTTTTTCTTGGACGAAAGTGTTACAAAAATAATTTTAAATTAAAAAATGATTTAGCTTATATAGAATTGTTCTAAAAAAAGGAGCATGCCGGATGGCTTGTTTGTATGTCAGATAATAAATTGCTTTCAGACTATTCTTGCAACGGTTTATTAAGCTGAATAATAAACTTTTTAAAAAGTTATCAACAGGTTAATATGTTGAAAATCAGCATTGTGCGATTTTTTATCAATTTTGCAATCTCGGTAAAAAACAGATTCATAATTAACTGATATATAGCCTCTTAAAAAAAGCAAAAAAACGGCATGTTTTTTTTACTTGCTTTTTAATTTTTCTTTTCGGATATTTGCATTGCGAATAGGAAAAACGGTGTCAATATAGTTGTTTATCTGCTGTATGTCGATACATATAAATAGTCATAATGGGGATGTCGCTTTTCAGCTATTCGGTATTGACTCGGGATGTTCATGCCTCTGTTTTGTGACATTGTAATTTGAACTCTTCTGTAAAAAGGTTTCATTCACTGTCGGTTTATGTACAGAAGTATGCAGGTAACCCAATATTATATTAGGATAAATTAAACAAATATAGACTGATGAACTCTGAACTGCAAGCAAAATGGGATAAATGTCTCGAGATTATTCGAGATAATGTTTCCGATGTGGTTTTCAATACTTGGTTCGCTGATATAAAGCCACTTAAGTATGAGAACTCAACTCTTACCATACAGGTTAAGAGCAATTTTGTGTACGAGTTCCTCGAGGAAAATGCGGTGAATCTGCTGGGATATACTCTTAACAAGGTTATGGGCGAAGGTACCAGACTTATGTATAGCGTCCTTACTGACAAAGAGAATGATCTTAGCGTTGAAGTTGAAACTGAAGGCGCAGCATGTAAAAGAGAGAACGATGAGCTTGATTCCATGCTTATAAATCGTTATACATTCGATAACTATGTCGAGGGTATAAGCAATCGCCTCTCGCGCTCTGTGGCCGTAAGTGTTGCCAATAACCCCGGCAGGGTCTTTAATCCATTGTTTATTCATGGAGCTTCGGGTGTCGGTAAGACCCACTTGGTAAATGCCATTGGATGTAAAATAAAGGAACTCCATCCAGAGTTGCGTGTATTGTATATATCTGCACATCTGTTCCAGGTGCAGTATACCGATTCTATATTGCAAAGGAGCTTTAACGACTTTATGAGGTTCTATCAAAGTATTGATGTGCTTATAATAGATGATATCCAGGAGATTGCCGGCTTGCAAAAGACTCAGACTGCTTTCTTCCATATATTCAACCACTTGCATTTGAACGGTAAGCAGCTGATAATGACTTCGGACCGTTCTCCTATGCAGCTTAAAGGTATGGAGGACAGACTTATAACCCGTTTTAAATGGGGATTGACTGCCGAAATTGAAAAACCCGACCTGGAGTTGCGTAAGAGTATTCTTCGTAGCAAAACTCATAAGGACGGATTGAAATTTCCCGACGAGGTTATTTCGTATATAGCAGAACATGTTGATGCGAGCATACGTGATTTGGAAGGAATAGTTGTCTCTATGATGGCACATTCTACAATCAATTGTGCCGATATAGATATGAATCTTGCCCGTAGGATTGTAGGCGACTTTTCCGATTTTGAGAAACGTCCTATCACCATTGATGAGATAATCAAGAAGGTGACAGATTATTATAATGTTGACATAAACAGCATTGCTACCCGTTCGCGCAAGCGTGAAGTAGTGTTGGTGCGTCAAGTATCAATGTATCTGGCCAAGAAATATCTCGATCTCTCGACTTCAAAGATTGGACAGTATGTGGGAGGTCGTGACCATGCTACAGTGCTGCATGCGTGCAAAACAATTACCAATCTTGCAGAGACTGATAAGCAATTCCGTTATGAGCTTAATCAGATAGAACTTTCATTGCAAAGTGCATGATAAATAATTTCTTCATTTTTAATCCACAATCTGCTAAGGTTGTGGATTTTTTTTGCAACCATGCTTTGTGGACAGTTTTCTATTTTGGAAAACTTTTTTGTTGAATCTAAAAGTTATATTATTGATATATAGTACTTTAGTTTTTATTTTGGAAAACTTTGTCTCCTTGTGAATAAGTTGATATTGTTTTATTTGGTAGGTTTGAAAAAGATGTATATATTTGTAATGCTGTATAAAATTAATCTGATACTGAATTAAATTAAAATATATAATAAAAGTGGAAAAGAAAACCTATACCTATGACGAGGCATACTCGGCGTCGCTTGAATATTTTAAAGGAGACGAATTGGCCGCCAGAGTTTGGGTCAACAAGTATGCAGTGAAGGATTCTTTCGGGGCTATATATGAGCAGACTCCTGTAGATATGCACTGGAGAATTGCCAATGAAATTGCCCGAATTGAGTCCAAGTATCAGAACCCCATGTCAGCTGATGAGATATTCGGTTTGCTCGATCATTTTAAGTATGTAGTTCCTCAGGGAAGCCCAATGACCGGTATCGGTAATGATTTTCAGGTTGCATCTCTTTCGAACTGTTTTGTTATAGGCATTGATGGAAATGCCGATTCTTATGGTGGTATAATAAGAATTGATGAGGAGCAGGTACAGCTTATGAAACGTCGCGGCGGTGTAGGGCACGACCTGTCTCACATCCGTCCAAAGGGCTCTCCGGTAAAAAACTCGGCCCTTACTTCTACCGGATTGGTCCCTTTCATGGAACGTTATTCGAATTCAACACGTGAGGTTGCTCAAGATGGTCGTCGTGGTGCATTGATGCTCAGTGTCTCTATAAAACATCCCGATGCTGAATCTTTTATTGATGCTAAGATGACAGAGGGTAAAGTAACAGGAGCCAATGTTTCTGTCAAGATAGATGACGATTTCATGCAGGCTGTAACCAATGATACCCCATATGAGCAGAAATATCCCATTGATTCCAATAGCCCCATTGTAACAAAGAGTATAAATGCTGGCGAGTTGTGGAAAAAGATTATTCACAATGCTTGGAAATCGGCAGAGCCGGGAGTTCTATTTTGGGATACAATACAGCGTGAGTCTATTCCAGACTGCTATGCTGATCTTGGTTTTAAAACGGTCTCTACAAATCCATGTGGTGAGATCCCTCTCTGTCCATATGATTCGTGTCGCCTTATTGCCATTAATCTATTCTCTTATGTAAAGAATCCATTTACCCCCGAGGCTTCTTTCGATTTTGAACTCTTGGGCGAACATGTCCAGAAGGCACAGCGTATTATGGACGATATTATTGACCTTGAACTCGAGAAGATTGCTGCAATAAAAGCTAAGGTTGATAGCGACCCCGAGAGCATGGAGGTGAAAGAGGCGGAACTTAATCTGTGGAACAAGATTGAACGCAAGAGTAGCATGGGGCGTAGAACCGGTGTCGGTATTACAGCCGAAGGTGATATGTTAGCTGCAATGGGTATGCGTTATGGTAGCCCCGAAGCTATCGATTTTTCGGTTGAGGTGCATAAGATTGTAGCACTTTCTGCATACCGCTCATCGGTAAATATGGCTAAGGAACGTGGCGCATTTGAAATATTTGATTATAAACGCGAAGAGAATAATCCCTTCATAAACCGTTTGAGAGAGGCTGATCCTCAATTGTACGAGGATATGAAACAGTATGGTCGCCGAAATATTGCTTGTCTTACAATTGCTCCCACCGGAACTGTAAGTATTATGACTCAGACTACATCGGGAATCGAGCCGGTGTTTATGCCTGTATATAAGCGTCGTCGTAAAGTCAATCCAAACGACCCGGAGGTTCGTGTCGACTTTACAGATGAGAATGGCGATACATTCGAAGAGTATATAGTATATCATCACAAGTTTGTTGAGTGGATGAAACAGAATGGCATACCTACCGACAAACGTTATACACAGGCTGAAATTGATGCATTGGTTGCCCGTTCGCCATATTCTAAGGCAACATCTAATGATATTGATTGGGTATCAAAGGTTGAGATGCAAGGTCGCATACAGAAGTGGGTCGACCATTCGATAAGCGTAACCATAAATCTTCCCAATAATGTAGATGAGAAACTTGTTAATGAACTCTATGTTACTGCATGGCGTTGTGGTTGCAAAGGATGTACGGTATATAGGGATGGCTCGCGTGCCGGTGTGCTTGTTGCTGCCGACAGCAAAAAAGAGAAGAAAGAGACTGAGTCTTCAAAACCGATGATAACCGAGACTCGTCCGACTGTGCTCGAGGCCGATGTAGTGCGCTTCCAGAATAATAAGGAGAAATGGGTTGCTTTCATAGGTCTGTTGAATGGCGAGCCCTATGAGATTTTTACAGGACAGCAGGATGATGAAGATGGTATACCTTTGCCCAAGAATGTAACAAAAGGTATTATCATCAAACATATAAATGAGGATGGTAGCAAACGTTACGATTTCCAGTTCGAGAACAAGATTGGTTACAAGACAACGATTGAGGGACTTTCCGAACGCTTTAATCCTGAGTTCTGGAACTATGCCAAGCTTATATCAGGAGTATTGCGTTATAAAATGCCTATAGAACTTGTTATAAAGCTTATATCATCTTTGCAATTGGGTTCCGATAATATCAATACTTGGAAGAATGGTGTAGAACGTGCTCTCAAACGCTATCTTAAGGATGGTGTTAAGTCGGCAGAGAAGTGTCCCGAATGTCAGACCGCACTTATCTTCGAGGAGGGTTGTCTGCACTGTCCTAACTGTGGTTATTCAAAATGTGGATAAGGGAATAATTCTTTAAACACTATATATATTTCCTATCAGGCCGGGAGGGGTGTCATTTGATGTCTCCTCCCGCAATTTTAAAAGAAAAAGAGGTTGCTTAAGTCTATACCTCCGTAAATATTGCACATAAGGTTTGCATGTTGTTTGATATAAATTTAAGAGTATGAGAATTGAAGAATATAATATAGCCTTGCACGATGTACATGTTTATGCTCATCACGGTGTAATGTCGCAAGAGAGAGTTGTGGGTGCATGGTTTACATTGGATATCGATATTGCTTTGAGTGATTGCTCTTCTGCATACAGCGATGATATCACCGATACAGTGAGTTATGCCGAAGTTTATGATATACTTCTTAAGAAGATGGCAACTCCTTTCAATCTGCTTGAGGCTGTATGCAAATCTATGATGGAGACCCTCTTCGAATTATATCCGACTATAATAGCCATAGAGATAAAGATGGTGAAGGATACACCACCTATTGGTGGTGACAGATTGCAATCGGCAGTAAGAATGAAAGCAGTTAGATAAATAAAGGTGATTCAAAATGAATCACCTTTATTTATTTGTTGTTTATTATTATACCAAATGTCCAATCAACTCTTCACGTTCTCCATACAGTAGGTCTATTATTGGTATCTCTATCAATGTATAACATCCCGGTTCTTGTTTCATGGAGGCTCTTGCAGCACATACAAGTACTTGTCCGGTTAGGGCCGGGTTGTTTATGCGCATGTTGAATTCGAACAGCTGGTTCTGTGTGTTACCCGATACTCCCTTTCGTGTCAGATTAACCCCATGCCCCATATCAAGAAGATCGTTTACACATGGTACGTTTATTACATGAGTTTCATCATTTACAAAGTATGGATCCGATTTTATTGCGCTTGCAACCTGCTCAAAGTTGTATCCCTCCTCAATCTCTACATATACCATTCTGCGGTGTATGCCGGTACCTACGGGAATTGTCATTGAAAGTGCTGCCTTTACGCCCTCGATGGCTTTTACTGCAACAGTGTGTCCCATGCTCATACCCGGCCCAAAGTTTGTATATGTTATACCTTTAGGTGCAATGGCTTGTAGCAGAGTGCGGACAATGGAGTCGCTTCCGGGATCCCATCCTGCCGATATTATTGATACTGCATTTCCTGCTTTGGCACTCTCGCTAAGTGAACGTCTTAATGGTACAATCTGTGAGTGTATATCAAAACTGTCAACAGTGTTTATTCCCAATGCCAGGATATCTTTTGCATACTTCTCGACACTGCGTGTGGGTGTAGATAATATTGCTACATCTACATCTCCAAGCTCACGTATGTCGCTCACTACATTGTATCTCTTTAGCTCCTCAGGGCAATTTGCTACGCCCGAACGACGTACAATACCTGCTACCTCAAAATCGGGTTCGGCTTCAAGTGCATATAGTGCGTAGCGTCCGATATTACCATATCCAACTATTGCTGCTCTTATTTTTTTCATATTCTACTATATTAAATTTTCTTTTTGCGAAGATATATAAATATTATTGGTCGATGTATATCTGTTTATATTTTTTTGTGTTTTTATAGACTCTATTTTTTTATCTCACTTTTTCTTAGAATTCTATTTGTTAATAATCTTATAGGTATCCCCACAGATATTACTCCTACTATGATTACGGTTGCAAATACCAGGATAATGTCGTTGGTGTCGAGTCTTACAGGGTAGCTGCTGACAGCAAAACTGTTGCTGTCGCCCAAACTAACTACTCCGAAGTTCTGCTGTATAAAGCATATGGCTATGCCTATAAGTATTCCAATCAGTGCGCCTAATGCTGAAATCATCACACCTTCAAATACAAAGATGTCGGTAATTATCTTCTCTCCGGCTCCCAGATTACGCAGTGTTTCAATGTCCCGTTTTTTCTCTATTACCAGCATTGATAGGGAACCTATGATGTTGAAACATGCTATCAGCAATATGAATGATAAGAATATATAAGAGATGAATTTTTCAATCTGCATAATCTTGAAGATATCCTCTTGCTGTTCATAACGGTTTTGTACATTAAATCCTTCTCCAAGAATCTCTTTTATCTTGCTTATTGTCTGTTTCTCGTTACTGCCATCCTTTAGTAATAGTCCAATGCTGCTTACCTCATTGCTGTTACGTCCGAATATTTTTTGTGTAAATTCAATGGATGTCAGAAGATAGTTGTTGTCATATTTTGGTTGGTTTACTGCGAAAACTGCTCCCGAAGCGTAGAGATAATCTTTTTTGAAATTTGCCGACGGATTTGCGATATTGGCACGCTTGCCTCGTTTTGGGGCGTAGACCTCTAATGGGTCGGTAAAATATATGCCGCTGTTGAGTGCCGAAGCCACGCCTCCTCCGGCAATGACATAATTGGCAATGCTATCCGATAGGATAAATGTTCCACTACCAATGAGGGCCTTTTCTATCTGGGTTAGTTTGTTGTAGTTCCTTTCTACTCCTTTCAATACAATCATTGCCTGTTGCTCCTTGTATTGTACCATAGCTCTGTCTTCGAGTGATGCCGAAGCCACGACTATTTCGGGTAGTGATAGTACTTTGTTTATATTTTCACTGTTCCTATCGAATGTTTTTCCCTCTTTTATTGATATCCTGATTTGTGGATCGAAAGCAGTAAACTGCATCTCTACAACTTCGCTGAACCCATTAAATACAGATAATGTACATATCATGGCAATTGTAGCAAGTGAAATGCCTGCCACTGCTACCCCCGAGATTATGTTTATGACCTGGTGGCTTTTCTTTGAAAACAGATAACGCTTTGCTATGTAAAGCGATAGGTTCATCTTGCAACAGCTTCTGGTTTTAGTCTTTCAGCAGATTGTCTATATGTTCGATGTAGTCGAGTGAGTCGTCTTTGTAGAAACGCAACTCGGGTATTATGCGCAACTGGTGCCTTACCCTGTTTCCAAGCTCGTAGCGGATGGCTTTTGTACTTTTTGTAAGATGTTCAATCACTTCGTCTCCTCTTTCGGATGGGAATACGCTGAGATATGCTTTTGCTATACCCAGGTCGGGGCTCACGCGTACAACACTTACCGATACCATTACACCACGTGTCTCCTTTGTCATCAAAAGGAATATGTCACTCAACTCTTTTTGTATTAAGCGTGAGATTTTATTCTGTCTTGTACTGTCCATAATTGCTTTTCTATTTTTTCTTTATTATTGTCAATCCGTCGCGTAGTGGAAGTATAACTTCTTCAACACGTTTGTCGTTACGTATGTGATCGTTGAAAGCTCTTACACCGTTTGTTTGTGCATCTTTATAGGCTGGGTCTATGACATGACCATCCCATAATGTATTGTCGGCCAATATCCATCCACCTGTATTAAGGTGTTCCAAAGCCATTTCATAGTATGCGATATACTCTCGTTTGTTTCCGTCGATGAATACAAGGTCAAACATTTCGCCTAACGTCGGTACCAATTCAAGTGCGCTACCTATGGTGAATACAATTTTTTCTGCAACATGCGAACCTTCTATCCAACGGCGTGTAAAATCCTCAAGCTCGTCGTCAATTTCATAGGTGTATAGCTTGCCGTCATTGCCGAGTCCTTCGGCCATACATATAGCCGAATATCCGGTGTAGGTGCCTATCTCAAGGATTCTTTTAGGACGTATCATCTCAACAAGCAGTTTTAGTAGCCTTCCCTGTATATGGCCCGATGCCATGTGAGGATTCAGTATTTCTACATTTGTTGCTCTGTAGAGTCGATATAGATAATCACCTTCAGGGCTGCTGTGTGCTGCGATGTAGTCATTAAGTCTTTCGTCTATACTCATATTTATAACCGTTTACGCGGCTTTTTGCCGCGAAGATACGTAAAAAATAGCATATAATTATTAATGTGACAATAATTAATGGTTGTAAAAGAGAGTGTTTCAGGAATATATACATTCTCTTGTATAGGGAATAAGTGGCATGCTCGCAATGAGATCTCTATTATTTTTGTATATTTGAGGGAACCTCGAATATACAGTGCACTCGCTTGGAAAAATATTCAAGCGAGCTTGATATTTCTCGCTCGTTTGTTTGTATATTTGCAATAAATAGCCAATATATATACAATCTATATCACTCCATATATCTACTGTTCTATTGTTTTATAATGTGTGCCAAGAAAATAAATACTCCTATAGAGCGTTACCGAATATATCTGCGTCTCGAAAAAGGACTCTCACACCGTACTATTGAGGCGTATATGATGGACGTTTTAAGGTTTGGCCAATTCCTAAAGGATGCAGGAAAATGTTATGAGGATGCAGGGGTAGAGGATATCCGTACCTTTTTGGAGGCTTTATCCGATATTGGTATAAATTCCCGAAGTCAGGCCCGTATGCTTTCTGCATTGCGTTCGTTCTATTCCTTCCTGAAACTTGACGGTTATATGGAAGATGATCCATCACAGTTGATGAAGTCACCAAAGATAGGCCTTCGTCTTCCCGATGTTCTTACACTTGATGAGATTGAGTCTGTTATAGACTCTTTTGATGATACTCAACAGGAGAAAAAACGTAATAGAGCTATTGTAGAATTGTTATACAGTTGCGGATTGCGTGTTTCGGAACTATGCGAATTACGTATCTCAGATCTTAACTTAACCGAAGAATTTATAAGGGTAATAGGAAAAGGTAACAAGCAACGGCTGGTTCCTATCTCGCAGAGAGCTATTATGGAGCTGAATGCCTATTTTTCTGATCGTGAGAGTATTGTCATAAAACAGGGCTTTCAGGATTATGTTTTTGTGAGTGAGAGGCGTGGTAAACCTCTCTCTCGTATAACTGTGTTCCGTATTATAAAGGATGCAGTCGTGCGTGCAGGCATTAAGAAAAATGTCAGTCCGCATACTTTTAGACATTCATTTGCAACGCATCTTCTAGAGGGCGGAGCCAATTTGCGTATAATACAGGCTATGCTAGGGCACGAGAGTATATCGACTACCGAGATTTATACACACATAGATCGTAAGCGTCTTCGTGAGGAGGTTATCGAATATCACCCTCGTAACAAGCGCATAAAACGGTAAAAAGCCTGCTATTTATAAAAAAAAAGTAAAATATATTTAGAAAATCTTGATATATTATAATATTTAGTTTTTGTTTGTTATCTTTGCACATAATAATTGAAAATTATTAATAGTTATTTATAAATCTTAAGGAATTTACGATGTTTAAGAAAATTTCAACATTATTGTCATTGGTGGCAATCGTGCTATTCAGTTCATGCAGCTCCAAGATGAGCGGCTTGCAGTCTAATAATTTTACAGTAACTCCTGCTGTTTTAGAGGTTGTGGGCAGTGAGGTTCCTGTTACAATTGATGGCCGTTTCCCCCAAGAGTTCTTCAACAAGAAGTCAATACTCACAATTACTCCAGTACTTAAGTATAAGGGTGGTGAGTCTGTAGCTGAGCCTATTACTTTTCAGGGCGAGAAGGTGCAAGGTAACAACCGCGTTGTATCTTATGATAACGGCGGTAGCTTTACTATGAAGATGAATTTCGATTACAAGCCCGAGATGGCTGAGTCGGAATTATATCTGAAGTTTACAGTATCTAAAGGTAATAAGAGCTATGAGTTGCCCGAGGTAAAGGTTGCTGATGGTTGTATTGCGACATCACAGCTTTATCAATCAACTGTGGCAAAAGCAAAGATGGCAGTTGGTGAGGATGCTTTCCAGCGTGTTATCAAGCAGGCTCAGCAGGCAAATATAATGTTCCTTATACAGCAGACAAACTTGCGTAGCAGTCAGCTAAATACTGATGATATCAAGGCGCTTAAATCTGCGATGAAGGCTGTTGCCGACGATACACTGAAAAAAGTATTGGATAATGTAGAGGTCTCTGCGTATGCTTCACCCGATGGCGGTATGTCACTTAACGTAGATGTTGCAAACGGACGTGAGAAGAATACTGCAAAGTATGTGCGCAAACAGATGAAGGCTGCTAAGTTGGAGGGAAATCTTGATACCAATTATACAGCAGAGGATTGGGAGGGATTCCAGCAGTTGGTTGCTCAGTCCAATCTTCCCGACAAGGAACTTATCCTTCGCGTGCTGTCTATGTACACCGAGCCCGAAGAGCGTGAGGCGCAGATAAAGAATATTTCATCTGTATATAGCGAGCTTGCTGATGAGATTCTTCCCCAATTGCGTCGTGCACGTATTACTCTTAACTACCAACTTATAGGTCGTAGTGATGCAGAGATTATGGAGCAGTACAAGGCTGATCCTACAGTTCTTTCACTGGAAGAGATCCTCTATGCAGCTGTGGTAAGCGAGGATGTAAAAGAACAGGAGAATATATATAAAACAGCAATGCGTATCTATCCCAATGACTATCGTTCATATAACAACTTGGGTGTTATTGCTTATAACAAGGGCGATTATGCAACTGCAGAGGAATATTGGAAGAAAGCAACATCATTGGCTCCTAATGCTCCCGAGGTTAATGTAAACAAGGGTTATCTTGCACTTCTTGAGGGTGATGTAGCCAAGGCTGAAGCTTATATGGCTAAGGGTTCAAGCGCAAATGTAGGCGATGAGGCACTTGCCACACTTTATATGGCACAAGGTCAGTATGTTCGTGCTGCCGACCTCTTCGGTTCTGAACCTAGCAACAGCGCTGCACTTGCACAGATTCTTAACAAGGACTATAGTACAGCCAAGAACACTTTGTCAGCCGTTAAGGAGCCCGATGCTACAACATACTATCTAACAGCTGTATTGGGTGCACGTACAAGCAACGCTGCAATGTTGTACGATGGTCTGAAGAAAGCAGTAAAGATGGATCCCTCTATGGCAGCTAAAGCTATGGGTGACCTGGAGTTCTCTAAATATGTAACAAGTGAGGCTTTCCAGGCTATTATAAAGTAAGATAACTCTCCAGTGACGGAGAATAACTATAATGAGCAGCTTTCACTTCTTGCACTGACGAAGGTGCGAGGATTGAATGCTGCTCATGTTATGCAATTACTGCAGGTTACGGGCTGTGCTTCCGATATATTTGCAAATATCTCAGATATAAATGAGATATTACCTGGTGCATCATCAGCTCTTATAGAATCCTTATCCGATAAATCTATCTTCGACAGGGCAGCCAAAGAACTGGATTTCGCCGAGCAAAATGGAATAGATGTAATCTGTTATAACAGCGACAGATATCCATGCAGATTGCGTGAATGTAGTGATGCCCCGGCTGTGCTATATTCGATGGGTAATGCCGACCTGAATGCCCGACATATAGTCTCTGTTGTGGGTACGCGCCGTATCACCGAGTATGGGAAAGACTTATGTAACTCATTCGTTACAGAGCTTGCCTCATTATTACCTGATCTTCTTATTGTAAGCGGACTTGCCTATGGTGTCGATGTCTGTGCCCATCGTGCAGCGATAAAGACAGGAATACCTACGGTAGGAGTCATGGCACATGGACTTGACAGGATATATCCGGCATCGCATCGTAATATAGCTAAAGAGATGTTGCATAATGGCGGACTTATTACCGAGTATATGAGCGAGACAGAGCCCTACAAAGGCAACTTTCTGCAAAGGAACCGTATTGTGGCTGGTATATCGGACGCAACTGTCGTGATAGAGTCTCCATCTTACGGTGGCTCACTTGTGACAGCTTCACTTGCTTCGGGCTATATGCGTGACTGCTTTGCCTTTCCCGGAAGAGTCAATGATCAGTTTTCAATTGGCTGTAACGAGATAATAGCACGAAACCGTGCGGCCCTAATTACATCGGCTCATGATTTTGTCAAAGCTATGAATTGGGATAATAGGATAAAGAAAAAAAAGAATATTGAGCCTGAGCTTTTCCCCCAACTTTCCCCTGTAGAGAGCAAGATCCTTGAGTTCTTAAAGAATAGTGAGGGGGGCATGCAAATAAACCAAATGGTAATAGCTCTTGATATGCCGGTGAGCCAAGTTATGCCGGTGCTGTTTGAACTAGAGATGAAAGGGCTTATACGTACTGTAGCCGGTGGTTTGTATAGGATTGTCATGTAGCTATTCATTCCGGATTCCCATTTCGGAAGATACTCTTTACAATATTGGTATTCGGTATCAAATATTCTAATTTTACTCCGAATATATCGTCAGCATAAAAAATATCATTATCTTCGCATATAATTAGATGATTTTGTCCTGAATGAAAGAATTTGTCATTTCAACCTCCAAGAAGGAGACTGCAATACTTGTAGGAATCATAACCTCTACTCAAAATGAACGCAAGACAAACGAGTATCTAGATGAACTTGAATTTCTTGCTCAGACTGCTGGTGCCGAGGTGGTTAAACGTTTCACGCAACGTATAGACCATCCTCATCCCGTAACTTATGTCGGCACAGGAAAACTTAAGGAACTTGCCGAGTATGTAGAGATGCGAAAGGATAGTGAAGAAGAGATTGGTATGGTAATTTTTGATGATGAACTATCGGCCAAGCAGTTGCGTAATATCGAGAAGGAACTGAAACTGAAGATTCTTGATAGGACATCGCTTATCCTCGACATATTTGCTATGCGTGCCCAAACTGCTCATGCCAAGGTGCAGGTAGAGTTGGCGCAATATAAATATATGCTTCCGCGTCTACAACGTCTGTGGACTCACCTTGAGCGTCAGGGCGGTGGCTCGGGCGGTGGTAGTGGAAAAGGCGGTAGCGTAGGTTTGCGTGGTCCTGGTGAGACGCAGCTCGAAATGGACCGTCGTATTATCTTGGGGCGTATGTCACTCCTCAAGGAACAACTATCTCAGATAGATCGTCAGAAATCTATACAGCGTAAGAATCGTGGACGCCTTATACGTGTTGCACTTGTAGGATATACCAATGTAGGAAAATCCACATTGATGAATCTTTTGGCTAAGAGCGAGGTATTTGCCGAGAATAAACTCTTTGCAACCTTGGATACCACTGTACGAAAGGTGATAATAGAAAATCTGCCATTCCTGCTCTCCGATACAGTTGGTTTCATACGTAAGTTGCCTACCGATTTAGTCGAGTCGTTCAAGTCCACACTTGACGAGGTGCGTGAGGCTGATTTGCTGTTGCATGTTGTAGATGTCTCACACCCCGACTTCGAGGAACAGATTGAGGTTGTAAACAAGACCCTTGCCGATCTTAACTGCGGCGACAAGCCAATGATGGTAGTATTTAATAAGGTGGATGCCTTTACATATGTACAGAAAGAGGAGGATGACCTCACACCAAAGACTCGCGAGAATATGACCCTTGATGAGCTTAAACATACGTGGATGGCTAAGCTCGAGGATAACTGTATATTCATATCGGCACGCGAGAAACAGAATATAGATGTTCTTAAGGATATAATATATAAACGTGTTTGCGAATTGCATGTCCAAAAATATCCTTATAACGATTTCCTCTATACAGTAGTAGACGAAGAGGAGTAACAACTATAAACCAAGAAGAATTTTAAAAACCAAATATAGATAATTATGGCAACAATTCCCGAATTCAAGTATGCCCATATGTTTCAGCAGGGCAAGGACACAACCGAGTATTATCATCTGACATCGGATTATGTCTCTGTAGGTGATTTTGAAGGCACTCCAGTGCTAAAAGTTGCACCCGAGGCATTGACGCTGCTTTCACGTACAGCTTTCCGAGATGTATCTTTCATGCTGCGTCGCGAGCATAACATGCAGGTAGCCAAGATTCTTGACGATCCCGAAGCAAGTGACAACGATAAGTATGTGGCATTGACATTCTTGCGCAATGCTGAAGTAGCTGCAAAAGGTAAGCTCCCATTGTGTCAGGATACAGGTACAGCAATTATACATGGTGAGAAGGGACAGCAGGTATGGACCGGTTTCTGCGATGAAGAGGCGTTGGCTCGTGGTGTATATGATGTATATACACAGGAGAATCTTCGTTACAGTCAGAATGCTCCTTTGAATATGTACGACGAGGTAAATACGCGTTGCAATCTTCCTGCACAGATAGATATTGAGGCTACAGAGGGTATGGAGTATAAGTTCCTGATGGTTACAAAGGGTGGTGGTTCTGCTAATAAAACCTATCTCTACCAAGAGACAAAGGCTCTTCTTAACCCCGCAACACTTATTCCGTTCCTTGTTGAAAAGATGAAGAGTCTGGGAACTGCTGCTTGTCCTCCATATCATATTGCATTTGTTATTGGTGGAACATCTGCCGAGAAGAATCTTCTGACTGTGAAGTTGGCATCTACCCATTACTACGACTCATTACCCACTACCGGTGATGAGACAGGAAGAGCTTTCCGTGACATAGAACTAGAGAAACAGCTACTTGACGAGGCTCATCGCATTGGTTTGGGAGCGCAGTTCGGTGGAAAATATCTTGCTCACGATGTACGTGTCATACGTCTGCCTCGTCACGGTGCCAGCTGCCCTGTTGGTATGGGTGTAAGCTGCTCGGCCGACCGCAACATCAAGGCTAAGATAAATAAGGATGGTATATGGATTGAGAAACTAGACGATCAGCCCGCTACACTTATACCAGAGCATCTTCGTAATGCAGGTGAGGGAGAGATTGTACGTGTAGACCTTAACCGTCCGATGAAAGAGGTTTGTGCACAATTATCACAATATCCTATTGCAACGCGCTTGTCGCTTAACGGTACCATTATCGTAGGCCGCGATATAGCTCATGCCAAGCTGAAAGAGCGCATTGACAGAGGAGAAGGACTCCCCCAATACATCAAGGATCATCCTATCTACTATGCAGGTCCGGCAAAGACACCTGCAGGAATGGCTTGTGGCTCTATGGGCCCCACAACAGCCGGTAGAATGGACTCTTATGTAGATCTTTTCCAAGAGAACGGTGGTAGCATGATTATGCTTGCAAAGGGTAACCGTAGTCAGCAGGTGACAGATGCATGTAAGAAACATGGTGGTTTCTATCTTGGCTCTATAGGTGGTCCTGCTGCAATTCTTGCACAGAACAATATTAAGAGCATCGAGTGTGTAGAGTATCCCGAGCTCGGCATGGAGGCTATATGGAAAATTGAGGTAGAGGACTTCCCGGCATTTATTCTTGTAGATGATAAGGGTAACGATTTCTTCAAGCAAATCAAGCCTATATGTCTTGGTAGTTGTAAAAAGTAATTCCATCCAATTTATAAGAATATACAATCCCACACTCTGTTATAGGTGTGGGATTGTACGTTCATTAATAACATATTTTTATTAAAAAAACTTATTTGTTGATATGTTTCTGCAAAATCATTTGTCAGCATCATAAAATTTTACGATAATTGCAAAAAATATAGCATGCTTATGCTATACATAAACGACAAAACTTAAATATCTAATATTAAAGACTATGGAAAAATCATTGAAAGGAACAAAAACTGAGGCTAACTTGTGGAAGGCCTTTGCAGGCGAAAGTCAGGCACGTAACAAGTATACATATTATGCAAGTAAGGCCAAGAAAGAGGGCTACGAGCAGATTGCTGCGATATTTCAGGAGACAGCTGACCAAGAGAAAGAGCATGCTAAGATATGGTTCAAGTTGGTTCATGGAATAGAGGGTACAGCCGAGAATCTTGTTGATGCAGCTGCCGGAGAGAATGAGGAGTGGACTGATATGTATCCCACTATGGCAAAGGAGGCACGCGAAGAGGGTTTCGTTGAGATTGCAGCACTTTTCGAGATGGTGGCAAAGGTTGAGAAGGCTCATGAGGATCGTTACAACAAGTTGCTTGCAAATGTAAAGGGTAACCTTGTGTTCAGTCGCGATGGTGATTGCATATGGCAGTGCCGCAACTGCGGTCACTTGCACTTCGGCAAGGCTGCCCCCGAAATGTGTCCCGTATGTGCACATCCTAAGGCACACTTCCAGATCAAGCCCGAGAACTATTAATAATATATTAAATAGTATATCTTATAATAATGTCCTGTAGCAATTGCTACAGGACATTATTTATATCAGCAGCCAGCATCTGCTTCGGGTTGTAGACTGCCATGCTCAATCTTATACCGATGGATATATCTACAGCAACATGGTATTCTTTAGGTACAAATGAAATAATCCGTTGCACCCCAAAGGGTGCAACGGATTATTTCATTTATGTACCTTTTATTTATCGTGCAAGCCTCTTTACACCATCCTTTATATATACCTGACCGGCACTAACATTTTCTATCTTGCGGCCATTGATGTCATACATCTTGCCGTTATTATCATTTAATTTCTCTGCTGATATATGCTCTACAGAAGTTTCTGTCGTAAAGTCTATCTCCACAACAGAACCCTTTTCGCAAGGAATTGTTGCGGTGCCATTATCATCTACATTAACACCGATTACTGTGCCGTCTACTTTTATTGTTGCCTTGGATATAGCCATTGCACCTATAGAGCAACGTACACGCAACTCGGCTCCTGCATTGCTTACTATTCGCACATTCTTACACTTGCCGTCTGCCCAATTGAAATCAACAGTGAAGTTGCCGATGGCTTTCATACCTTTCACCGAACCGGTGTTATTCCACACCTTTGGCAGAGCCGGAAGTACGTTGATGTATCCATGAGCACTCTGCAGTAGCATTTCGGCCATACCTGAGCATACACCAAAATTGCCGTCAATCTGGAATGGGGCATGGCTGTCAAATAGATTGTAGTAGATACCACCTTGACTCTGGTCTGTACCGTATGAGGTTGAGTGTTTAAGTGCATTCTTAATGATTACGTGGGCATGGTCGCCATCCTGAGCACGTGCCCATAGGTTAACCTTCCAACCCATAGACCAACCGGTAGCAGCATCGCCACGATGTTTTAGGGCATTTACTGCCGGAGTGAAGTATTCGCTCTCGGGAGTAATCTGGTCCATTGGGAACAGAGCCATAAGATGTGATATATGACGGTGGTTCTTTTCACCTACACTGTAAGGAGAGTATTTCCATTCGCGTAGCAATACATCTCCGGTCTTTACTCCGTTAAATGGGTTGCCCCACTTTCCATCGTATACCTCGGTGTGGAGTCCCTTATCTGTTTTCTCTAGATAGAGGTTTAGTTTCTCTACATCGGCTGCTGTAAGTTCAGTATTCTCTATACCAAGGATTTTAATTGCATCGCTAATGTTCTGGAACAGATAACTTATCATCTGCTGTGCATGTGCTGTTCCATCTTCGCTCTCATTTCCGTGTTGCTCGGCACTGAATTCATCGGGAGCCACAAATGTACCGTCGTTTTCGCGTCGGTCGTTAATGAGACGGTGGAACCAGAACTCTGCGCAACTCCACATCACGGGGAATGCCTTAGCAAGGAACTCTTTGTCTTGTGTATAGCGGTAGTGTGTCCACAAGTGGCTTGTGTACCATACGTTGGCAACAAGATAGTTGTCGCCCCATGTACTCATACTGTTGTAGAGTGACGACTCGGTAAGCACGCTCCATCCATGTCCGCCATTGTAACGTTTAGCTACCTCTTTCCATCCAGCACTCTGTGCGCCACGAATGATGAAGTTTACATAAGGCTTATGAAGGTCAGATAGGTTGGTTATCTCGGTGGGCCAATAGTTCATCTGGATGTTGATATTGGTGTGTATATCTGAGTTCCAAGGAGAGTCGGTCCCAAGATTGTTCCATATGCCCTGCAGATTGTTTGGTGCAGCAATGGGCTTACGGTTTGAACTTATAGCCAAATAGCGTCCATAGTGGAAGTATAACTGTTCGAGGAATAGGTGGTCGTTAGCAGTGCTGTTTGCTGATTGGTTGTTTGGGAAGTAGTTATCTATAAGCTCCTTTGTATCTTTTTGGGGAGTCTGTAGTCCAAGGTCAAATGTCATACGCTTGGTGATGGCTGTAAAATCTTCGATATGGGCTTTTTCCACTGCGGCAAATCCTTTTGCTGCTGCATTCTCAACCTCTGCCTTGATGCGGTTGTTTACATCGTCGGGTGTCTCGCTTGTGAAATAGTTATCCAACACCTCCATATCACCGTTGAAGTTGGTACCACCCTTAAGATAGAATGATACCTCTGTGGCATTGCTTACAGTGATACCCTTGGGCGAAGTCTCTATTGTTGCCTCCTTGTCTGCAACCACATGCAGGCGTGCTGCATAGTTCACAGATGTCATGGCACCGGTGAATACAGCCATACCATTTTCATATGATACACTGCCGGCTCCGATACCCGTTCCTGGCTCTAGCTTGAAGAGCAGATTTATCTTCTCCTCTCCCTCAACGGTGTATTGTCCGGCTATTACCTGGTCGGGAGCCGAACTTAGGAATTTGCGAATCTGTTTTGTTCCGTTTGTATTCTTAAACTCAACTCCGGCAATACCCTCTTCAATGTCAAGATAGCGTACATAATCGGTAACACCATCCCAGATGGCTTTGTCGAGGTTGCTTATTATGAGTGAGCCAAAGTTCATGAATGTACGGTTGCCGGAGCCTGCTCCTACTGTATTTGCAGGGCCGCTCCACAATGTCTTCTCATTGAACTGTAGTTCCTCGTTATGTACTCCACCGAATACCATGCAACCAAGTTCACCATTTCCAAGTGGCAATGCATACTCCATCCAGGGGTTGCCTACTCCTGCAGCCTCGGCTGATGTCCTGTACCATAAAGTGTTAGGATTTTTAGGTGAGTACGATTCTACACCTGTAATCTCCGATACCTCATAATAGTACTCATCTGGGTAGGCTGTGTGATCCTCTTTTGTTAAGAAGAATTTGCTGCCATTATCACCTACAACACTTGATGTGTTCCATAGGGCAAAATAATCGCCACGTTTATTCCACCAGTTGCTGGTACCATTTATCTTGATATATGAAGGCTCGTTTCCACTGAAGTTGAATGTTCCCGAGAAGAGTGTCTTGTACGATGTGTTATCTGCATCCACCATAGATGCGCGTGCATTAGCTTCGCTTCCTGTAATACCCAACACCTTCGCAAGTCCGGTAGAGTAGTTGTATACTTTATAGACATTGTTGCTTTGCATTACAAAAGCCCACAGACCCATATTGTCTTGTGGAACATTGGTGTTGCTTAATTTCAGGTTATTGCCAATCATGTATGTGGGATTAATGCTCACATAACCGCCTACACCGTTCTGCATGATATAAAACTTGGTATCGGCATCGAAATAGCTTGCATAAATAATGTTCCCGTCGATGCTTGCTACAGGAATCTTGTTTTCTACAGGTACTACATTCAAGTCACTCTTCTTAATGAAAGACTCGGTCTGGAATGTATCATTGTTCTTATATGTCTTTCCATCGAACACAATACCGGCCGATGTGTCGTCGGTGCCCAATACTATTATCGAATACTCTCTGGGGCCTACTGCCACCTCTTCAATGCAGTAGCAGTTGCCTGCATCAGTTGTGGTCCAGCTGTTGACCAATATACCTGATGGTGTCTGGTTAGGGATTTGCGAGTTCATTCCATTGTTGCCTAGGCATAGTTTCCAAGGGTAGTCACCACCAAGATTCTCCATTTTAAGAATAGTTGATGCTGTAGCCTCGTATTTGCCGTTCGAACTGACATATTTGCCGGCACCTATACTATAGAGATAGTAGCTGTTGCCAATCTTCTCTATCTTGAACTGTTGGTTAGGGTCTGATGGGTCTTTTGATACATTACCTACAGCTGTTCCATTATTTGAACATATCTCTCCCGATACGGCAGCCACACTACTGTACAGAAGGAAAGCACGTTCGCTTGTCAAAGTGTACACCTTGTTGTTATCCAACTGTGATAAATCAGTCACTTTTTGTGCTTGTGCCAAGACTATCATACACAGAAAAGAGACAAGTGTGATAAACAATCTTTTCATTGGTGATAAAATTAGAGTGTTAGTGTTTTTTTATTTTATTATTTCTCTTTGTTGTTATGATTAGGTAAAGATGGTGAATGTTTCCGAGCTATGCAATTTTTTGTGTATAAACTTTTGTGTTTATATACTTTTGGGTATGTGTTTGTTCCCTGAACTATAATTGGTTATTTCTAATGTTTGTCGTTTCAGTAGGCATATAAAAAGAGAACGACTATTTTAGCCGCTCTCTAAAGGGTTTTATGTTATTATTGCTTGTCGGCTACAGGAATACTGTCGCTTGCCACTTCTGGTGTCTCTTCCACCGGTCTCTCTTCAACCATTTCTACTTGCTCTTTATTGAAGAAAGGCAGGGGTGAGTGAACTCCTAATGTTGCAAATAAGTTGCCAAGCCATAAACAGGCAACCACAACGAGCAACAAGAATAGTGATATAATCCATTTCTTCCATGTGGCCATTCCTTTTGTGTAGGGGTCTTTAAGTTTTAGCTTGGGGAATTTTACTGGGTCTGTCAATGTCTCACCAAATGGAATACTTATTCTTGACGAAGCATTTATTGCCCATCCGTTTGCATTAAGCAGTGGGGCTATGTTGCGACGGCGCAGTTTCATCCATGCCATAACCATTGCGGGACCGGAAATAACAAGCAGGATACCTATGAATGCAGCTATCAGTTGCCACAACTCAAGTTCAAAGATACCTTTGAAGATACTTGCCAAGGCTGTACCAATCATGCCGACAGCCATACCTAAAGCGGCAACGATACCGGCGAACTTGGCAATGTCAAACGGTGGAGTAGGCGTTGCTTTGCCATCTTCTGCTTTTGGAGCAGCTGTAGGAGCAGCATTTATCTTTTCATTTACATCCTTCATTATTGCAGCATCCTTATCTGCAGCACTCTTATTTATAAGGTTTTCTACTGTAGTGGCCATGCGACGGTAAGGTGACCAGAATGCCTGGCTCACACTTATGGGATTATCAACAATCTTGGTAATGACTGCATCCCACACCTGTCCCTTGTTGTCGTAGTAAATAGAATTCTTGCCCACCATGAGATCGCCAATATCACCTACCGTAACAGCTGCAACGATATTTAATTTTGTAGGGCTTGCCTTGCTTGTACAATCACAATATACAAGATACATGCCACTGGCAGCGGCCATAGTATTGTGTTTGGCCATATCAGTAACCTGCATACAAAGGCGACATTCACGCTGGTCTATTACAAGGCGTCCGCTCTGGAAAATTGCTTTCGTCTTCTTATCTTTTGAGTAGAAGTCCTGAAAAGTAACAAAGTTGCAAAGCAAGCGATAGAAGTCGCGATATATATGTAGGAATTTATCAACCATATCTATGCTGTCGGCCGACTCTTTGAGTGCTGCATCCTGTGCAATAAGGTCCAACAGAGCCTGTTTCTTGTCATCTGCAAGGAATTTCTTTATAGTGTCGAGACCCAAAACCTCAACCTCGCTGCCCTTCTTTGCTGCTTTCCAGGCATTGTATGCAGCAAATGAGGCGCCAATGGCACTCCATGACTCCTCTGTTAGCACCTTCTCCTTGGGTTTTACTATATTAATGAGGGTGTTGAACTGCGATGCCCATGCCGGATTTATAGCAGCGTTTATATCCAATTCGGCTTTACCTGTAATGCGTGCCAGGGGGTATGCAGCAATTTCATCGCTCTTCCCTGTCAGATTGTCGGCACATATAGCCTCAATGAGTGTAGTCTGTACATCTAGTTTAGTTGTGCTTTCGGGTGAGAAGGAGGCTAGTTTGGTACGTACAAAGTAGTCTTTTACTTTTATATCAAGAGCGCTATATAGCTCAATGGCCTTGTCGGTATCGGTACCGTAAGGTGCCTCTACTGCAGCCTCGTTCCATGCCAGATAGTCTGCAAGGGCAAGATAGAATTTTTCTATAAGTTCGGCATTTACGCCATTCTCTCCACTACGGTCTATAACACTGCCAATCGTCTTTATAATTGCAGATACAGCATCTTTCTCTTCCTGATTCTCGGATGTCTGTTCTGTTATTATGCTGTCACCATTAAAACGTGTCTTGGCAAAGATTGCAGTAATATCCTTGGTATCGGACAAAGAGATTACATTTCCATCTTTACCCAGATTCTCAAGAATCTGCTTTGCCGAGTTGTAGAGTTTCTTACCATCAACATTCTCCTGGTTGAACTGTGCAATATCTATGCTATCCGAGCCTTTGAGTAGTAAGTCGGCATCTTTAAGGATTGATGTCAACCATTTGGATGCAGAGATTACTTCGCTTACATGAATACGTCCGTCGTTGTTTTCATCAATATATTTAAGACTCTTTTCGTCAATGTCCAGTCCGGTCGTGGGACACGATAGTACAGTCCACTTCTTTATGTCCAACTCGCTAAGGTTAGCTATGTCAGCGCCGGTAGTAATCTTTACACGTGTGGAGCCACCTATATTCTCGTAGTTCCATGAATGTTTTTTAGCCATAGTCTCTTCTTATAACTGTTATTGTATTTTTTAATATTCTGTTTTTGATATTGCAATATTTCGTATATGCAATATGCAACGCAAATGTAATTAATAGCTTTTAACAATGCAAGAAGCTACCCGTTTTGTTGATGGTTAAATGTGTCGAAGAATATATTTTTTTACTTTATGTGTCGTTATATATTGCTTGATGTTACAGAATGTTGCATCTTGTAAAACAAGGCCAGCCTACCTCCATAAGGGATAGTCTGGCGATTTGTCATTTTGAAATAAACCTCTTTTTACAGATGGTAATAAATAGAATGTAAAGCAACAATAGTTGGAATGTTAACAAAATTTGTAAAAAACAGGCGATTTTACTTGGTGTCTTATTGTTTTTACCTATTTTTACAAAAGTTGAAAGAAAACTTGCTGTCAGCTACGCTATTATGTAAAAATATACCGTAAAAAGCATTTATAATATATTGGCATTACCGCATCTTTAAGTATAATAAATCTAAATAATATAAGTCATGCAATTTCTACTGTTTTTAAAGAAACTCTTTTTCCTGATTTTGCTGTTTGCAGCGTTGGGCCTGCTCTTAATGTTCCATCTGAACTACTCAAGCGTAAAGGAAAAAATAGGAGAAAAGGATGTCACCGGGTATGTAGGGATGTTTACCTCGGCTTTCGATGTGTACTATCTGAGCAGTATCAATGAGTCGTTAGACAAAACAGTGGCATGCGCGAATGACCTCTACCAAAAAGAGTTTGCCGAGGGTATAACTACGGAAGAATTCACCGGGCTCACAGTGGTGGACTATTGCAACAAGGTGCTGAACAACCCCAATTACGAAGATAGGCTGACGAAGCAAGACCACATGTCTGTATTGCTGCCTTTCCTTTTTGTGATATTATTGATAATAGCCATTGTCATGTCGATAAGCATAGGCTTGGGCTCTATACGCCGTCTCGACTTCGACAATGAAGCAACAACATTCAGCAACAATAAATAAAGGAGGATTATATATGGCAAACTACAGACAGGCACAGCAGGGCAAATTCTCCAAGGACGAAGAGAAACGTTTTCGTGAGTTGTTCAACAAATGGGGCGCTTCGGTCGAGGGCTACAATCGTAAAAGATTGGGTAATGAACTGAGGATAGTAGAGGTTTGGGACTCCCCGATATATCGTGGAGAGCTCAAGACTCAGTACGACAGGCGTATACTTAAAGATGATTACGAGCGTATCAATGGACGAAGCTTTCCCAATAGTAAATATGTATCTGAAGATGGTGTCGACCGTTGGTCTATAGTTGAAAGACCGACAACTTTCACCAATAAAGAAGATATATATCGCGTAAGAGGCACCGAACACATCGTTACCTGTCCCACTTGTCGCGGAACAGGAAATACCACATGTGAGAATTGTGGAGGTAAAGGAACCATAACCCGCACCATAGACAAAAGGAAACGATGCACAAAGTGTAGTGGCTATGGTTACATATACGTAACGAAGTATAGAGAAGAGCCGACAATTACCTATTATACCGGAAAACGGGAAGTCCGAAGAGAAAAGGTGTCATATTCGGAAAAAGCTACCTGCCCCGATTGTGGCGGAAAGGGTGAAGTAGGAGAACTTATACATAAAGAGGAGCCTTGCAGCAACTGTAGATCTACAGGTAGGGTTATATGCCGTACCTGCTCTGGTGATAAACAGATGCTCAGGATTTGGAAACTGCATCGTGCGCAAGAGGTTGGCAGATATGCCGAATATCTCTTTCCGCATCTTATAGAGGGGCCCGACGCCAATAAGATAGTCAAGCAGTTCGACAGTAGCATTCAGTGGCAGGTTGTCGAGAATATACATATCGATGGAGAGAACTTCGATAAAGCCAATCTTGGCTCGCGTCCTGTAGTAGGCCGCATGCTCACTTGCTTGCCTCAAAGAGGCTTAAGGCATCAGCAGCACACTGCAATATGTTTTAATGATGTCGAGGTGAGCGAGTGTGGGGCAAAGACCGTCATATACGAAGTGGACGGCAAGCGCTATACCTGTATGCTGGTTGGTGAGCAGTGGAAACTGTTTGCTGTGACATCCCCTATATCGGACAAAATGGACAGTCTGAAGGAACAGGTCAACAGCTATTGCAGCCGACGCCAATATGGAAAGGCATGGGGCGTGTTGCAAAAGATAAATAAGTATCCGCAGACCGGATCAGCCGAGGCTAACATGCAGGAACTGCTTGAGAAACGTATGGCAATAACAACCAAATTGGGCGCAAACTTTGCCGTGGTGATTTGTACCATGTTGTCGATACCGCTCTTCATCCTACTGTTCGATACATTTGATTTCTTTGCGATATGGACTAAATGGATTATGGATGCATGTGATGTCAATGCCGATTTTGTAGTGGTTATATCTTCAATCCTTGTACTGTTCCTCGGCATGCAGTCGCGCAAGTCCATGCCGCCTAAGTTTAGTTATAGGGTTGTATCACCTGTGAGACGTTTCCTGCGCGGATTCTTTGTCGGTGTGTGCGATTTCCTCAAATGGTTTGCAATCGTTGCCATAGGTGGTTACTTGGGAATAGTCCATTTGGTAGGCGGTTTCTTTATGCTTTGTCTCAGTATCATAGGTTTTATTATTCTTATAATATTAGGCCTTATATCCCTGATATTCTAACATGCCGGAATTGATAATTATTAGCGTTGCAGCAGGTAAAATATCCGCTGCAACGCTATTCGTGTCCGGGCCTGTATACCCAATGGAATGGAAAATAGCTACGTGCTATTGTGCCAGTATGTTCAGTTCTTTCCAATAATCCGCAGCTTTGTATGCATCAATATTCTCGGCGGGTACATAAATCTTCAGATTCATGTTATCGGTGCCGAAAGTCGCATTGAATATTGTTGGGGGAGTAGAAGCTTTTATATCCACCCTTGTTAATGAGATGCAATCGGTAAAGGCATTATTTCAATAACACCTTTTACTAATATGTCTGCTCAAAGGGCTTTGCCCAATGAACAACGCAAATGTAATTAATAGCTTTTAACAATGCAAGAAGCTGCCTTCTTTTGTTTTAGTACATAGTATTGGAATACTATTTTACTTTGTTATGCAAAAGATTTATATACAATGGCAATGAAAAAGTATGAGTAAAGCCCCTCTCCCAAATATAGGGAGAGGGGCTTTACTCTTTTGTTATGTGTTTCAGGTTACCAAAATAAAACTTTTCACTACTCCTCTTTATCAATAAATTTTATTAATAGGCTACTATCTTGTTACAGAATAGTCCCGGAGTTGTTATTTTCTTAAAGCTTTTGCCTTATTGTAAATAGCATTCCAATCATAATTCCTATATAGTCCTGTTATGGTCTGGTATGTCATAAGGATGCATGAGACGAAACATACAACAAGCGCAGCTGCTATAAACAGGCCTATCTTTAGTGCAATTATTATAGCATTGGCGGGGTCCTCTTCTGTATGGGTTGATGTAGTTCCGTTGCTCCAGTAGGTCTTGACCTTTACACTTGGGAAGAACTGCATAGCCAAACCTGCACCAAAGAGAGACGCAGCAAGAGCAAATCCGCCTTTCTTTATCTTTTCGAGGATGCTTGACTCGTTCTGGTACTTATTGATAATGTAACCATACTGATAAGATGCCATAATATACAATGGTGTCATTAAAAGGAATGTTACAAACAGGAACCATACAAAGAAGGCGTTTCCCTCTGCGGCATCCACTCTCTCCTCGGCCACTTCAAGACAATAGTCCTGAAAATCATCGAAGTCCATTTCATTTACTTCTTCGTACTTCTCTAATAACTCTTCGGCTTTCTCTTCGTGCTCTTCTGCTGTTTCAAGGAAACGTTTTTTATTCGAATCCGATGTTGTTGTGTCTGCTCGATGCTTGTAATCCTCTACCAGTTCCTTTTGCATAAGATGGGATCTGTAGATGCTGCACAGTACATCCGATTTTGCATGCTTGGGGTTATTGTAATCATTGAAATACTTTATTTCCGAAGGGTACTCTTTGAATACGGTATCAGCCTCCTCCCAATCCTCAATGGCCGATACCCTATGCTCGGCTTCTCTTACTGCTCCTTGGTTGTCTGAGTTAAAACTTGCCAAGATGATGATAGAGAGGAATACGCCACCTATAATCATCCAAGAGTGTGTCCAGTGTCTTTTCATGGCGAAGCTGACCGCATTTCTGAAGAAGTGCACTTTATCCTGATACTCTAGCTCATAATGATCATCGGCAACCTCCTCTGCTTTATCAATAAGTCTGTCGACCTCAACTGCATCCTCTATCGATGTAAGGTCCATATAAATAAGATCTCCTTCAATCTCCCCCTTCTTTGCAGCTTCGGCAAGATATTCCCATGCCTCTTCATTTGAATTCTCAAGCTGTTTGTTCTCGGGCTCGGGCTCAGCAGCATTACGTGCTCCTTCGTGGTCTTTTTGCCAGAAGAATGTCGTAAAGATTGAAACTTCGGCACCGGCCTTCTGCATCTTTCTCTTCGCTGTTATTGCCTCCAAAAAAGAACCGGCATAAAGATCATAGGGAGCATACTCTAGGACAGCTTTAGCCTTTATCAACCTTAGACCCAATTCATACTTCATAATTTTTATCAACTCTTCTTGGTTTGCTTTGGAAACGTCCTTCACAAGAAGATAATATTTCTTGAATCCCAAGAAATATATTAGTGCTACAATAATAATTAAAAACATAAGTTTGATATTTAAGGTTAGTAATAGTCTGTCTATTCCGATATGTATGTTATGCTATCTGTTTATTATTAATAAAAAGCTTTTTATCAAATTGTAGATTGCTGTTGGTGTTTACGGGTTTGTAATATTGAATATAATTTCGAAGGCCTTGTAAGGCAAAAACAGGTAATGGTGCAAACATAGTAAAAAATATTAAAAAATACATATGCGTGCTCTTATTTTATTAACAATAGATAAGAAATGTAAAAGTAAAAGAAATAATAGGAAAAGATACAAGGGCTGAATATTTTTAACTAGAACAAGTGGCAAAGGTTAATTATGGATAGGTGGAAGCCAAGTGGTAAGGAGACGTTGTGTTTGCTGTCGGCGTAGCCGGTGCAAACATTTAAACAAGGGAGATAACCTTAGGTGAGAGCCCTACAAAATAAAAAGCGGATAACTTCCGTTATCCGCTAGTGGGCCATCCAGGGCTTGAGATTTGTCTTGTAACGACCCATCGACTTCGTTGTTTGCTGTCAGCGCAGCTGGTGCAAACGAATAGAACGAAGGAGATAACCGTAGGTGAAAGCCCTACAAAATAAAAAGCGGATAACTTC
>JAFWBM010000040.1 GCA_017507105.1 Bacteroidaceae bacterium
ACTTACACAATGCTACATAGACCTAGGCAGTGCTATAGGTGTAAAGATTGGAGACTATTTCAGTATATACGAGGTGCAAACAAAGGTTGGAAAAACCATTGACAAGGAGATTGGTAAGATAAAGGTTATAGAAGTTGACGAGGAGATCGCTAACTGCAAGGTAACAAAAGGAGAGAAAGAGGTAAAGAAGGCTATGGACCGTTATCTACAGAACCTACAGGCCGAGCAGGATATACCTGAGGAGGAGAGAAAAACCAAACCTTTGAAGGTAAAATCGGCTCCCGCTCCATTATTCTCATTCTAAAGCTATCACAAATATTAAACATAAATAAGGGCAATGCTCATGTAGACATTGCCCTTATTTATGTTTAATGATACTGATACTTACAACATGCTTTGCTTACGCAGTTCCTCCGCTACAACCAAAAGTTCATCGTACCACTCTTGACCAAACCTTTCTATAAGAGGTTCTTTAAGAAACTCGTAAGCACGTATACCTTTGCGCCTACCTGTGACAAAAGCACTGCGGCACACATCCCACTTATGGAAATTCACAGCAGTAAGCTCACCAACCTTACGCAAACGTACAGGGTATAAATAGCACGATATAGGTTTACGCCAGCTTGTACGCCCTTCGCGATAGGCCTTTTCTATAAGACAGATACAACATCCTTTCTCATCGCGCGCAGCGAAAACACAATCTTTTCCATTTACTATAGAGGTTACCAAGTCTCCGTCTCGGTCGGTATACACCACACCTTGCTCCTCTACGACAGCACGTGCCTCGCTTGTCATCTCTGCAGCAACCACATCAAGTGCTGACTCCAGTTTCTCTACCTCTTCCAAAAGAACCGGAGCTCCGGCATCACCCTCTACACAACATATACCTTTGCAGTGTGAAGGGTTACAGCAGAAATACTCCTGAAACATATCAAACGATACTATGGCATCTCCAATCTGTACCATATTTCATATCTATTATCGTGTAAAACAAAAAGAGGGGGAAATCAATTCTCCCTCTTTATTATGCAGTTCTATAATTATCAGATAAGGCAGTGACCTGTCATATCAGCAGGAACCTCAAGACCCATAATCTTAAGTATTGTAGGAGCAACATCTGCAAGAATACCATCCTTGATGACTGCATCCTTATTCTCTGTCACATATACGCAGGGAACAGGGTTGAGTGAATGGGCTGTGTTGGGAGAACCGTCGGCATTGACAGCATTGTCGGCATTACCATGATCGGCAATGATAATTGCTTCGTAACCATGAGCCTTGGCTGCCTCTATTACATCCTTGACACAAGCGTCAACCGCCGTAACCGCCTTCTCTATTGCACTATATATACCTGTATGACCTACCATGTCACCGTTGGCAAAGTTTACGACAATAAACTCATATTTCTCGGAGTTAATCTCTGCTACCAATTTATCCTTGACCTCGTAAGCACTCATCTCGGGCTGAAGGTCATATGTTGCAACCTTGGGAGAAGGAACAAGTATACGCTCCTCACCTTCATATGGAGCCTCACGACCACCGTTGAAGAAGAACGTAACATGAGCATACTTCTCGGTCTCGGCAATATGCAACTGTTTCATTCCTTGTTTCGAAACATACTCACCAAGTGTATTCTCAACATTTTCTTTATCAAAAAGAATGTAAACACCCTTGAAGTTTGCATCGTATGGAGTCATACAGTAGTACTGCAATCCGGGTATTGTATGCATTCCGGCCTCGGGCATGTCCTGCTGTGTAAGAACAACTGTAAGTTCCTTAGCACGGTCGTTACGATAGTTGAAGAAGATAACAGCATCACCCTCGCATATACGACCATCAAGATTGCTGTTTACAATAGGATTTACAAACTCATCGGTCACACCCTCAGCATAAGACTCCTCCATAGCCTTAACCATATCATCGGCCTTCTTACCCTCGCCGCTTACAAGTAGGTCATATGCTATTTTCACACGCTCCCAACGCTTGTCACGGTCCATTGCATAATAACGACCTACGATGGTTGCTATGTTCATATTCTTATCGGTTAGCTGCTGAATGAAACCGGCACCGCTCTTCGGGTCTGTATCACGACCATCCATAAAACAGTGTACGTATGTCTCCTTTACACCGGCCTCAACAGCCATGCTGTAGATTGCCTCAAGATGTTCAAGTGAACTGTGAACGCCACCATCAGATGCAAGGCCCATGAAATGCAGTTTCTTGCCGTTATTCTTGGCATACTCTACAGCAGCAACAAGCTGAGGATTATGTTTAATTGAACCATCGGCAATAGCACGGTTTATCTTAAGAAGGTCCTGATATACGACACGACCGCCACCGATATTAAGGTGACCAACCTCACTGTTACCCATCTGACCTGCAGGAAGACCTACATTCTCACCGCTTGCCTGCAACTGCGAATTAGGATAGGTACTTGTAAGATAGTCCCAATATGGAGTAGGAGTATTGAATATAACATCTCCCTTACCATGATTACCTACACCCCAACCATCCAAAATTACCAAAAGTGCTTTCTTGCTCATAATTGTATAGTATTAAGTTTGATTATCAATGAAACAAACACCACACGCACCCGCGTATGTGACTGCTAAGATAGTGCAAATATTCGAAATAGACCATCAGCTTCAAGGAAAAAAGTATAACTCCATTTAAATTATGTAAAATGTATCACATTTTTGTAAAAAGCACAGAAAAACCTCTTAAAAAAAGAGTATCTTCGCAGATTAAAACAACAAAGTAGCCAACTTGTCATGAAACATCCACTACACCTGTTCAAGTATTGCCCAAGATGTGGCAGCGATTTGTTCGATGTAAACGATTTCAAATCGAAAAGATGCGGAAACTGCGATTTTGTACTTTACTTTAACGCACAGGCTGCCACTGTAGCCATGATACTTAACTCAAAAAACGAACTCTTGGTGGCACGAAGAGCAAAAGAGCCGGCAAAAGGGATGCTTGACCTTCCGGGAGGTTTTGTTGATAGTTTCGAGACAGGCGAAGAGGGGGTGACACGTGAGGTTCTAGAAGAGACCGGCCTTAAAGTAACCTCTACAAGATATCTATTCTCGTTACCGAACAAATATGTCTATTCCGGATTCGAAGAGCATACACTCGACCTGTTCTACGTCTGTACGGTTGATGACGATACAAGTGTCGTTGCAAATGACGATGTAAAGGAACTGCAATGGATTCCACTGCAGAATATAGTCCCAGAGGATTTTGGTCTGGAATCTATACGACAAGGAATAGTCCTATTCATTAAAAATTTACAGAATAACAAATAATACAAAATATCCCGTATGAAACATATCTTTTTGATTGCTTTGCTTGCAACAGCATGCCTTACAAGCAAAGCACAGACATCAGCATCTATCCCAAATGAAAACAAACCGCTACAGGAGTGTCGCCGTCTGTATAGCGACAAACAATACAGAGCCATGCTTCTCTTTGCCGATAATATAAGGGTGGGTGCACTTACCAAACAAGAGCAACAAGAGATAGATTATCTGTCGGCAACAGCAACCTTTCATATCAATCCACTCGAAGGCAGGGCACTCATATTGCAATATCTCGAAAAATACCCCGAAAGTGCAAAGAAGAGTCTGCTTGCAGCCTACATAGCAGAATCCTACTACTATTCATATAATTTCCGTTTGGCAAAGGAGTGGTTTGCAAAAGCCGACATGGAGCGTCTCTCTCCCGAAGAACGCGAAAGAGCTACGCTCTATAGAGCATTGGTTGCACAAGAGACTGGTGACCACGAGTTTGCCAAGCAGATGCTTAAAGTCATGAAAGCCACAAGCAAAAGATACAACAGCGATGCAACATTCCACTTGGCCGCCATAGACTACTACAATGAAGATTTGGAGAGTGCATACGAGGGATTCAAATCTATAGAGCTTGACGATAAATACTATCTTGAAGTACCTTACTATCTTGCAGGAATATACCTCAAGAACAGAGAGTTCATACGTGCCGAGAAAGTTGCAAGACTATTCCTTGAGCACAACAGCGACTTGAAACAGGGTATCCCGATGCGCCACATCCTCGGAGGAGCTCTTTATGGACAACAGCGATACAAAGAGGCTATAGAACCTCTGAAAGAGTATCTGGAGATGTGCAAACGTCCACAGCGTATCGCATACTACCAACTAGCCATGTGCCACTTTGCTACAGGAAATTACAACGATGCAATTCCCATGTTCGACAAATGTACTAACGCAAACGATGTAATGGCACAGAACTCATACCTACACATTGGTATTATACAACTCAAGTTCAACGATATGACAAATGCGCGTATGGCGTTTGAACAGGCCGCTTCGATGGACTGCGACAACAGTATACGTGAAGAGGCTTTATACAACTATGCGCTATGCATACATCAGACCCGTTACTCACCTTTTGCCGAGAGCGTAAAGGTCTTTGAGCGTTTCCTTAATGAATATCCGACCTCTCCACACGTACCTCAAGTAGAGCAATATCTTGTCGAAGTATATATGAACACACGCAATTACGATGTTGCTCTACAGTCGATAAACAAGATAGAAAGACCATCGTCCGAGATTCTAAAAGCAAAGCAAAATATATTGTACCGTTTAGGTGTACAGGCGCTAATAGACAACAATATAGAAATAGCCACAGACTACATGACACAGTCGCTTGCTCTATCGAAATACAATAAAGAGACACATAGCGATGCGCTATATTGGAGAGGTGAAGCTCTATACAGGCAAGGCAGGTATGAGGCAGCAGCCGCTGATTATAGAAGCACATTGGCACTATCGCCACGTAACAGCAAAGATGCCATGTATAGCCTTGCATACACACAGTTCCAGCAAGGCAAATACAACGATGCACTTGCCACATTTAACCAATTCCTACGCAACACCTCGGCAAACGACAATATACAGCGTGCCGATGCATACAACCGTATCGGAGACTGTTACTTCTACAACCGCGACTACAACACTGCCGCACAACATTACAAGAGGGCTGCCGACACCAATAAAAAGCACAGCGACTATGCTTTGTACCGTACAGGTATTGCACAAGGATTGACAAAGGACTATGCCGGTAAGATAGCTACACTGAAACTGCTTATATCGCAACACCCCAACAGCAACTATACCGAACAGGCATATTATGAGACCGGTCGCGCCTATGTAGAACAAGAGAATAATGAACAGGCAATAGAGGTATTCGAAGAACTAATAAAACGATACCCCAGGAGCTCATTGGCACGACGTGCTGCAACCGAGACCGCAATGATATACTATCAGCAGGGTAAACATACAAAGGCTGCGGCAGCTTACAAGAAAATAATACGCGACTACCCCCACAGTGAGGAGGCACAGATTGCAGCACAAGACCTAAAAAACATCTATGTAGAAGAGGGAAAAATAGAAGAGTTCGCAACATTTGCAGCAAGTACCCCGGGAATGAAAGCACTCGAAAGCAATGAGCGCGACACCCTCACATACACAGCTGCAGAAAGAATATACAGCCGACAGAAATACGACGAGGCAAGCGAGGCATTCAAACGCTATCTCAAGGAGTTCCCCGATGGCTCATTCTGCCTCGACAGCCACTACTATCTGGGTATTATATACTATAACAGAAAAGCCACTCTCGATGCTTTGTCACATTTCAACAAAGTAGTATCGTTCCCCGATAATAAATATAGTGAAGAGGCAATGGCTCTTGCTGCAGAAATATATCATTCCGAGGAGCAATTTGACAAGGCTCTTGACATGTACAAGCAACTTATAGGCAAGACAAGCAACGAGGAGCGACGCAATGTGTGCCGCATGAATATCATGCGTTGTGCATACACAATAGGCGACAACAGCACAGCAATAGGTGCAGCCTCTGATTTTATTGAAACAGGTAACATGTCACCGGAATGGGAACGCGAAGCATACTATACACGCGCCAAGTCCTTGATTAGAGAAGACCGCATCAAAGAGGCTATTGACGATCTTTCAATACTTGCAGCCGACACACGCAGCAGGCAGGGAGCAGAGGCAAAATATCTAATAGCACAATACCACTACGAAAACAGACAATACGAGGAGTGCGAAAAAGATATACTCAGCTACATAGAAGCAAGCACACCTCATGCCTATTGGCTGGCGCGCAGTTTTGTGCTGTTATCAGATCTCTACATGGCCCAAGGACGCAACATGGAAGCCAAGCAATATCTATTGTCACTGCAAAACAACTATGAAGCTGAAGATGATATTGCAGAGATGATAAAAGAGCGACTTGAAAAACTAGAGTCAAGTAACGAATAAGCAGTAAGAAAGATACAAAGAAAATAACAGAAAGATGAAAAGATATATTACATTAATAACAGCTGTAGCAGCAACACTCTTCAATACATATGCACAGAAAGACTCATTGAACGCTGTTGTGCAAGTAGAGAATGAATATGCCCCAGTAGTGATCAAGGCTAAGAAGATAAGTTCCACTCCGCATATCGAGATGCCCGATGAGAACAATCAACTGGATATCGTATTCTCACAGAACGGTAAGCCTTACGGATATTTTCTCAGTGAAAGAGATGTAAAGGAGGTTTTACCCAAACAGGAGAATGTTGCTCCCGGATATGCACGTTTCGGATATGGTATAGGGAACAATGTCGACGCGGTACTTGCATACAGCCTTGAACCCGGGAAGAATGACAAACTGAAGTTGTCTGCTACAGCAGACGGTTATAAGACGGATATAGACGGAATTGTTAGTAAATGGAATTCCCGTCTTTACAACAGCCGCATAGCAGCCGACTACAAATATTTTTTCGATAAGTTTACCATCGGTGTCGATGGCGAAATATCCAATATTGTATTCAACTACCAGCCGGGATTGACAACGACTGATATAAACGACAAACAGCACTCCAACAGATATAGAATAGGGGCAAGTTTCGAATCACAAAATATCAGTGCATTATCATATGATGCGAAAATAGGCTACACAGCCAACACACGTAAATATTCAGCAGAAAAAGCACTACGCATAACAGAAAACCATATTACAGCCAAAGGTAATATTGCATATGAACTTCCTTACGAAAACTTCGAGAGGATTGGAGCAAGGATTTCTGTCGATGGGCTTATATACAACAAAGCCCTTAAACCCAAAGGTGCATCACAATATACCAACTATGCCATGATAGGCATCAACCCATATACTACATTACGATTCAATGGATGGACAATACGTGCCGGAGCGCATCTTGACATGCTCACCGCAAACGGTTCATTTCTGGCTGTTGCCCCCGATTGCAATATAGAAGGACAACTGACCGACAATATCAGCCTAAACGTGTCGGTTACAGGTGGACGTAGCCTAAACACCTTCGAAGCAATGGAGCAGAAGTCGCCATATTGGAACTATACACCAGGTGACAAGCAGCTTACTGCAACATACAGAATTGCCGATTTTAATACAAACCTCAGACTCTCTTATGCTCCATTCACAATCAGCATTTTTGCAGGATATGCATACACAAAAGATGATTTGCTGCCTTATGTAACATCCGATGAACAGGTATATACAATGTTCACAAACTCCATATCACGCAATGCATACGCCGGAGCTATGGCCGGATACGATTACAACGGTTGGTTTTCCTTTAAAGGAGATATACGCTACAACAATTGGAGTTGCACAGGCGATAATTATCTGATCATGTTCAAGCCTATGCTTACAGCCAACCTAAAGGCACAAGCACGCTTGTTCGATACACTTTATACTACACTCGGATATACATTTACTAAGTATACAGAAGGTGGCGGAATAGATATTGACAACATGAACAGCTTTAATGTAAAAGTTGATTACCGATTCCACAAAGAGATTTCAGCATACCTGCAAGGCATCAACCTTCTTGACAGCAACTATCCGGCATATCCAGGATACTACCATCAAGGTATAGCTATTATTGCAGGAGTTAGCGTCAACTTTTAAAAAATCTATACCTAAATAAAATAATATATTATTTTAAGGTAATGATGAGTAAAAAACCATAATATTTTTTGCCCGAATAGGTTTCAACATACAGGAATCTTTCATACTTTTGCCGCAAAATATATTAAAAGGCGACTGCAAAAAAGAATTCACATTGTTTTATGCATAGCCCCATACTATAAAAATAAGAATAAAAGAGCGATATAGGCATAACTTACTTTGACACTACACAGTAAGCGCAGCCGATGTTTGCAGTACTGAAAATATACGAAACGCCATGTCTAAGAATCTAGTTATAGTAGAGTCACCGGCCAAAGCAAAGACCATAGAAAAATTCTTGGGAAAAGAGTATAAAGTAATGTCTAGCTATGGTCACATTTGCGACCTTAAGAAAAAAGAGTTCAGCATAGACACCAATACTTTTGAGCCGGAATATGAGATACCGGCCGAAAAAGAGAAGCTTGTGGCATCATTGCGTAACGAGGCTGCAAAGGCCGATACCGTATGGTTGGCATCCGATGAGGACCGCGAAGGAGAAGCTATAAGCTGGCATTTATATACAGTATTAGGGCTCACACCCGAGAAGACTAAGCGCATTGTATTTCATGAGATTACAAAGAGTGCAATTCTGCATGCGATTGAAAACCCACGCAGTATAGACACAAATCTTGTATATGCACAACAAGCCCGACGTGTACTCGACCGAGTTGTTGGTTTTAAACTCTCACCGGTATTATGGCGTAAGGTAAAGCCCGCTCTCTCGGCAGGTCGTGTACAATCGGTAACAGTGCGTCTTATTGTTGAACGTGAACGTGAGATTAACAGTTTCGTAAGCGAATCTGGGTATAAGGTAACAGCACAGTTCCAACTTCCTTCGATAAATGGCGAGGTACGTCGTCTGAATGCAGAACTTTCCCGACGTTTCAAGACAGATAAAGAGGCCGAAGAGTTCCTGCAATCATGCATTGGTGCCAAAATGGAGATATCAGATGTATCGACAAAGCCACTCAAAAAGAGCCCTGCCGCACCATTCACCACATCTACCCTGCAACAGGAGGCTGCAAGAAAACTCCATTTTACTGTATCCCAGACAATGATGATAGCCCAGAGACTATACGAAAGTGGATATATCACATACATGCGTACCGACTCGGTAAACCTATCTTCGCTATGTATAAATTCATGCAAGAAGGTTATATCCGGGACTTATGGCGATGAGTACCTGCACATTCGAAAGTTCTCAACAAATTCAAAGGGAGCGCAAGAGGCACACGAGGCTATAAGACCTACATACATGGAGAATACATCCATAGAGGGTAGCATGCCCGAGAAACGTTTGTATGAACTTATATGGAAACGTACCATAGCATCACAAATGGCCGAGGCTCAGGTTGAAAAGACAACAGTAAACATCTCGATAAGTGGACACGATGAGTACTTCGTTGCTACAGGCGAAGTTACTGTTTTCGACGGTTTCCTGCATGTATACCGCGAGTCAACCGACGAAGAGAGCAATCCCGACACATCGGTACTGCCGGCTGTAAATAGTGGTGAGAAGGCCGAAGCCATAGAGATTCAGGCTACCGAGCGTTTTACACAACAACCCCCACGATACACCGAGGCAAGCCTTGTACGCAAGCTCGAAGAGTTGGGTATAGGACGTCCTTCTACATATGCTCCTACAATAAGCACAATACAGCAACGCGAATATGTAGAAAAAGGCAATAAGACCGGTACTACACGTAAATACAACATCATTACGCTTGTGGATGATAAGGTTACATCGCACACAGCAAGCGAGACTGTAGGTGCCGAAAAACAGAAACTAATGCCCACCGATATAGGAATTGTTGTAAATGATTTTTTGCTCGACTATTTCCCCGAGATAATGGATTACAACTTCACTGCTACTGTAGAGAAAGACTTTGATGACATTGCAGACGGAAAGAAGGAGTGGGTAGCACCTATAAAAGAGTTTTATGGCGACTTCGACAAACAGATAAACGGTATTCTGCAGACAAAGACCGAGCACAAAGTTGGAGAAAGAATACTTGGCGTAGATCCATCGAGCAACAAGCCTGTATCGGTAAAGATAGGCAGGTTTGGCCCTATTGTACAGATTGGTTCGGCAAATGACGAAGAGAAGCCCCGTTTTGCGCAGATGAAACCTGGTCAGACACTTGAGACAATAACATTGGAAGAGGCACTGGAACTGTTTAGTCTGCCACGTGTACTAGGCGAGAAGGATGGAGAAAAAATCACAATAGGTACCGGAAGGTTCGGACCATATATTAAGATTGGAGCGACCTATGTATCACTGCCCAAAAGCTACGACCCACTGACAATTACACTGGACGAGGCTTTGCAGTTGATTGAGGAGAAACTCAAGGCAGATGCAGAAAAGATTATAAAAACCTTCGAAAACGAACCTGACATTCAGATTCTGAACGGAAGATTCGGACCATACATCTGCTACAAGAAGAGCAACTATAAACTTCCGAAAACAGTAAAACCATCCGAGCTTACACTTGAGGAGTGCATGGAGATAATAAACAAGCAAGCAAGTGAAGCACCAACTACCACCAAAGGTCGCAGACGCAGCACAAAAAAAGAGCAATGACACGCATATTTTTGGTAGGATATATGGGAGCCGGCAAGACCACGCTAGGACGTGCGTTAGCTAGAGAACTGAATCTAGGATTCATCGACCTTGATTGCTATATCGAGGAGCGATACCATAAGAGTATATCCCAGATTTTTGCCGAGAAAGGTGAGGAGGAGTTCAGACTATTGGAACAACGCCTGCTGCATGAAGTTGCAGAATTCGAGGATGTAATAATATCGACAGGAGGAGGCACACCCTGTTTCTTCGATAACATAGACTATATGAACAGACAAGGTACAACAGTATATCTGCAAGTACCTATAGAGAGACTATTCATACGTCTTAGCATTGCCCGTAGTAAACGTCCGCTAATAAAGGACAAGAAAGACGAGGAACTGCGTCTTTTCATAGAGCAACAGCTTGCTAAGCGTCAAGCCTATTACAGCAGGGCCGGACACAGTTTTGTAGCCGACAGACTTGAAGACCGTATGCAGGTAGCAGACTCGGTAGCAGCCTTTCGCAAGCAGTTTGCCATATAACCTGCTAACAATGAAAAAACATTAGTATAACAATCAGAACATACAGTGACATGAGAAAATGGCGCATTGAAGACTCGGAGGAACTATACAACATAAAGGGTTGGGGAGCCTCCTATTTCAGCATCAATGAAGAGGGTAACGTATCTGTTACCCCCAAGAAAGATGGAGTTTCGGTTGACCTCAAGCAACTCATGGATGAGCTACAGCTTAGAGATGTCGCCGCACCTGTTCTTATTCGCTTTCCCGATATTCTCGACAACCGTATCGAGAAGATTTCGGGTTGTTTCAAACAAGCCTCGGAGGAGTACAACTACAAAGCCGAGAATTTCATAGTCTACCCAATAAAGGTAAACCAGATGCGCCCTGTGGTAGAGGAGATAATGAGTCATGGCAAAAAATACAATATAGGTCTCGAGGCCGGTTCAAAGCCTGAACTACATGCCGTAATAGCCATGAATGCCGACAGCGACTCACTTATCATCTGTAACGGCTACAAGGATGACAGCTATATCGAGTTGGCCCTATTAGCACAGAAAATGGGACGCCGCATATTCCTTGTGGTAGAAAAACTGAACGAACTTAAACGTATAGCCAAGATAGGAAAACGTCTGGGTGTACGTCCCAATATAGGAATTCGTATTAAGCTTGCCAGCGAAGGCAGTGGTAAATGGGAAGAGAGCGGAGGAGATGCAAGCAAGTTCGGACTAACCTCGAGCGAGCTTCTTGAAGCACTCGAAATTCTTGACAAATTCGATATAAAGGATTGCCTGCGACTTATACATTTCCATATAGGCAGCCAAGTGACACGCATACGTCATATAAAGACAGCTCTGCGCGAGGCATCGCAATTCTATGTACAATTGCGTAAACTGGGCTACGAAGTGGAGTTTACAGATATAGGCGGTGGGCTCGGTGTAGACTATGACGGAACACGCTCGTCAAGCAGCGAGAGCAGCGTAAACTACTCTATTCAAGAGTATGTAAATGATGCCATATTTACATTTGTTGATGCAGCCGACAAGAATAACATACCGCATCCCAACATCATTACCGAGAGTGGGCGTTCTGTATCGGCACACCATGCAGTGCTTGTATTCGAGGTACTTGAGACAGCCGCACTGCCCCAGATGGACGAAGACTGGGAGGTGGCAGCCGGTGACCACGACCTTGCCAAGGAACTCTATAAGATATGGTGCGAACTCGACCAACGTACCATGCTTGAGGCATTGCACGATGCACAGCAAATACGCGAAGAGGCTTTGGAACTCTTCAGTCACGGTATAGTTGACCTTAAGACACGTGCGCAAATCGAAAGCATGTTCTGGAGTGTAACGCGCGAGATACAAGCCATAGCGAAAAACATGAAACATATACCCGACGATTTCCGTAAGTTGCCAAAATTGCTTGCCGACAAATACTTCTGTAACTTCTCGCTGTTCCAGAGTTTACCCGATAGCTGGGGTATAGACCAATTCTTCCCCATCATGCCAATACACCGTCTTGATGAGCGCCCCGACCGTAGTTGCACCATTCAAGATATGACCTGCGATAGCGACGGCAAGATAACCGACTTCATACATTACAGCAGCAAAGCCGACTCACTCAAGGTACACAAGGTAAAATCGAGCGAGTCTTACTATCTGGGTGTATTCCTTGTCGGAGCATATCAGGAGATATTGGGAGACATGCACAACCTCTTTGGCGATACAAACGCCGTACATATAAGTGTCGACGAAAAGGGATACCATATAGAGAAAATCATAGATGGCGAGACTATTGCCGATGTTCTTGACTATGTACAGTACGACGCACGCAAACTTGTACGCACACTTGAGCGTTGGGTAACAAGTGCAGTAAAAGAGGGACGCATAAGTCTCGATGAGGGTAAAGAATTCCTATCCAACTACCGTTCAGGACTATACGGATATACATACCTCGACTATTGATGAAAAAAAAGATAACAGTAATAAAAGTTGGAGGAAAGATTGTCGAGGAGAGAGAAAGCCTCGACAATCTTCTTAATCGCTTTGCCGCTATCGAAGGATACAAAGTGCTGATACACGGCGGAGGACGTTCTGCTACAAAAATGGCAGAGCGGTTAGGTATAGAGAGCAAGATGGTTGACGGACGTCGCATAACAGACCTTGAGACTCTAAAGGTTGTAACAATGGTATACGGTGGCCTTGTGAACAAGAGTATTGTTGCATCACTACAAGCACGTGGCATCAATGCTTTAGGCCTTACAGGTGCCGACTGCAATATAATCAAAGCGCACAAACGGCCTACAGGTAATGTCGATTGGGGTTACGTAGGAGATGTGGATAGTGCCGATGGAACAATGCTCTCAAAACTTATAGAACAAGGTATAACTCCCATAATATCCCCACTCACACACGATGGGAAAGGTAACATGCTAAATACCAATGCCGACACAATAGCAGCAGAGACAGCAAAGGCACTATCATCAATATATAACGTAACACTTACCTATTGTTTTGAGCATACGGGAGTTATGCGTAACCCCGATGATGCCAATAGTGTAATACCCCAAATAGATAGCAACAGTTACAAAAAGTTGCTTGCCGACGGTACAATAAGCGGAGGCATGATACCAAAGATAGAGAATGCCTTTAACGCACTAAATGGCGGTGTAACAAAAGTTATAATAACACGTGCAGATGCAATTGATGGAACCTCGGGCACGCATATAGTTGTATAATGTCAAGAAAAGAGTTATCTGTAGAACACCCAAAATGGGGTACAATAAGACTCACATACAATCCAAGAGCGCGGCATATCATTTTACGTGCGCATCCCGATGCCATCATCATTACATTGCCTCCCAATACCAAGAATAGCGACATTGAAAATGCTCTTGAGAAATACGGAGATAGCCTTAAGATAAAGCAGACAGAAATATCAAAGAAGATCGATGCAGACTACTATCTGGATAGACCACTCTTCAGACTAAACATTCAAAAATGCGACATAGGAAGAATAAGGCTCACCGGGTGCAACGGGAAGTATATTCTTCAATACCCCTCATCAATTGAAATAACAGAGATAGAGACACAAGAAGAGTTGCGCATAGGGATAACAGCTGCTATCAGACATCGTGCAGAAGAGATACTGCCGGCACGACTCCGAGAGTTATCACAGCAACACAAGTTACAATATAGTAGTGTATCGGTGCGCAAAAGCCATACACGATGGGGGAGTTGCAGCAATAAAGGAGCCATAAGCCTCAGCATATACCTGGTACTATTGCCACAAGAGCTGATAGACTATGTTATTTTACACGAGTTATGCCACACCATAGAGATGAACCACAGCCCACGTTTCTGGGCACTGCTCGACAAATTATGCAACTGCTCATCAAAAGGACTTCGGCTGCAACTGAAATACTACAAGACCGATATCATTTAGCAGATAGAAGAAATAATAAAAAATGAGTATCATTTACGATACTCATTTTTTTATTATTACAACAGTAACTATCAGGCATTTGCAGAAGGTAACGGTTCTTCGACCTCAACCTGCAATTCCTCACCGGCTGCATGCCAAGGTTTTGGAACCGAGGGCTGAAGTTTGTTTATGAAGTAAGCCATAACAACAGCAACCACAGCTGCCGATATAGCCATAACAAGCTCTGCAGAGAAAGATGCAGCCATCTCCTCCTCTTCCAATCCGAAGAACATGGTAGCCGCAGCCATTGAGTTATTAAGAACATGTCCAATGACAACCGGTACCAGACTACCTGTGCGATAATATATCCATCCAAATACAAGACCCAACATTGTTGCATAGAAGACCTGTATAGGATTCATGTGTATGGCGCCAAAGATAAGAGATGCTATTATTATACCCACCCAGGGATTGGAGAAACGACGCATTAACATACCCTGTATTGCTCCACGAAAAAGCATCTCCTCGAGCACAGGAGCCGCAACAGCTATAGCCAGCACACCAACGATATTCTTTGAGAGCCCCTCCATAACATTGGCATGCATGTCTGGCAATCCTGCCCACTGAGCAAATATATTAAATGTCACCATTGTGGCAAAAATAAGCACCACCGAGAGCAACAGTATACTGCCCTTTACCTGTTTCAAAGGCTTAGGTCCGAAATTGAAGTAACCGAAGTGAGAGATATGCCACATCATAACAACAGCCGAAAGGAAAAGTCCCAAAGCCATAGCCCATATCCCATAATCACCCAATGCTACCATCACATCCGAATCCATAGATGTAAACGTTTCCAATGTTAAAGAGCCTGTTGATATACCATAAATAACTGCTGCCATCATTGGCAAAATAGTAAACACCCCCTGATATATTACATAATAAATAAGCAGTTTTATTATGCATACAACGGTGCTAAAGGTTACATTTTTCATACTATAAAGCTTTTATTAATACGTCTGAATTATTATAAACCAATCATTTTATACTCTCTACATCAAGCATAATCTGTGAACGCAAATCATCTAGACCGGCAAAACGACGCTCGCCACGAAGTCGGCGCACCACATCTACCCTTACAGACTTGCCATATATATCACCGGCAAAATCTATTATAAAGACCTCAATGGTACGTTCACCAAGCGCAACAGTAGGCTTGCACCCTATATTCATTGCAGCCTTATAACACTTGGCATCCACATGTATACGGCACTCGTAAACGCCATCAAGAGGCAGAAGTTTCAAGGGCTCAAAGAGCGAAATGTTTGCAGTAGGAAAACCCAGATGACGCCCTAAAGCAGCTCCATGCACCACCCTGCCCTCAATGGAATAGTATCGGCCCAGCATGGCAGCAGCATGCTCCATGTCACCGGCAGCAAGCGCACCTCTTATCTTGGAAGAACTCACCGCAACACCATCTAGCAGGTATCTGTCCATAGGAAGAACCTCTATACCAATTTCCTTACCATATGCAATATACTCTTCTATACCCTCTCCACGCAATGGACGTCCAAAATGATGGTCGTATCCTACAGCAAGCATTCTTACATTCATCTGCTCATGCAAGACATTACGCATGAATTCTTGTGCTGTAAGAGCCGCCATTTCGTTGTCGAACGGCAATAATATGGCTATGTCGGCTCCAGCCTGCTCTATTAAAGATAGTCTCTCTTCATTGGAGGAGAGCAAAAACGGTGTGTCACTGCCCGAGAAGAGCAATCGTGGATGACGGGCGAATGTCACCACCGCAAGAGGCATTGAGCGCTCCTTTGCAAGAGTACCGGCTTGAGTTATCATGGCTACATGACCACGATGCACACCATCGAACGAGCCTATCGTTGCTGCGACAGGCATGCCATTCAACAGTTCAAAAGCGGTAAATATCTCCATTTTGCCTAATTTAAAATAGGGGCCACGCTGCATTGCGCTCAAGACACATGCTCTCAATACCCAGAGTGCGCGCAATGTCGCAGTTGGCCTCGGAATCATCGAAGAAGAAAGCATCTGTGGCATCAACACCCTCGTTGCGCAACAATTCAAGGAATATCTCGGGTTCGGGCTTACGCATATTCATACGATACGACAGATAAAGAGCATCGAACAGTTCGTTGATGTGACAGCCCGCCGCACGCAACATACGTCGCTCTATCACGTCCCAGTGCGCTTCGTTTGTATTGCTTAGCAGCACCACACGATACCCTTCCTCTTTAAGTGCCTTAATACGCTGAATCTTTTCGACAGAAAAATCGCCCAACATCATGTTCCATATATCGGCCACACGTTCGCGCAACTCATCCGAAGGCAACCCGCGCACATAAGGCGGCAACTGCGATTCCAAGTACAAGAAGAAGTCATCTGTTGCTACATCACCCCTATCATAGTCGAGTATCATCCTATTCATAAGGCATTGCGTCTCGGTGAGCATGGCGGAATCCACACCCATAGCCACAAAGGCACCGAAAGTCCTTTCAACGTGCAAATCGATAACCACACCGCCAAGGTCGAATATCAACAATTTCTTCTCTATAGCCATTTTTGAATAATTTTCAACAGGCAAAAATAAACATAAAAAACCACTGCATGAAATATTAACCAGCCTTTTTAATAGTGGCAATCGACCCCGGTCCGGGGTCGATTGCCACTATTAAAAACAGAACAGCTCTACAATTTTCTAAGCTCCTCGTGTATGCCATCGGTCCAATAGAGATTAAGTACAGAGCCATCCATCTCTACACTTGCATATCGGTAGATAAGATTTCCATTGGCATCAAGCCTTTCCATGTTTATCAGCGTAAGTATAGACCTTGTTGGATCATAGGCCCAAGTGTACTCAGTGCGGCTGTTTCTACTATATTTATTTCCTATTTTTATGTATAAATCTTCGTAGCATGTGGCATCGTTAAGAAATGTATATCTTGTCTTCATCGGATATGCCTCACTCTCATCTACATTTATCTCTTCCCATTGGCCTACAAGAGATATGTAATTGCCTGAACCGCCGTTATCACTCGAAGAAGAGGATGAGTCACCGCCACCGCAAGAGACGAACGGCAAAGTAAAAAACACCAACACAAACAACGGCAACAAAGCCTTAATAAAACCCTTGTTCATAGTTTCTTAAATTAATTATTAAACAATTCTGTCATATCATATTTTTTCAAAGATATATTATAAATCATGCAACACAGACACCGATATGTTAATTATAGTTAAACCTGTGCAAATTCATTAACATTGATGAAGTTTATATAACTTTGTTACGTCTAATAATGAAAAAGAGATAATAAGTTACACCCATGGATATTCTAAAAATTGAAAATGTAACCAAGACATTTGCCAACCATACGGCTCTTGACAACGTCTCACTGTCAATTCCGCAAGGTAGCATCTACGGTCTTTTAGGGCCAAATGGTGCCGGCAAGACCACACTGCTGAGAATAATAAACCGTATCACAGCCCCCGACAAAGGACGCGTGCTGTTTGATGGACATGAGATAACCCCCGAGGACGTATACAGCATAGGATATCTACCCGAGGAGCGCGGACTATACAAGAAGATGAAAGTAGGAGAACAGGCTATTTTCTTTGCCCGCCTGAAGGGAATGTCAAAGAGCGTGGCTACAAAGAAACTTCACGAATGGTTCGACAAATTTGGGATAAGCGATTGGTGGAACAAAGAGGTAGGAGAACTCTCTAAGGGTATGGCCCAGAAGATGCAGTTTATTGTAACAGTGATGCACGAACCAAAACTGCTAATCTTCGATGAACCATTCTCGGGATTCGACCCTATAAATGCCAATCTGCTCAAGAGTGAGATACTGACACTGCGCGACAAGGGAGCAACCATAATATTCTCGACACACAACATGTCATCGGTAGAAGAGATATGCGACAACATAACACTTATAAACAAATCGCATAACATATTATCGGGAGCAATAGACGAGATACGTTATAAACATGGCAGCAACATTTTCGAGATATCATATCGTGGCGAGGAACACACCATGCATACAGCCTTAAACGGAATATGCGAGATTTTGGAATCCAAGCCCTCGCCAATCGGTTTCAACAAGGTAAAGATACATATAGCATCGGACAGCGAAGTGCGTAATGTAATTGCCGCTGCCAATGACAAAGTAGAGATACGCTCATTCAGCGAAGTAATACCCTCGATGAACGACATATTCATACGAGCCGTAAACGGCAATCTGTAAACTATAGAAAGAATATCACCATGAACAACAAAATAGGAATAATCATAGGACGCGAGTTCAATGAACGTGTAAGGAAAAAATCATTCATCCTTACAACACTACTTACACCGCTGCTTATAATAGGACTGATGATAACCCCCATGCTCATTATGAATTACAGCGATGGAGAGGAGAAACGCATCATCGTTATAGACGACAGTGGAGTTATTGCTCCTTACCTACATAGCAATGACGAAGTATGTTTCGAGCCCATGTCTATAAGTGTAGATAATGCACGCAAGGAGTTCAAAGAACACTTTGCTGTGTTACACATAGGCAAGGAGATTGTCAAGAACCCCGGAGAGGTACGAATGTACACAAACCAGTCGGCCTCGATAATGCTGGAAGAGAATATCGCCACATTAATAGAAATGGCAATAGAAAGCGAAAGGCTCAAAGAGTTTAACATCGAGAACCTGCCACTTATACTGGCAAGCATAGAGGCTGATGTGACATTGCAGTCATTCAAGAACGAAGAGAGCGACAGCGACATGCAAGAGGCCAAATCGTCATCCTCGGCAGTAGCAACCGTAATGGCATATGTCTTGAGTTTCATGCTCTATATGTTCCTAATAATATATGGGGCAATGGTCATGCAATCGGTAATAGAGGAGAAAAACAGCCGCGTACTTGAGGTCATGGTATCATCGGTACGTCCATTCGACATGATGTTGGGTAAGATTTTGGGCGTGGCATCTGTTGCTGTCCTGCAAATTGTTATATGGATTGCACTCATAGCCATTGTCGGATACTTCGTTGTACCATCAGTAATGCCCGAAGAGATTACTGCAGCACTTGCAATGATGAAACAGGGTATGGCTGTAGAGAATGGTACCGACATAGGACTGTTGCAAGCACTAGTAACACTTACCGATGTAAAATATCTGGTAACCATCTTCGCATCATTGTTGCTTTTTGTCGTAGGCGGTTTCCTTCTTTATGCAGCGCTTTTTGCTGCAGTAGGCTCGGCAGTAGACAACGTACAGGATGCACAACAACTACAGCTACCCATCACGCTCCCCATTATTTTGGGACTGCTTATAATGATGGTGGTGATAAATGACCCCACATCGGGCATTGCCTTCTGGTTCTCAATGATACCTTTTACGTCTCCCATTGTAATGATGGCACGAATACCATATGAAATACCGATGTGGGAGATAATTGTATCCCTACTGTTGCTTTACGCAACATTTGTCGGGGCTGTGTGGATGGCATCAAAGATATACCGTGTGGGTATACTTATGCATGGTAAAAAACCATCATTCAAAGAGTTATGGCGCTGGATGCGATATAAATACTGATTACATCATAATTTGTCCGGCAATTATATTTAAGACCCGGACAAATTTTAGCACAAAAAATTTGCATTATAAAAGTAAAAGCACTACCTTTGCACCGTATTTCAGTAGAGATACTCGGGCTTTTAGCTCAGTTGGTTAGAGCAACAGACTCATAATCTGGAGGTCCCAGGTTCAAGCCCTGGATGGCCCACTAGCGGATAACGGAAGTTATCCGCTTTTTATTTTGTAGGGCTTTCACCTACGGTTATCTCCTTCGTTCTATTCGTTTGCACCAGCTGCGCTGACAGCAAACAACGAAGTCGATGGGTCGTTACAAGACAAA
>JAFWBM010000041.1 GCA_017507105.1 Bacteroidaceae bacterium
GCCCTGTTTTTCATGGGTGGCATCGGATTATATTCTCAATTTTCACTGAAGAATATGATAGCGTCAAGTTCCGAATCACTGAAATCTGTGTTGACAAATGTTTTGGGGTTTACTTTCGTGATAGAGATAATTGGCGCTCTCTTCATATGGCTTAGTATTCATTCAACAATGGGAATGGCACTATATGATGAGATATTCTTTTCTCTCTTTCACTCCATATCAGCATTCTGCAATGCAGGATTCTCCACGTTGGAGGGGAATCTCGGGAATGATTTGATATTATACAATCATAACTCTTTCTATCTGATAATCTCGATTCTTATAGTTTTGGGAGGTATAGGATTTCCTATACTTATGAGTTTGAAAAGGATTCTCTCATATTACGGCTCAAGACTCTTGCATAGAGTGTTCAGAAAGGATGGGCCGCAGTCACGATATATGCACATTGTCGATATCAACACTAAGATTGTACTATATTCCTCTCTAGTTCTGATACTACTCGGAACTATTGGTATTGCATTCTTTGAGTGGAATGGATCGTTTGCTTCATTCTCTTTTGCTGACAAGATTGTGCAGTCTCTGTTTAATGCCGTAGCACCTCGAACGGCAGGTTTTAACAGCGTTGCGCTAAGTGATTTTTCGAGAGTTACTATCATATTATATTTGGTGCTGATGTGGATAGGCGGTGGCTCTCAATCTACAGCTGGAGGTGTCAAGGTAAATACATTTGTTGTGGCTCTCGCCTCGTTAAAGTCGCTGATTAAAGGTGAACACTCCACAACACTGTTTAACCGTGAAATCACATATAGCTCGATACGAAGAACATTGGTCGTTGTATTTGGCTCAATATGTATAATTGCGCTCTTTTATGTCGCACTATTGCTATTAGAACCTACCATACCATCAATTGACTTGCTATTTGAAAGTGTGTCGGCATTCTCCACAGTTGGCTCCAGCTTGGGCATTACACCACTTTTAAACAATATTAGTAAAATTCTATTAGTGGTACTTATGTTCCTGGGACGTGTAGGTTTTATTACCGTACTTATGAGCATACTGCCGCAAAAAGAACAGCCAAAATATCGTATGCCCAAAGAGGATATAATAATAAACTAATAAAATGAATGCGTATGAAATACCTTGTAATAGGATTAGGAAATTTTGGAAGTACTCTTGCTGCCACTCTCACCAATATGGGGCATTCTGTTATCGGAGTAGATTGCAATGAGCATTGCATCGAAGAGATTAAAGATAGAATAGACTTAGCATATATTATGGATGCAACCGAAAGAGTTTCATTGCGAAGCTTGCCATTGGATGAGATTGATTGTGTTATAGTTGCGATAGGGCAGAGTATGGATAGTTCATTAAGAACTGTCGCTTTATTAAAGGAACTGAAAGTGAAGAATGTTATAGCACGTGCACTCGATACAACTCACTCCTCTATTCTTAGGGCTATGGATATTAAGAAAATTCTGATACCCGAGAGTTATGCAGCTCGGATTTTTGCCGAGAAGATACTCTCAAACGATTCAGGAGATTTATTGTAGGATTTCTGAGAATCGTAGATGTACTGGATATTTGTCTCCCAAATAAAAAGAATTGCATCCTACTAAAATGGAAATTATCACCATCCTCTTGGGTTTGCAATTCTTTTATAACCTTTGTTTGTACAGTCAGAGTTATTTCATTAAAACATAAAAATGAAGAACTCAGAAATACGAACAGTTGCTATCTCGTTACCCAATTTTCTAGCAATCCGACCAACCTATTTATTCTAAGCAAGTTTCCTTTTGTTGCAAAAGTTACAGAAGAACGCTGGAATAATCAACCTAAATAGTAATAATAGCAATCTTTCTGTACATCGGATATATGATTTATTTTTTATAGGTGTCGTTGGCAACTAACTGTATAGCAACAATATAGATGAGTTTATACAGTGTATTCATTGTGTATGCTTTCAAACCGTCCGATGTCTCGTTGCAGGAGAAATTATCTTGCTTTCTTGTAATATGTCTCTATTTTCCTTTAAAACACACAAAAAAATATGTTAAAAATGGGATAGAGTCGTTCCTAATGTATATATTTGCAATAATTAGGAAATAAAATGCTCTTTGCTGTAATCTGCTATCAAAGGGCATGCTAATAAAGAAAATAACTTGCAATGATATATAAATACAGTTATAGAATACTTATATTCCTATGCTTGCTCTTTAGTGCAACTTCACTTGTCGCTCAAAAGACAAAGGCTAACGGAAGGAAACTGTTTCAGGAAGAACGTTACGAAGAAGCAAAGCCTATATTCAAGTATCTGCTTTCGCGCTCTCCCAAGAGTGCCGAGTATAATTATTGGTATGCTGCATGCTGCTATGAAACCGGTGAGGCGCTGCAAGGGATGGAAGATATGCTTGAGTTTGCCGAGTCGCGCAAGGTATATAATGCTCCATACTATCTGGGACGCATTAAAATTGATGCAAAACAGTATCCACAAGCTATGGAGTGTTTCGATAGATTCTTTAAGGTGGCTAAGGATGAGAAACGTATGGCTATTGCCGATTCATTGCTGTCACACATCAAGGAACTCTATCGCATGATGAAGTCTACCGAGGAGATTTGTGTAGTGGACAGTATGGTTGTGGATGAGGCTACATTCCTTTCGGCATATAGGTGTGGGCGCGATGCCGGCAAGTTGTTTATGGCTGCCGATTACTTCAAGAATGATGAATGCAACGGAGTTGTTTCAATGACTGAACGTGGCACAGATATCTATTTTCAAAGTAGGGTGCAGGATGATAGTCTTCATTTGCAGAAGATATTTCACTCGTCAAAAAATGGAAATGAATGGAGTCGTGCATCGCAAATCAAGGGATTCGATACTTATGGCAACGATGCCTATCCATTCATGTCTGCCGATGGTTCTACATTCTACTTTGCAAGTGATGGTGAGGGTTCTATTGGCGGTTACGATTTATATGTGACTCGTTACGACTCGGAGAGTGGACGTTTCTTGCGTCCTACCAATATGGGTATGCCTTTTAACTCCGAGGCTAACGACTATATGTTGGTTGTCAACGAGATTGTGAATCTTGGATGGTTTGCTACAGATAGGAATGTACCCGATGGTAAGGTGTGTATATATGTCTTTATACCTAATACAACACGAAGAACCTACAACTATGAGTCATTGGGATATGAAAGGATACTCTCTTTATCGCAACTATCTTGTATTGCAGATACGCAAAACGATACCGATGCAATAAGGAAAGCGCGCCAGCAACTTACAATGCTGATGTTCGAAGAGACAAATGACGACGAAGATGGAGATTTCTTCTTTATCCTAGATGATATGACCGATTACAGGCATTATTCCGATTTCAAGAGCGAGCTTGCAAAGGAGAAGTTTATTCAATGGCAGAAACTTGAAGAGGAATTTGCAACAGATTCTGCAAAGTTAGAAAAGATGCGCTCTGATTATAATGAGGCTACAGCCAGAGAGAAACATGATATGGAGCCGGCTATCATATTAATGGAGCAGAAACTGGAAGATGAAGGGAAACAATTGAAGCAGATGGTAAAAGAGGTCAGAATGATAGAGCATGAGGCTCTGAACAGATAAAATAAAATTATATTACGATGGAACTAATGATTATTGCACTTTTGATTTTGCTGGGAGTGGTATTGCTGGCTGTCGAGATAGCCTTGATACCCGGTATTGGCATTACAGGAATAATAGGAACATTATCTTTGATATCTTCTATATGTTATGCTTTTGTATGCATCAATAACTTGGCCGGCTGGATTACTACAGCCATAGTGGTTGCAATATTGGTGATTCTCTTTACATGGGCTGTGTATGGTAAGTCTATAGACAAGGTGGCACTTAAGAAGAAGTTGAATTCTACAGTTGAGAATCCCGAAATCAAGGATCTTAAGCCGGGAGATGAGGGCGTTGCCATAGCACGTCTTGCACTTATAGGCGAGGCCGAGTTCAAAGGTAAAAGGGTAGAGGTGCGTTCGCGCGACGGTTTTATCAACGAGGGTACTCCTATTGTTATTGTGAATGTAAATGGTAATGAGATTGCAGTAGAGAAAAAGAAATAATCTAAATAATAATATCATGGAGAATTTATATCTATTCGGATTTTTGGCCTTTGTAGCTATAGTTGTTCTGTCGGTATTCTTCCATTATGTACCGTTTGTACTTTGGATATCGGCAAAGGCTTCAGGCGTTAATGTGTCGTTGTTGCAACTATTTATGATGCGCATACGTCACGTGCCCCCCTATGCGATTGTGCAGGCAATGATTGAGGCACATAAGGCCGGGCTTGACGATGTGTCACGCGATTCGCTCGAGGCTCACTATCTTGCCGGTGGTCATGTCGAAAGAGTGGTGCATGCTTTGGTTTCAGCGTCTAAAGCTAATATAGAATTGTCGTTCCAGATGGCTACAGCTATAGACCTTGCAGGACGTGATGTGTTCGAGGCAGTACAGATGTCGGTAAATCCTAAAGTTATCGATACACCTCATGTAACAGCGGTTGCCAAAGATGGTATCCAGCTTATAGCCATAGCACGTGTTACAGTACGTGCCAATATCAAGCGTCTTGTCGGTGGAGCCGGAGAAGATACTGTTCTGGCACGTGTAGGCGAGGGTATAGTATCTTCAATTGGTTCGGCCGAGAGTCATAAGGCTGTGCTCGAGAATCCCGATTCGATATCGAAACTTGTGCTTAAGAAAGGACTCGATGCCGGAACTGCATTCGAGATTCTCTCAATTGACATTGCCGATATCGACATAGGTAAAAATATTGGAGCTGCATTGCAGATTGACCAGGCTAATGCCGATAAGAATATTGCGCAAGCCAAAGCCGAGGAGCGTCGTGCAATGGCTGTTGCTCTTGAGCAGGAGATGATAGCAAAGGCTCAAGAGGCGCGTGCAAAGGTTATAGAGGCTGAGGCCGAAGTGCCCAAGGCTATGGCAGAGGCTTTCCGCAGTGGAAATCTTGGTATCATGGACTATTATCGCATGAAAAATATTCAGGCCGATACAGCCATGAGAGACAATATTGCAAAAGAGTAAGCCGGTGTCGGCCTAAACTTAATTCCTGTGAGAATGTTTCATAAGTATAACCATAAAGAAGAAATGTTATGAAGCGTTATTTTCCACCATCAGAACTGCTGATAGAACCAAATGGAGCAGTCTATCATCTAGGTGTCAAGCCAAGTCAGCTTGCCGATAAGATTATTTTGGTAGGTGACCCTAACCGTGTCCCTAAAGTGGCATCATTCTTTGATACACAAGAGTGTGATGTGATGGCGCGCGAGTTCAGGACCATCACAGGTACATACAAGGGTAAACGTATAACAGTTGTGGGGACCGGTATCGGATGCGATAATATTGATATTGTTGTAAACGAAATTGATGCATTGGCAAACATCGATTTCGAGACACGATACGAGAAAAGCGAGTTGAGACAGTTGCAGATGGTGCGCATTGGTACTTGTGGTGGCTTGCAGGATTGCACACCGACAGGCTCTTTCATATGCTCGGTGAAATCAGTTGGTTTCGATGGATTACTGAACTTCTATGAAGGACGTAACGAGGTATGCGATCTTGAGTTCGAGGAGGCCTTAAAGAGACATCTTAATTGGTCGCCACTGTTGTGCGCTCCATATACAATAGATGCCGATCAAGAGCTTGTAGAACGTATTGCACAAGATGATATGGTGCGCGGTGTGACAATATCGTGCGGAGGTTTCTTCGGTCCACAAGGACGCCGCCTGCGTGTGCCGCTGGCATTCCCTGAGCAGAACGAACTGGTAGTATCCTTCAGACACAACGGATGGAAGATTACCAACTTCGAGATGGAAAGTTCTGCTCTGGCTGGACTTGCGCGTCTCATGGGACATAAGGCAACTACCGTATGCTTGGTAATAGCACATCGCGTGGCAAAGCGGGCTACGATAGATTATGATGCCAAGATGAGAGAGCTTATAGAGACAGTGCTTGAGCGTATATGATGCAGCTGTAATTATCCGCAACAGAACTGAATTGCATAATAAGTATAGAGAAGCGGTTTATGTGAAACTGCTTCTCCTTTTTAAATGTAACCTTCGATGTTGAAATGACAATAAGGAGGATGAAAATATAAATGGAAATGACAAACTACGACACAATATGTGCATTGGCTACAGCACAAGGAGGAGCACTTAATGTAATAAGGGTATCGGGCAAGCAGGCTATAGAGATAGTCTCCGAGATGTTCGTGCCTCGTAACGGGAAACCATTGCACCAGAGAGAAACACATAGAGCAGTGTTCGGCGATGTGATAGGTTGCCAAGGAGAGATTCTGGACGAGGTACTGCTGACAATCATGCGTGCCCCACATAGCTATACAGGTGAGGATACAATAGAGATAAGCTGTCATGCATCGCCATATATCACACGCGAGATATTGATGAACCTGATAGAGAAAGGGGCGCGTCAGGCTAACCCGGGAGAGTTTACCATGCGTGCATTCCTGAATGGCAAGATGGACCTGAGCAGGGCCGAAGCAGTAGCCGATATAATAGCAGCCGACTCAAAGGCTGCACACCGCTTGGCAATAAACCAGTTGAAAGGAGGATTCAGCCGTCAGTTATCGCAGCTACGCGATAAACTGTTACATCTTACATCATTGATGGAACTCGAACTGGACTTCAGTGAGGAGGATGTAAACTTCGCCGACAGAAGTGAACTATTGGAGCTATGTGGGCAGATAGAGAGTGTCATAGCACATCTGGCATCCTCGTTCAGCATAGGAAACGCAATAAAAAATGGAATACCAGTTGCAATAGTAGGTGAGACAAATACCGGCAAGAGCACATTGCTGAATGCTCTACTGCATGAGGAGAGAGCCATAGTAAGCAATATAAGCGGTACCACACGCGATACAATTGAAGGACTCATGAACATAGGAGGCACCTCTTTCCGTTTTATAGATACAGCAGGAGTGCGACCCACAACAGATGTTGTAGAACAGATGGGTATAGAACGTACATTGCAGCAGCTCGATAAGTCAACAATAGCACTATGGGTGATAGACCCCATGATGGATATAAAGACAGTAGAGGCTGCAGCAAAAAGACTTCTCCCACTGTGCGAAGATAAGAACCTTGCAGTGCTGATAAATAAATGTGACATAGTAGATGCTGTAACCATAACACGCGCAATGGAGTGGGCTACAACCATGATTGAGAGGCATGGAACAAAAATAAATTGGGATAAGAGTAATATGTGGGCGATATCGGCGAAACTAGGTACCAATATAGAACACCTGCATAGTTTCTTGCAGAATGCAAGTGCAATGCCCAATGTTGCAGAAGATGCAGTAATAGTGACAAATGTGCGTCACTACGAAGCATTACGCGCAGCCCTGGCCGATATACAACGAGTGCAGCAAGCAATGCGTGACTCACTTCCCGGTGATCTAGTTAGTGAGGATCTGCGCCTATGTATAAGTCACCTATCTGAAATAGTAGGCGAAATTTCTGTAAATTCTGTATTGGAAAATATCTTCAAAAATTTCTGCATCGGGAAATAAGTAACTGATTATCAAATAGTTAAATCAATCATAAATGATTAATATAGCACTCTTTACGGGTGCTATTTTTGTTTGTGCAAGCATCGTTGTTAATCGTTGCTAAGCCTTTTTACGCCTGTTTTTGTACCTCCTGTGTACCTCGCC
>JAFWBM010000042.1 GCA_017507105.1 Bacteroidaceae bacterium
ATTCCAATGCAATATACATGGCAATGGGACATCGTCTATAAGTTGTTCCAATGTTATTTTTACACCGATGCTTCTAAGGCCTATTGTCTCGGCTGCATCGCTTATGCCCAACATGGATACCCCCTCGCGGGTGATGAAACATCTTTCTCTAAGTGTGGATAGAGAGTAATACTTGCCAAAGTGTTTTGCAATCATCTGAAGGCAGGTGGGGCCACAGTCTTTCCTGTCGAATTGTATGTAGTGTTGGAAGCGTTTTATCATGTGTTATTTGTGTTATGCTAATATGTTTTTTAGTGTCTGTCCTCGGACTTTGTGGGGTCACTGACTATGTGCAGCGGCACAAGCTCTATGTAGTCGAAACAACCTTTGATGATTTCATCACTCAGCAACTTGAAACGTATCCAATGCTCTCCACTTGTCAGATATTGTCGAGTCAATATTCTTCTGAGTAGATATGTAAATCTTCGCGCAGGTTCCCATATCCCCTCATCAAAATTCCACGCTCTGTAACTGTCCGGGGCTTTCATCCATCCTCGACCGCGCATATGTTTGTCGTTCTCTACACCATTGTCCAATGTACGACGGTCGTCAACCCATCCGGTTGATAATAAATTTGCAGATAGTTCTATCGGCAAAGAGCATACTTTACCATCTATGTATGGCTGCATTATATACGATCCATAATCGTTGAGTGTCGTAAATATGCTCATGCGTATTTCGTATGTTCTTGGAGGTATTGGTGGCAGTCGGAATGATATATCGAACATACTCTCATCTGTAAGTAAATAATCAGACATGTAACCTTCCAGTTCACCTGCACAACTAAAATAGTTCGAAGAATTGGAGTTGTTTCTGATGTTCTTGCAATATGTATAAGGAATTCTATCTTTCTTTATATTATAATCACGCGAATATCGTATGTCGTTGCACGAAAGTTCCGGTAGCAGTGTTAAAATGTCAAAGCGTAGGCGCTCGTTCAAGATATTGCCCACCATTTCGTCTTCGTTGTAAACGAGCACTTTGTCTATAGGTTGAATTATTCCATTCATTGCTATGGGGTTGAAATGTGAATATTCATCTTTTGCCTGTGCAAATTCTGTAGGTTCTATAAGACGGACATTCAAGTGGCGGCGCATCTCGTTGTTATATACTTTATTCTCTTTTGGCCTGTTTATATATACATACTTTCCATCGCTGCTGCTAAGCGGCTTTATTACTTTCATCAATGTACCGAGCATTGTCTCGAAATAGTCGTAGCAATCATTTCCGGGGGTGATATATTCTTCCAAAGGCCAAGATCCCATTTTCAAAGGGATTATTATGTTGTATGGCATTTCGCGCGGCACAAAATGATAGGCAACAAATTTATAAAGTGCATTCTTAGGGCTTCGGGGATTCTCTTTATCCTCGGTGCCGTACCACTTCTCGGCAAATGCCTTAAGGTCGTCTAAGGTGTATATGCCGTTGGCGTTGAACACATCATCGGTCTCTAAGAAGCCTGTATATCTGTAGTATTTCTTTTGCGGGGTCACTTCTTCTGTGCTGATAGGCTTATACTCTAAGTCAACGAACATCAGCAATGAGTCGGCAAAGGCCGTTTCATTGAGTGCATCCGTGAAAAGACTGAAGAATTTATATTTGGCTATATGTGAAGGCAAAGGATTGCTTGTTACATCTACAACATTGTTTACAATGTGAATTACTCCGTTCTCCACTTCATTATCGCTGTCTATGATGGCTGCTGTGCTATTTACCTTTATATAAAAGCTCTCTTCGGTCGGTTCGTACGAAATTCCCAAATAGCGGTCATAGAAATTCCAGTGTGGAAGTGCACCGTCGTCGAATGAGGCAGTAAGGTGATTGCCCTCGACAAGGTGGTTGCGGGCGATGACATTTGCCATCGAGTCGCTAAGCTCTTCTATAAGCGGCGAGGTTATTCCAATGTATATAGGATTTTCACTGTCTTTCGTCGCCCAATAGAGGCTATCCTGTTCGTGCAAATACTTTTCCACTGCGTCGTTGTCGGGCAGGAAGAGGGTGTATTGCCCATATGTCTGTAACAGCGAGAATAGTTCGGCCCTCTTCAGCAGTTTGATAAAATGCGAATACTTTTCGCTGCGGTTGAGCAAAAAGTCCGCCATCGTCTCACCGGTGAAAGTGAAGCGGTGGCTCTTGTCTATCTCGTCGGTGCAGGCGAGGATTGACAGAACTATTGCTAATATGTAGAGTATTCGCTTCATGCTAAACAATCTTATTTTGTGTCGCCACTTACAGGGCTTTGTTGGTTTTTGATTTTCATACATAGCCCTTGCGTTCATA
>JAFWBM010000043.1 GCA_017507105.1 Bacteroidaceae bacterium
ACTCAGAAGACTGTTGACGGTCCCTCTTTGAAGGACTGGAGAGGTGGTCGTGCTGCTGCCGGCAACATCATCCCCTCATCTACAGGTGCTGCTAAGGCTGTAGGTAAGGTTATCCCCGCTCTCAACGGTAAGCTCACAGGTATGGCTATGCGCGTTCCTACATTGGACGTTTCTGTAGTTGACCTTACAGTTAACCTCGCTAAGCCCGCTACATATGCTGAGATTTGTGCAGCTATGAAAGAGGCTTCTGAGGGTGAGTTGAAGGGTATCCTCGGTTACACAGAGGACGCTGTTGTTTCTTCTGACTTCTTGGGTGACACTCGTACATCTATCTTCGACGCTAAGGCAGGTATCGCTCTTACAGATACTTTCGTTAAGGTAGTTTCTTGGTACGACAACGAGATTGGTTACTCTAACAAGGTTCTCGACCTTATCGCTCACATGGCTACAGTTAACGCTTAATAAGTTATCTGAAGCAACAAAAAAGAAGACGACCCCAAAGGTCGTCTTCTTTTTTGTTTTATATGTGTGACTTTTGTCCTTGCTAGGTATATATTATATTTGATACTCAAATTCGGTTGCACTCAATTACTCCTTTTGAATAGTTTGAATACAACCATGTCGCAACTTGTACCTATACGCAATGGGGGACCCCATAGCGACAGTCCGCTAGATACATATACATGTGAGTGATTCCACTTTTTGTAGCCATGACTCTGTTCAAATATCATATCTGTAACAATATTGCCCGGCCATATCTGTCCATGATGTGTGTGGCCGCTAAACTGAAGGTCTATGCCTGTCGCATCTTTCCTGGCTATCTCGTGTGGTTGATGGTCTATGAGTATAATAGGGTTGCGCTTGTCGGCCTTGTCGACAAACTGTTCAATAGGTAATCTTTTAAGTCCGTATGCATCGTCACGACAAAGCAGTTGTATGCCGTTAGGAAGTGTTATTATGCTATCTTCAAACATCCTTATACCGGTAGTGCTTATGAAACGGTAACTGTTTTCTATACCGCTTATATATTCGTGGTTACCAGGTGCCATATATATTCCCATAGGAGCTTTTATTGTATTCAGCTCTTCGTACATCTTCTCGTTGTAGAGTGGTGTGACACTGTTGTCGATAAGATCCCCTGCTATTAATACTATGTCGGGGTTCTCGGCGTTTATCATATCGACAAATTTTCTAAGCCTCTCTTTTCCTGTGCCATATCCAAGATGCAGGTCGCTTATGCCCACTATGGTTACTGTATCTCCATTGAACTCTTTTTCTAGAGGTATATCTATTCTGTTTACACGTGGATGCAGGTAGTTGATATGTCCTGCAATAATTATGATAATTGTAATTGATAATGCATATATGACACCGTTCTTCATCTTATGTGCAAAACTCCATTTGATAATATCGAACAGTAGTTGTAGTATGGTCATGTATAGCACAAATACCAACCACAGACTGCCTATGCTGAATAGAACCTTAGGGAGAAAGTCGGGGAGGGCACTATGGCGCATTCCGAATGCAATGAAGAGCATACATGCCGACATCCAGAAGAGTACAGAGAATATAATACGTACAAGAATGTGCGTCTTGCACATTCTTTGTATTGCACGTATATATATGTATATATTGCCGCAAAGGAAACCGGCAAGTATGAGCAATAGGAATTTTCCCATTTTTTATTTATAGAGATAGTTGTATATACCTCTGTTATCTTCCATGCCGGTTACATCAAGATTTTCGAAGAAGAACTTACTCATTCTCTCAAATACATGATAACGGGTGTTGGGCCCGAAATAGATGCTGTGATTGCTGTCGGGATATAGTGCCATCTCAATCATCTTGCCTGCCTGACATGCTGTATGTACATATCGTAGCATATTGCGGAAGTGTACGTTGTCATCGGCTGTACCATGTATCATCAATAGCTTTCCGCTAAGTTTGTCGGCATTGACAATTGCCGAGCCCAAGTCATATCCCTCTTTATTCTCTTTGGGCGTACGCATGAAGCGTTCGGTATATACGGTGTCATAGAAACGCCAGTCGGTAGGTGCTGCAATGGCTACACCTGCCTTGAATACTTTTTCGTCCTGACTCATTGACATTATGGTGTTGTAGCCTCCATAGCTCCATCCCCATATTCCAATGTTGTCTTTGTCGATGTAGGGTAGTGTGCCCAGATATTTGGCAGTTTCTACCTGGTCGCGTGGCTCGTAATATCCCAGTTTCATGTATGTGCATTTGCCAAATTCTGTACCACGTCCGCCGGTACCACGCCCATCAATACACACCATAATATATCCATGTGATGCCATATATCCTTCGAATGTTGCCCCGGGATACATACCTGTGTACCAGGTGTCTTTTACTTCCTGGGAATATGGTCCGCTGTATTGATACATTATGACGGGATACTTGTTTGCTTCGTTGAAGAAGTGAGGTTTAATCATCCAGCCGTTTATCTCTGTGCCGTCACTTGTCTTGAATGTGAAGAACTCTTTTGTATATTGAGCCTTCTGTGCAAGTCGTTCCTTTAAATTGCTGTTGTCTATTAGTGTCTCTATTGTATTTCCTTTGTTGTCGTTTGTTGTTACAACGGGAGGAGTGTCAAGATTGTCGAATGTGTTTATGAAATATTTGAAGCCCTTGCTGAATATAGCATTGTTTGTTCCATCGCCCATTGTCAGTCGTGTCTTCCTGCCTTTTGCATTAATTTTGTATACGTTGTTGCACAGAGGGCTGCCTTCGTTGCTTGAGTAGTAAAACTCGTTCTTCTTCTCGTCCCATCCAATGAATGATGTAACCTCATATTCTCCATTTGTTATGGGACGCACCAGATTTCCGCCTATGGTGTAGAGGTATAGTTGGTTATATCCACTGCGCTCGCTGTTGAGAACGAAGTGCTTGTCGTAGAATTTTATCTTTGTGTATGTGCTCTCGTTCAGATATGTATCGCTCTCTTCACGCAAAATTCTTTTGCACACTCCGCTGAGTGGATTGGCCGCAAACAAATCCATTATGCTTTGATGACGGTTTAGCGTTACAACGGCAAGCATCTGTGAATCGGATGTAAATATTATGCGAGGTATGTAGCTCTCTTTGTCAATACCCAGTTCCAGTTTGCGTGTCACACGACTTTTAATGTCGAATGTGTGTACCGAAACTTTTGAGTTGTCGGCTCCTGCCACAGGGTATTTGTAGCTGTAGGGCGCAACGTAAGGGTCGTATTCTACTTTGTTGCTCGAGGGAATGTACATAGGCATGTCATAGTTCATCACCTCGCTTTCGTCATATTTTATATATGCAAGAATCTTGCTATCGGCGCTCCAGTCGTATGAACAGTTGGTAGAGAACTCCTCTTCGTATACCCAATCGGGAACTCCATTTATTATCTTTCCACTTTCTCCATCTGTTGTTATCTGCGACTCGCTGTTGTTGAAAAGTAACTTCACTACAAAGATGTTGTTGTTGCGTACAAATGCTATCATTGTACCATCGGGCGAGAACTTGGGAACTTGCTGTGCACCATTCTCCGAGAGTGGCTCTACTTTGTTGTTATTGCGCGAGTATATGTAGTGCTCGGCTGTAAAGGAACGACGATAAATGCTGCGTGTCTCTGTCTGTATAAGTATGCGGCTCTCGTCGGGTGAGAACTGATACCCATCGATATGTTTCTTCTCAAATCCTCGTGCTGTTGCTGCATTGAAGATTGTATCAACTACTGCGCCGTTCTTGAATGAGCATCTGAGTATCATGCTACGCTCTTTGTTCATGCGTGCAAAATGATTACCGTCAGCCATAGGTACTATTGCAGAATATCTTTCAGGCCAATATCTTCCTTGTATTATTTCCCGTAACTCGAATGGTGGAAGGTTATTCTCTATCGGGGTGTTACCGCTGTTTGCTACTGCATATATAGATACAGTCATCATTGCGGTGAGAAAAACAGATAGTAGTCTTTTCATCTTATTGGTATTTATTTTTAATTAAATGCGAAGATACATAGAATAATCGAGATTTTGCACTAACTTTGACAATTATGAACACTCCATCGCGCTTTTATTATAACGATTTCAGCACTTTCCTGCGCAACCAATTCGGCTGTAAGGTACAGAAGATTACTATTGATGCGGGCTTTACATGTCCCAACCGTGACGGCACTGTCGGGCGCGGTGGTTGCACCTACTGTAACAACCAGACATTCAGTCCTGCATATTGCAACAGGAATCGACCTGTAGGAATTCAGATGCGCGAGGGAATAGAGTTTTTTGCTCATAAGTATCCACAGATGCGCTATCTTGCCTATTTTCAGGCATACACAAATACATATGCTTCGCTCGAGAAACTGAAGTCTCTATATGAAGAGGCTCTGGCTGTCGATGGTACAATGGGACTTGTTATAGGTACACGTCCCGATTGTATGCCGGAGACGCTACTCGATTATCTTCAGGAACTTGCCTCGCGCACCTTTGTACTTGTGGAATATGGTATTGAGAGTACCGATGATTCAACATTGTTGCGTATTAATCGCGGACATGATTTTGCAACAGCTGTAGATGCTGTAGAGCGTACTGCTGCGAGGGGAATACCTGTTGGAGCACATATAATTCTGGGACTTCCTGGTGAAACACGCAATACTATTATGCAGCAGGCGGCAGTGTTGTCCCGATTGCCTATCACAACATTAAAACTGCACCAATTGCAACTCATAAGAAATACCCCGATGGCAAGGGAGTATGAGTCCAATCCCGAGGAGTTCTCTCTCTTCTCTCTTGATGAGTATGTAGAGACTGTTGTAGATTATGTCGAGCGTCTACGTTCCGATATTGTACTTGAACGCTTTGCTTCGCAGTCGCCGAAAGAGTTGCTTATTGCTCCCGATTGGGGTATAAAGAATTACGAGATAGTGGAGAAGGTTAAACGTTGTATGCGTCAGCGCGATACGTGGCAAGGAAAATTATATAAATAATATGGTTTAGTTGTAAGCAACTAAACCATATTATTATCTATGAATTCTATAATATCTCCAATCTTTTCGGGATGGAACCATGTTACCTCTTCATCGTGTCTGTACCATGTCATCTGCTTACGTGAATAGATACGTGTGTTCTGCTTTATCTTATCTATGGCAAATGGCAGTTCCCATTCTCCATCAAGGTATTTGAATATCTCTTTGTATCCTACTGTGTTAAGAGAGTTATGGTGCCGCATGTGATAGAACTTTTTGGCCTCCTCTATAAGGCCTTGTTCTATCATAATATCTACACGTCTGTTTATACGTTCGTATAGCTCTTCTCGTTCTCTCTGTAGGCCTATCTTTATTATGTTGAATGGGCGCTCACGCTTTTTGCCATTGCGGAAACTGCTGTATGGCTTGCCGGTCATATAACATATTTCCAACGCATGCATCACGCGCTTTGGGTTTTTTATATCAGCCTCTTCATAATAGAGCGGGTCGAGTAGGCGCAACTCCCTGCTTAGCTGTTCAAGTCCTTCTCTTTCGAACTTCTCCTTTATCATCTCGCGTGTATCATTATCTACAGTAGGAATGTCGTCAATTCCTTTGCAAACTGCATCAATGTACATCATAGAGCCACCTGCAAGCAAAATGCTTTTGTGACTCTTGAACTCCTCGTCCAATAGCGAAAGAACCTCTTGCTCGTATCGGGCTGCACTATAATAGTCTCCCGGTTGCAGCTGTCCCACGAAGTAGTGTTTGAACTGTGATAGCTGTTCGGGTGTAGGGGCTGCTGTACCTATCTCCATTCCTCTATACATCTGCCGAGAGTCGGCTGATATAATCGGAGAACCAAGATGTTCTGCAATTGCAAAACTTGTCTCGGTTTTCCCTACAGCAGTAGGTCCGATAAGTACAATGAGATTATTCATCTTCTTTCATCTCTTTCTCTTTTTTAGGAGTAGAGGTCGTCTATAGAACTCATGTCCGACATGTTGTCAAGATCAAGTCCATCTAGATCTTCGTCGTTATATCCATCGTTGCCATAGAAGTCATCCATGAACTCTTCTCCTCCTGTTGTTGCTGCAATAGGATTTTTACTCATAAGGGCATCGAAGTCGAGAACCTGTTGTGGTGCATCACCAACCGATTTGACGCAGCGTGGTGCATCTAAATCTTTTCCAAACTCTATCTTGCTCAACTCCATGAAGAATACACGGTCGCCAAGTGGGTCGAATACATATACCAGATGTTGTTTCTCCTCTTCTATAAGATCGCCAATTATAGTGTCGGACATAACGTAACTCTCCTCTTCCGATAGGCTGTTCATATCTTCGAGTGTTATTTCCACCTCTTTAATCCAATTGTCATTGCATAGGAAGAAAGAGGTCATCTGGTCATCAGGATAATTTACAGCTTCCAGAATTGCTTTATGCAAATCGTGAAACGATGCTTCTGAATCAATTTCAATATCTCTGCGGAAGTTTTCAACTTCATCAGATAATAGTCTGAATTTATATATCATAAATGTAGTTTATTTAGCCAATAATCCCACGCTCCGATTCTTTCTCGATAAAGTTTACAATATAATCTACCTCGGGACATGGCGGTATGTTTTCCTTAATCATTGCAAGACCTGTACTAACGTTGTTTTCGCTCTCGTAAATATGGCGATATGCATTGCGTATGTTATTTATTGTATCGTTAGTAAAGCCGCGACGTCTCAAACCAACGATGTTAAGGCCGCAATAGCGTGCAGGCTCACGACCTACTATTATATAAGGTGGAACATCCATGCTGAAACGTGAGCCTCCCTGTATCATTACATAACCACCGATGTGACAGAATTGGTGTACAAGTACACAAGCACTCAATATTGCATTGTCGTCAATAATAACTTCACCTGCAATTTTGCTGGAATTACCAATGATACATCCATTTCCTATTATACAATCATGGCCTATGTGTGAATTCTCCATCAACAAGTTCCCGCTGCCCACAACTGTTTTGCCGCGCGATGCTGTACCTCTATTGATGGTAACATGCTCTCGTATCATATTGTTGTCACCAATCTCACATGTTGTCTCTTCACCCTTGAACTTGAGATCTTGAGGAACTCCTCCTATTACAGCTCCATGAAAAATCTTATTGTTGTTTCCCATACGTGTTCCATAGAGAACAGATGCGTGGGGCATTATAACACAATTGTCTCCAATTACAACATTCTTGTCAATATATGCGAAAGCACCAATCTCGCAGTTTTCACCTATCTTTGCTTCAGGGTCAATATATGCTAATGGACTAATCATATCTCTTTATTTTTTACTGTTGATATTAGTTTTTCTTTATTATCTGTCCTGTAAATGTAGCCTCTACAGCCATGCGTTCACCTACAAATCCGTATCCCTTCATCATTGCGATTCCATGACGGAGTGGGCTTATAAGTTCTACACGGAATACAAGAGTGTCTCCCGGGACAACTTTCTTGTGAAAAGCTACTTTCTCTATTTTTAAGAAGTATGTAGAGAAAGAATCGGGATTCTCCAACATATTCAGTATCATGAGACCACCAACCTGTGACATCGCTTCTATCTGTAATACTCCGGGCATAACAGGTTCATCAGGGAAATGTCCTTGGAAGTATGGCTCGTTTGCTGTCACATTCTTTACTCCTACAATGTAGTTGGAACCCATTTCGGTTATTTTATCGACAAGCATGAATGGGAAACGGTGCGGTAGTAAGTTTTTTACTTTATTTACATCCATTACTGCCTCGCAGTTGGGGTTGTATATGGGTGCCTGAATCTGGTTCTGACGTATTATCTTACGCATCGCACGTGCAAACTTGTTGTTTATTGTATGTCCGGGACATGTTGCGATTATGCGTCCTTGTAGCGGCTTGCCGATAAGAGCAAGGTCACCAATTATGTCTAGTAACTTATGGCGTGCCGGCTCGTTGTTCCATACGAGAGGTTTATGGTTAAGATACCCAAGTTTGGTCGCATCCATGTGTGGAACACCCATAATATCTGCTAGTCTGTTGTAGCGCTCCTGCGGCATCTCACGTTCATATATTACAATGGCATTGTCAAGGTCGCCTCCCTTTATTAATCCGGCAGCAAGCAGGGGCTCAAGCTCACGTACAAAGACGAATGTTCTGCTCGATGCAACCTCATCTTTGAAATCTTCCATGTCCTCTATAGTTGCATACTGATTGTATAGTATGCCTGAGTCGTAATGTACAAGTACATTCAGACTGAATTTCTCGTCGGGCAGTATTATGATAGAATTGCCGGTCTTTTCGTCCTTTATCTCTATCTTGGACTTAATTATAAAGGTATCTTTCTCGGCGTTCTGCTCTTTAATACCTATGCGCTCGATATTATCTACATACTGTATTGCGCTACCGTCGAGAATAGGGAACTCGGGACCGTTTACCTGCATAAGACAGTTGTCGATGCCAAGTGCAAATAATGCAGCCATTGCATGCTCAACGGTGCTTACCCTTGCTTCGCCTACCGATAGCACTGTTCCGCGTGTTGTCTCTGTTACGTTCTCGGCTACAGCATCAATGATAGGTTCTCCCGGAAGGTCTATTCTTTGTATTTTGTAACCATAGTTCTCGGGTGCAGGGTTGAATGTTACTGTCAGACTCAATCCTGTGTGCAGTCCTTTACCGAATAACGAGAAACTGCCATTAAGTGTTTTCTGCTTGTTGTTCATAGAACTATTGTTTTGTTTGTTTCTTATTCAATTGCTTTTTTTATAGCTTCGAGTTGGCGTGTCAACTCCTTAATCTTTTTATCCATGTCGGGAAGACGTTTCAGATATGCAGAGGCACGTATATACTCTTTTGCATCCATAGCCGGTGCGCCAAGTACAGTCTGTCCTCCTTTTATATTACCTATTGTACCACACTGCGGTCCTATTGTTGCCTTATCGCCGATTGTGCTGTGACCCGATATTCCGGCTTGTCCACCAAAGATACACCATTCACCTATTTTTGTGGTTCCAGCAACACCTACCTGAGCTGCCATTGCAGTATGGCTACCAATCTCGTCGTTGTGTGCTATTTGAACAAGATTGTCAAGTTTTACTCCACTATGTATTACGGTTGCACCCATTGTAGCACGGTCTACACATGTGTTTGCTCCTATTTCCACATTGTCTTCAATGATAACAATACCCATTTGTGGAATCTTCTCATATCCGTTGGCTGTAGGAGCGAATCCGAATCCGTCTGCACCTATTATGCAGCCACCATGCAGTATACAATTGTTGCCTATGCGACAATCGTGGTATACTGCTACATGAGCATACAGCATTGTGTTATTACCTATTTTTGCACCATCGCCAATGGAAACACCGTCATGAATTATACATCCATCGCCTATTTCACAATTCTCTCCAATGACAACAAATGGTGCAATATAACAGTTCTCGCCAATTTTTGCCGATGATGCTATCGATGCAAGTGAGCTTATGCCCTGTTTCTTCGGTTTGCTTGCTTCGTAGATTGTCATCAATTTGGCAAGACTGCCATATGCGTTTTCAACCTTTATAAGTGTTGCTTTTATCTCTTGTGTCGGTTCAAAATCACGGTTCACAAGTACAATTGACGATTGTGTAGTATATATGTATTCGGCATACTTTGGGTTCGCTAGGAATGAGAGTGCTCCAGGTGTTCCTTCTTCAATCTTTGCAAAGGTATATACTTCGGCATTCTCGTTACCTATTATCTCGCCATCAATGAATGATGCAATCTGTTTTGCTGTGAATTTCATCTTCTTTGAATTTACTTTGTTAATCTGTTCCAGAATATGGATAAACAATATTTAGATTACGCCATGCTGCTTAAGTTCATTTTCCATTTGTAGCTGGTATTCATGTGCTTTTTCTCCAGCAACTTTAGCATAATCCTCGCTGTTATCTGCAAAAATAACTGCACGGCTTGCATTGACTAACAGGCCACATTCGTTGTTCATTCCATATTTGCATACCTCTTCAAGTGAGCCGCCTTGTGCTCCTACTCCGGGCACCAGCAAGAAATGATTGGGTACTATGCTGCGTACATTCTCGAATGATTTACCTTGTGTGGCTCCAACTACATACATCATATTCTGGTCGCTTCCCCATTTTTGTGATGTGCGCAATACCTTTTCGAACAGCATCTCTCCATTCTCGTCTTTTGTAAGCTGGAAGTCGTGTGAACCGGGGTTTGATGTCAGTGCCAAAACTATTACCCATGCACCTTCGTACGATAGGAATGGCGATACACTATCTTCTCCCATGTATGGTGCCACAGTAAGTGCATCTACTTTCATCTCCTCAAAGAAAGAACGTGCATAAAGCGCAGATGTGTTACCTATATCGCCACGTTTTGCGTCTGCTATTATGAATATCTCAGGGTAGTTCTCTTTCAGATACTTTACAGTCTTCTCAAGACTTATCCAGCCTTTGACGCCTGTAGCTTCATAGAAAGCAAGGTTGGGCTTATATGCTACGGTATATGGTGCTGTTGCATCTATTATTGCCTTGTTGAATTCAAAAACAGGGTCTTCGCAATCCAATACACATGCAGGTAACTTTTTAATGTCACTGTCTAGGCCTACACACAGAAAAGAGCGTTTCTCTTTAATCTGCTTTACGAGTTCTTGCTTGTTCATATTTTTTTTGTTTTTGATTTTATACTTCTTTATAATTCATTCTCTTTCATTCTTTCAGTGTTCTCGGCAACTATAAGGTGGTCTATGCAGTCCTGTATGTCGCCGTTTACGAATGCTTGAAGATTGTATATTGTGTAGTTTATACGATGATCGGTTATACGTCCTTGCGGATAGTTGTATGTACGAATCTTTGCCGAACGGTCTCCTGTTGATACCATTGTCTTACGTTTATTTGCTATATCATCGGCATACCGCTGATGCTCACGGTCGTATATGAGTGTCCTTAGTCGTGCTAATGCGCGTTCCTTATTTTTGGGTTGGTCGCGCGTCTCGGTACATTCAATAAGTATCTCTTCGGTTTGTCCTGTTTCGGGATTCAGCCAAGGATAGCGTAGTCGTACTCCCGATTCCACCTTGTTTACATTCTGTCCTCCGGCTCCGCTCGAACGGAATGTATCCCATTTTATTGCACTCTCGGTTATCTCTACATCAAAGGGCTCTGCTTCGGGAAGCACTGCTACCGATGCTGCCGATGTGTGTACACGTCCTTGTGTCTCTGTAGCAGGTACACGTTGTACACGATGTACACCTGATTCATATTTTAGTGTTCCATATACCTTCTCACCCGATACTGTGCATATGATTTCTTTATATCCGCCCGATGTTCCTTCGCTGAAACTTGAGACCTCCATACGCCAACCTTTTGTTTCGCAATATTTGCTATACATGCGATAAAGGTCACCTGCAAATATGGCTGCCTCATCTCCACCTGTTCCTCCGCGAATCTCAAGTATGGCGTTGCGATCGTCTTGTGGGTCTCCTGGTATTAGAAGTAGTTTTATCTCCTCCTCAAGTGCCGGTAATTCTGTCGCACAATGGTCTAGCTCTTCGCGTGCCATTTCGCGCAATTCGCTGTCGTTTTCGTTTGCCAATAGATCCTTAGCTTCACTCTGTGATTGCAGCAGACTTATATATCGTTTGCGTGCATCCATAATCTGTTCCAGCTCTCTGTATTCCTTGTTCAGTTTTACAAAACGCTTCATGTCGGCTACAACAGTCGGGTCGGTTATTAATAATGCAACCTCTTGGAAACGTGCTTCAAGGTCATTCAGTTTGCTGAGTATGTTGTTGCTTTCGGCCATCTTCTCTTTTTTGCAAAGTATTCTTTGTTATTTGTATTTTTTGCGTATAGCGCCTCTTGTTATGCTTACCCATCCCAATGTTGCAAATATCCAGGCAAATAATCTTAATGTAAATGGCTCAGTCGTTATACGTATACATGACTCATAGCACATGTATAGTGTTATGAGTATGCATAAAGCCGATACTGTCCAATGTAAGACTGTTTTCATAAAGGTCTCCCCAATTTTTAATCTCAGTATTTATCAGTATTTAAATGTCCCATATGGGCTTTCTATTATAAGCTCATTCTTTTCGGCATCCTCGACACGACCTACAATCTGTGCATCCACTCCGAAACTCTTACTTATTGCGATAACCTCTTCGGCATGTTCAGGACTAAGATATACCTCTAATCTATGTCCCATGTTAAACACTTTGTACATTTCGCTCCAATCGGTGCCGCTCTGCTCTTTTATTGTTTTGAAGAGTGGGGGAATAGCGAAAAGATTGTCCTTAATCACACGTTTGTTCTCTACAAAGTGCATGACCTTTGTCTGTGCACCACCTGAGCAGTGTACCATGCCGTGTATCTGAGGACGCAATGCGTCAAGTATTTTCTTGACAATCGGGGCATATGTACGAGTCGGTGAGAGTACTAGTTTGCCTGCATCAATGGGGGAACCTTCTACGTTGTCGGTTAGTCTTAAACTACCTGAATATACCAACTCGGCCGGTACTGCGCTATCATAACTCTCGGGATATTTGTTTGCCAAATATTTCTCAAAAACATCGTGACGAGCCGAAGTCAGTCCGTTGCTGCCCATTCCTCCGTTATACTCCTTCTCGTATGTTGCCTGTCCGTATGATGCAAGGCCTACGATAACATCGCCGGCTTTGATATTAGCATTGTCTATAACATCGCATCTTTTCATACGGCATGTTACGGTGCTGTCGACTATGATAGTTCGTACAAGGTCGCCAACATCTGCAGTCTCACCGCCTGTAGCGTATACTCCCACACCCATTTCACGTAGTTCGGCAAGCAGCTCGTCAGTTCCATTTATTATCGCCGAAATAACCTCGCCGGGAATAAGCAATTTATTACGTCCTATGGTTGATGAAACCAAGATGTTGTCTGTTGCTCCAACACACAATAGGTCGTCAATATTCATTATCAAGGCGTCCTGCGCAATGCCTTTCCACACAGATAAATCGCCTGTCTCTTTCCAATAGAGGTAAGCCAATGAAGATTTGGTGCCGGCGCCGTCGGCGTGCATTATGTTACAATACTCTGGGCTGCCTCCCAAAATGTCCGGTATTATCTTGCAGAAAGCTTTGGGATACAATCCCTTATCTATATTCTTAATCGCATTGTGTACATCTTCTTTCGATGCTGAAACTCCACGCATCATGTATCGTTGGTCGCTCATTGTTGTGTCGCTTTTTATCATGAATAATTATTCTGCGAAGATATTAAAAAGAGGAGAAAAAGCCAAATAAACAACAGAAATAATGCTCTTGCTTTGGCTTTTTCTCCTCGGAATCTTCGTGCTCGGCAGATTATTGCTTTTCATTGTTCGCAATCGTTAAATCTGCTTTTTGTTTATAATGTAAAATTATTTTAACGATTTGTCAAGTATATCTCTCAGCTCTTCTTTTTTTATTCCTCCCTCATGCACTTTCTCTTCTCCTATGTAGAATGTGGGTACGTAATAGTAATCGAATTTATCGGCATACTCGGGGTTGTTAAGCTCGTCAATGGATTCTATTTCAATATTACTGTAAAGACTATTTTCTTCTTTTAGCTCTTCCAGATATGCAAATGCCCTTTTACAGAAGGGACATCTCTCTTGATAAAATAATAATATTTTTTTCATTGTGATCTTTTTTATGTGTTTTATAAATTTACTATATGTGTTGATGATACAATTATGATTGTCACTCTTTTTTCAAATATAACACTTTGTCGTTGTTTATATTCATATTTTTAAGTTAAATAATTAAAAATATTTAAAAACTTATTTGCTTCTAAATATCTTGTAGGGCCTATTCTTTGCTATTGGCTTTATCTTATACTTTTATATTTTTACACTTGACGTTTAACAAATGAACCAGAATACCTTTGCTGATGTTTACAAAAATCAAGGCTTAAGTGAAATTAACTATAAAAATGTTCTTGTATGATTATTTTAATTCGTACCTTTACGGCACAAAAATAAAAATACCTTTGATTTATGAAGAAGATTACTGTTGGTGTGCTGGTTGCATCCGCATCAATTTTTATAGGATGTACAAAACCGGCGGGTGTTAATTTTAATTTGAGTGGATATTCTCCCGAAGATTCTGTTATAGTATATGTTAACAACATTGGTGGAAGTGATAAGGATGTCCTAATAGATACTCTTGCTGCTCCAAATGGTGTGTTGTTTATGCCTGCCGAGCATGATAAGGCTAAGAGTGTTGTAGTATTTAAATATCCGAAATTGGATTTAGGTAATTCGGTTAACAGTTTTCATATGAAACCTATTTACTCGGTTTTGATGCCAGGTGCCAATATGACAGTGTCCGGTACAACCGAAGATTTTGTAATAACAGGAAACAGAGCCTTTTATGAAGATTGTAACAAGGTCGAAGGGATTTTGAAACCATATAAGGCGCGAGTGAATGTTCTGCTTGCAGAGATAGGTAAGCTTGATCCTTATTTCGACAAAGAGGAGCGTGATTCGCTATTTAAAGAGATGATGAGCATTAAGCAACCGGTTGATTCAATAATTTTTGACTATGTAAGCAAGAATCCGGATTCCGATGCTGCACTTTATATGTTGTATAAGAATACAAGGGGAGCGGACGCCGTCAAGCATATAGATGGCTTTTCACAAGAGGTGCGTGAAGGTGCTTTGTCCGACCTGTACAATATGCTTAAAGAAAGAGGTGAAAGAGCCCGTAAACGTGCACAAGAGAAAAAGGAGAATGGATTGGGAGAGGGTAGTATGGCTCCCGACTTTACATTAAAGAATGATAAAGGAAAGAGTGTCTCATTGTCCTCTTTGCGTGGAAAGTACATAGTTCTCGACTTTTGGGGAACATGGTGTGGTTGGTGCATTAAAGGTATTCCTGCCATGAAAGAGATGTATAATAAATATAGTGATAAATTGGAGATTGTAGGTATTGCATGTGGCGATACAGAGAAAGATTGGAAAGAGTGCATAAAGAAGAATGGTATGAACTGGACCAACCTTATAAATGGCGAGAATGATAATCTTCCCAAGCTATATTCAGTTAAGGGATATCCTACTAAAGTTATTATTTCTCCCGATGGACGTGTACTTAAAACAGTTATAGGAGAGTCTCAGGAATTTTATACATATATAGATTCTTTGATGAAAGAATAATTAATTATAACAGATGATATATACAATAATAGCATCCTAGAATGGATGCTATTATTGTATATAATAACCTAAGTGATATTCATTGAGTCTTGAGGGGAATACGCTTTATGTTGGATGCACGGAATGTTAAGTCTCATTGAAGATACTCAAAAAAACCGACATCAAAATGTTGATGTCGGTTAATCTCGATATGTATTTGTTATTCTGCCACTTTTGTAAGTTCAGGAAATGCTTTTCCATTCTCTAACACCTCAACAGCCTTAAGCACAGTGGTATCGAATGTATTTACATATCTTATATGCTCAAGTATGCCAAGCATGTTATATATTATATTTGCATACAAAGACTGCTCTAGTCTCTTTTTTGATCTCTCTATTTGCCAATAGCGTGCCTTTAGTCCTTTGTCGGCTGCAAAGTTGACAAAATCATTCATTACATTCTGTTTCTTCAGATGTTCAATCATGCTTTCATATGTAGTGAATGATGCCAACTTATGCCGATTAACATCGCTATATTGGAAAGTGTATTGTCTTATTAGTCCATTTGATACAGCCTGGCTGAAATATGATGTAATATCAGTTGTGTCACTAGACACGAATATATCAGGCATAATACCTCCACCACCATATACGGTTCGTCCAAGACGTGTCTTATATATAATACTATCGTTTTGGTGTATGCTGTCTTGAGAGAAAAATTCTCCTCTTTCGTACCTATTCACAATGTCCATGGCGTACTCCTTATCATCACCCTTGCTGTAGGGTTTCTGTATGCAACGTCCCGAAGGGGTATAGTATCGTGCAATGGTAAGTCTTACTTCCGAGCCATCCTTGAAATCGAATGGTTGTTGTACCAAACCTTTTCCGAAGGTGCGTCGTCCTATGACAGTTCCTCTGTCATTATCTTGTATGGTTCCTGCCAGAATCTCACTAGCTGATGCAGATGCCTCATCGGTAAGTATTACCAGAGGTATATTCTGGAAGTTTCCTCTTCCGTTTGCGTACTCTGTAGATCGTGGCTGGTGTGCTCCCTCGGTATATACAATCATGTCGCCCGCGCTTAAAAACTCATTTGCCATCTGTAGTGCAACGCCCAGATATCCGCCACCATTGCCACGTACGTCGATTATTAGTCCTTGGCATTTACTCTTCAGAAACTTTACAAGGGCTATTATGAATTCCGAAAATGTGTTCTCGGCAAATCGTGTCACCTGTATATATCCCCATTTGTTATCTATCAGATATGCGGCGTCTATACTCTCCATTGGAATTTCTCCTCGTATTATATTGAAATTGAGTATATCCTTTTCGCCCCATCGCTTAACACCAATCTTTACATTTGTGTTCTTGGGTCCTTTGAGCCTTTTCATGGCCTCTTCGTTCTTGCATATCTCTCCCACGAATAGGGTGTCATTGATTGTTACTATACGATCGCCCGGCATCAGTCCTACCTGCTCCGATGGCCCTCCTCGTATAATGTCTGTAACATGTATGGTGTCCTTCTCAATAAGAAATCTTATGCCTATTCCACTGAAACTGCTCTTCAGATCAGCATTTGTGGCCTCTAGATCCTTAGCCGGTATGTATGTGCTGTGAGGGTCCAGCTCAGCCAGAATCTTGGGCATTGTCTCCTCGATAATATCTTCCATGCTTGTGGAGTCTACATAGCAACTATGTACCAGCTCCATCAACTCGTCAACCTTGGTGACTCCTGTAGGTATTATTATTGTATGCCTGTTATATCTCGATATATATACTCCTATGAGCACTCCAATAAGAGTAAACAATATAAGCAGGGTGGGGATGTATCTCTTCATTATTAATTATAGTCGTAGTTTTTATTTTTCGTCGAGTGATAGATATACAGTCTCTATTCCAGCTCTGTTTAGCAGGTCTATACCATCTGTCAGACGATATTTCTGAGAATATACCACACGTACAATTCCTGCTTGTACAATAAGCTTTGCGCATTCGATGCACGGCGAAGTTGTAACGTATAGTGTAGCACCGTTACTGTTATTGTTCGAACGTGCTATTTTTGTTATTGCGTTAGCTTCGGCATGTAGTACGTATGGCTTTGTAAGTCCATCTTCATCTTCGCATACATTTTCAAATCCTGCAGGAGTTCCGTTGTATCCGTCAGATATTATCATCTTGTCTTTTACTATCAAGGCACCTACCTTGCGTCTTTCACAATATGAGTTTTCGGCCCATATCTGTGCCATTCTCATATATCTCAGGTCTAGGTCGTGTTGTTTCTTTTCCATACTCTAATATTTGTTGTGAAACTGCATGTATTTATTTGGCAATTCTCTTATTTTTAGAACGTTTGCATCTCCTTCATAGCTTGTGGCATTTTCCAGAAAACTCTTCATCTTTAAGGCTGTGGTATCACCGACTATATTACCTGATGTAATCTTTACCTGTCGGCATCTGAAACTCTTTTTCTTGTTGTCGGCTTCCCAATAGCCTTCTATTAAAGCTCCACGTGGCGTGGTTGCTGTAAAGACATTTTCGTGGAACTGTATTCTGTAGTCACCTTTTATACTGTTTATGTAACTTCCTTCTCTAAAGAAAGATAGAGTCCATTTCCGATTTTGAAAAATCTCTTGCAGGTCATCTCCTTTGTCGCATCCGACTACTGCTGTCAATATAATTATGAGCAAAACAATCTTTTTCATATATCTCATTTTAGCATATCCCGTCTCTCTTTAATAAAGCATCAATCTGTGGCTTACGCCCTCTGAATCTCAGATATAGTTCCATTGGATGTTCGGTGTCACCTTTTGAGAGTATCTCGTCGCGGAACGATTGTGCAACTTTCATGCTCATAATACCCTCTTCCTTGAAACGCGAAAAGGCATCAGCATCAAGCATCTCTGCCCATTTGTAGCTATAGTATCCTGCAGAATATCCTCCCGACATGATGTGCCCGAATTGCGGAGTTATTGCCGTTCCCTCTATTACGGGCATCAACCGCAGGGCTGCTGTAGCCATATGCTCATATTCTATTATATCACCCTCAAAGGGCTTGTTTCTGTTGTGCCATGCTTGGTCTACGAGTCCCAAGCCTGTCTGTCTTACGCATTGGTATGCAGCCTGAAATGTTATAGATTTACGTATCTTCTCCAATAGGTGTGACGGGATAACCTCGCCGGTCTTGTGATGGAACGCAAATGCTTTCAGGAACTCCTCCTCAATAAGGAAGTTTTCCATGATTTGTGATGGCATCTCTACAAAATCCCATAGAACATTCGGACTGCATAATGTGGCGTATGTTACATTCGACATTATACCATGCAGGCAATGCCCGAACTCGTGTAGAAGTGTGTTGAGTTCATCGAATGTAAGTAGTGTCGGTCTGTCGGGTTGTGGTTTGCGGTAGTTTGTGGATAGTGTGACATGTGGGCGGTGATCCTTGCCGTTAACATCGTGGTATTGCGGTTTCAGTGAATCCATCCATGCTCCGGCGTGTTTGCCTTTTCTTGCATAAAAGTCGCAGTAGAGCAGTGCTAAAAAAGAACCGTCATAGTCAAGAACTTCCCAAACCTTTACATCGGGGTGGAATGTTGATACTTCGTTGTTTAGCCTGAATGTAATTCCATATAGACGTGTGGCAAGATAGAATGCTCCATATATAGCCTGTTCAAGGTTGAAATAGGGACGTGTCATTTCGTCGCTGAGATTGTACTTCTCTTCTTTCAGTCTTTCGCTATAAAATGCAAAGTCCCAAGGCATGAATTCAAAATCATTGCCTTCGTTTCTTTTGGCAAAGGATTTTATCTCCTCCATTTCCTTTTTTGCAGCAGGCAGATATGCCCATGTCAATTTGCCAAGAAGGGAGAATACAGCATCGCTGTTTTGTGCCATTCTTTCATCTAGAATATAATCACTGTAGGTGTTATATCCAAGCAGATTGGCTAGTCTAAGTCGTGCATTTACACTTCTGATAACAATTTCTCTATTGTCATATGCATTGCCCTTTGCACCTAGTGTACTATACGCCATGTACATCTGTCGGCGTAGTTCGCGATTGCGGCAGAATGTGATGAATGGAATATAGCTGGGGCGATGAAGTGTGAAAACCCATCCATCCTTTTTTTGTTCTTGTGCTGTCAAGGCTGCACTCTCTATAAGATCCTGAGGCAATCCTGCTATATCTTTCTCATCTGTTAAATGCAATGTAAATGCATCGGTATCTTTTATAACATTCTCCTGAAATTTAAGTGAAAGAGAACTCAGTTGTTGGCACAATTCGCGGTATTCATCACGTTCCTTGTCGTTCAAGTTGGCACCTGAACGTACAAACATCGTATATGTCTCCTGCAAAAGACGTTGTTGCTCTTTTGTGAGAGTATCGTGGGGTTTTTCATATACATGCTTTATTCTTGCGAACAGAACTTTGTTGAGCGTTATATTGTTGCGATGGTGTGTATAAAGTTTATGTATCTCTTCCGATACCTCCATTATCTCGTCGTAACTTCGTGCATTATGCAGTGCTTCAAAGGCACACAGCACATCTCCGAGCATCGTTCCTGAACGTTCGAACTCCACAATTGTATTCTCGAATGTTGGCTCATCCACATTGGAACATATTTCCTTGATGCTCTCCTCTTCGCGTCGTATACCTTCTTTGATTGCCGGAATAAAATGTGATAATTCTATACGGTCAAAAGGTATAGAGTCGAATGGTGTGTTGTAATCCGTTGTAAACGGATTGACACTATTTGTATATGTATTACTATCTTGCATGTTCATATATTTATTATCTTCTCTGTTTAATCTGCAAAAATAAACAATTACAGCATGCCTTTCATTCTAAATTTAATATTTTTTATCCGCTTAATGTTTTTTTAGGCAATAGTTTACGAATGTTATAAATAATTGATATCTGCAACTGTAATAAAAAAATAGGACTCTCACTGGTGGAAAGTCCTATTAGTATTTAATACAAATGATATTTTTTACAGGTTGAAAGTTTCCTCTACAATCTTACCCATAGCCCATACGCCACGAATGTTGAGTTCGTTGTCAAGTATCATGAGGTCAGCATCCTTATCCTTCTGTAAAGAACCCTTGCGATTGTATACATTCATTATTTTGGCCGGTGTCTCAGATGCCATACGTATTGCATCTTCAAGAGGAATCTCTGCCTTTTGTACAAGTGTACGTATGAGTCGGTCCATTGTTGCTACAGAACCTGCAAGTGCCGAGCGGTCGGCTAGTTTGCATACACCATCTTCAATTATTACTCGTGGATCAAATGCGGTGTTGCTGTCGCTTGCAGCACATGCCAATGCATCTGTGATTACACATGCACGTTCTACTCCTTTTATCTTGTATACTAGACGCAATATTGTAGGAGGTACGTGGATACCATCAGCAACAACCTCAACAGTGAAATCGTCATGCAGATAGATGCTCTCTACTGTACCCTCGTACTTGTACTCGCGACGTTTGTGGAAACCGGGCATGGCGTTGTAGAAGTGTGTAGCGTGAGTATAACCGTTTTCATGCGCTGCATGTATCTCTTCAAACTCGGCCTGTGTGTGTGCCACTGATGCCAAAATGCCTTTCGATGTTATATATTTACCGAACTGCATTGCACCCGGCAACTCAGGAGCTGCATCCCAACGTTTGATGCAATCCCATTTCTCTATCAAAGGTATGTATTCCGATGGATCCGGATCTTTGATGTTCTCGGGAATCTGACCGCCTGCCATCTTCATGTTGAGGTAATGACCCTCAAGGTGAAGTCCAAGGATGGGGCTGTCGGGCTCGTTCATTAACTTTGTGCAAACTTCTGCAGCCGCCTCAATCATTGGAACGGTAGATGATGAGAGAGTAGGGAAGATACTTGTAGTACCATGTTTCATGTGTGCGGCCACAGCAACGCGGAAAGCCTCTTCTTCACCTTCCATGAAGTCGCGTCCACCACCACCATGTACATGAATTTCAACACCACCGGGAACAACATACATTCCTTTGGCGTCGATAAGTTCGGCTCCTATAACAGCAAGGTCACAGTTTGTAACCTCAAGAATCTTGTTGTCTCTAATAATAACAGAACCATCATTTAACCAGCCTTGTGGTGTGAGGATTTTAGCATTGATAATTTGTGTTAGCATTTTATTAAGTTTTTTTCGATTATGTTTTTTTGTGTCTATGTTTACAAAGTTATATCAATTTTTCTAATTGGATCATTAGTGTCCGGTAAAAAATCATAAAAGTTCTTTGAAAATATTGAAAGTTAGGTAGTTACAAGGCTTTTTCGAGTCAACCGATTTGAATTTATCTTTGCCAGACTAACGTAGAATGGCATATGCATAAAGGAAAATAC
>JAFWBM010000044.1 GCA_017507105.1 Bacteroidaceae bacterium
GAATGGTTATTATGTTTTATTCAGTCTGCATTTTCCTCTCCAATAAACAATCCAGACAACTATATCCCCTCGCAAATAATTGCTGAGTATTTTAGACATTTAGGATATGACGGAATCAGATATAGTAGTTCGTTGCACAGAGAAGGACATAATTTGACTATTTTTGATGTCACAAAGTGTGAGGCTGTGTTTTCTACAGACTTACGACTAGAGAATATAAAGATAAATCTTAGACCTGCCATTGGTGCAGAAAATATAGATGGGAGATTTGAATATATTTATGACAATGTCCCAATGAGATTAGATTATGAAAAAGGAGAACTAGTAGAAGTAGAAGTATAATTATTAAAAATGTGGCAGATTTGTGCTTTTTATGCCTTTTCTTTTGGTTGTTCGGGTAGAATGTTATACCTTTGTATTGGTTTTGCAACATGTTGATTATCAATGTTTATTTTAATTCTTGCAACATGGACGCAACATCCGGTGCTAACGCATTGATAGTGAATAATAGTTGATTTCGAGGAAGTGAAATAAGATATAAAAACTGAATAGGACAGTAAATGGACAGACTAAGAAGCAATTGTACTTCTTAGTCTGTCCATTTAAATTGCAACTGTTTATTATACCAAAGTTAATCTGCTCTATTCTGTAAAAAGACTCTCAAGCCATCGAGTGTATCACTGAAAAAGATTGCACCAGCCGAGAGGTTGAATATCTTTTCATTTGATATTGAAATATTACGTTCGTGTGTGGGGAAACGTTCGGCATCGGCCAGTATTATATCATCGCAACGCAGCCCACAATCGAGCATCTCGAAATAGCAACATGCCGTCTCGTAGGTATTGAGTCTGTTGGCTGCGCCATAGTTATATATGCCGCTAAGCAAAGAGAATGTGCGCGGTAGGAATTCTACAACCTCTTGCACCCATGTTATTCCACGATACTCGCGCATAGATACCGATAATGGTTTCTTATCTCTTACAGCTGTTTCTATGTTTGATACGAAATTGGGGTGTATTGGCAATTCGCTGTTTGGATTATCGTACATCCATGTAGCACGAAGAATGACGGCATCGGGATGAATAGTCAACACCTTCTCTTCGGCCTTTAGTTTCTGACGTGCATATTCAGTCTCGGGGGTTACTATTACATCTTCGCGCAAGAGTCCATATTCCAGATTTCCATTATATACCTGGTCGCTTGAGAAGAATATGAATTTTGCATAGCACGCTGCTGCTGCACGTGCTATACGCTCTGCTCCATCAACATTAACAGCATAGCTCAGCAGGGGTTCCTGCTCGCAGCGCCATGTATTAGATATGGCAGCCAAATGTAATACCACATTTGGGCGATGTTGCAAGAAATAGTTTTGCACCGATTCATCATCTGTTATATCCAGTTCGGCATGTGTAGGGGTAAGGATATTATACTCATTATTCCATCTCTGTACAAAGCGGCTACCCACAAATCCGCTTGCTCCTGTCACTAAAATAGTCAACATATGAATAAAATTTTATTATACTTTACAATGTATAAGTGATACTAGCGGTAAAATTACGTCCCGGAGCGCTTATGCCACAACTATAGGGACGATATCTTCTATCTGCAATATTCTCAAGTGTGGCATTAAGATGCAGATTATCCATCATTCTGAATGTTGTGCGTACATTTATTGTCATCCAAGCAGGTGAATAGGGACGTCCTTTTGCATCGAGAGCATAAAATTCGCTTTTATCACGTTCTTCTAGAGGCATATCTTCGGCTTTACACTTGGCCTGAAAATTGGAAAAAGCCTCAAAAGAGAGTTTCTTATGGTTGAATCCTGCAGCAATCCTGCCGAAAAGAGGTGCAGCATGACGCGATGGAGAGTTTTCCCCATCATCTAACTCTTCGCGTCCATACTGATAGTTGATATTCCCTTTCGCATAGAACCACTTGGAAAAACGCATATCCATAGAGAACTGAACTCCCCACACTTTAGCTACCGCAGCATTCTGCAAAGCCTGTACTCTGCACTCATCACCCTTGTACTGCATTGTTGGAGAACCATCGAAAAGATAATCACGTCGCACTATGGCATTATCAAGGACGGTATAGTATGCCGACAGATCTAGTTCCAGAAAGTCTCCGAAACACTTGACAACACCAATCTCAACGTTATCGGCATACTCGGGCTTAAGATTAGGATTAGGCACAGTCACACATCCATCAACACTATCGAATAGTTTACCCATGTCATCGACATTAGGTGCTCTGAAGCCACGCGAATAGTTAAGACGTATCATACAATGTGGTTTTGGGAACCAATTAATTCCTATATTACCACAGAGACTACCGGCATCACTACTTTGCTTAGGGTAAAAAGGCACATCATAACCCGCAGTCGAGAAGTCACTCTCTATACTATAAAGATTATATCTAAGACCTGCTGCAAGATGAACATTCTTAAGTATATGCCACTGCGAGTTTAGAAAAATACCATAGCTATACCATCTTGCTTTAGGATAGCGAGAAGAAGATGTAGTCGATTCACCCGTTGTCACATCTATTGATTCACCTTTCGAGTGTACATTATTCTGGACATACTCAGCACCATACATAAGTGTCAAACGACTATTCACACTCTTCATAAGGTCAGCATTAACACTCCAAGCATCCACCTCTTCACTCTGTATATCACGAATAGGATTATTGAAATCACGACTGATACGACTCTCCTCGAAACGTTGCAGCGCCATATTTATGCGTAACGAATCGTATAGCATATTATTGGTATTATGACTCATACGGAGATGGTTCATCATCCATAGTTGCGGACCGTAGTTCCATTCCGAATAACGCGGTAATCCATTCTTCATACGTTGATGCCTGTCGTATCGTGCATACTCGGAAGTTTCACTAAAATGGAAGGCATACTCCAGATCCACATTCTCGGTTGGTACATAACGTACCTTCTGCATAAAATTACACTGAGAATATCCACTAGGAGCCTGGCGTCTATTGTCACTATTGGGCATTACCCTATCATTCACTTTGCCATCCTTGCCATATTCGGGCACAACGATATATGGCATGATATACTTATCGGGACCATACATGCCCTGCTTAAGATCGTCAAAAGATGGGGATGTAAAGCTGGTAATAAAACCCCATTTATCAAATCCCATGCCTAAATGCACATGTGCAGTCTTTTCGCCCGAGGCCGAGGCTGTACGCGCAGTGGCTGAACCAAAAACAATTGGAGCATCACCGGCAGAAAGCCTTGGATCTATGGTATTAAAAACCATTACACCTCCTATTGCATCACTACCATAGCACACGGCACCAGGTCCAAATAGGACCTCGGTAGATGCTATTGAAAATGGGTCAAGCGAAATTACATTCTGCAGATTACCTGCACGAAATATAGCACTATTCATACGCACCCCATCTACGCTATATAAGAGCCTGTTTGTCGAGAATCCACGTATCATAGGACTGCCGCCACCATATTGGCTTTTCTGTATAAACACCTCGCCTGTAAGTCCTAACATATCGGCTGCAGTCTGCGGGTTGTATACATTACCCTCTTCAAATGATAAACGGCTTATCTTCACCGGTTCATTTCCGTTCAATGTATACCATCTGGTACCCGAGACTACAAGTTCCTGAAGATGGGCATGATACAACTCTTGAGACGCCATCGGAATAGCAGTCCACAAGAAAAAAAGCAGCAGTTTCCTGTATATCATAATTTGATATTACTCCTTTACTAACAATTTACCCACCTCTCTGTAACCGTCGCCATCTGTTACCATATAGAAATATACACCTGCGCCGAAAGTTGATGTCTCTACATTGAACTGAGATAGCGAAGATGCATCGTAGACAACATTTCCTTTAGAATCGTATATACAGACTTTTACTTTACCTACCAAGTTCCTGGGTTCAAACAGAAGAGTCTCGCCTCTTGTAACCACATTACCCGATAAGAGCAACATATCTTTTCCAAAGCCTCCAAGATTATCGATAGAGGTATTCTCGGGAACAGGATTATCTCCTCGTATCATTCCCTCAATACATTTGGTATCACACCCCGAGGGAGTTGTAACTGTAAGCGAGATATCATATGTCTGATTGGGTTCTATGGTTATTCGGGGATTGCGTATTTCGTAAGAATCAATTGCCACTGGTGCCGGATTTATTGTCCACTGCCACTGTGCGTTATTCTGGTTTACAATACTGTAGCTATCCAATTCCAAGACTCGGGGATAGTCGTTCTTTCTATTGTCGCCATCTCCAACATTAAGAATAATAGGTTGTGCTATAGGTACGAATTCACTATCCATCAACTCTCTTTGCCATATGCCATTGCTTGTTGCCAAACGTATTACACCCTCTTTATAGAATGGCAACATACGATTAAGATTTATCACTTTAGGCAAACCATCGCTATAGTTTACCCATCCATCGGTAGTGTCATCACGATATAACACCTTGCCTCTAGGTGTCGTATAACTCTCATTCAGATAACCCATTGTATATGCTATTGCATAAACTGCATTTTTTTCATTACCTGTAAGGAAAAAACGGCCAATTTTGTGATTCTCCACATTACCCTCCCAATTAGGTATATTTAGTCCTTTATCAAGTTTGTCCCACGTGTGGCCATTATCTCTAGTGCACCATATACCGCCTTCATTTCCGTCACTCAACCATATCTCATTTTCATCTCTCGGATGAATTTCTATCTTGTAATTTATGCTATTTCTCATCTCATCCGGTATTATGTACTCATGAAAAGTTATACCGGCATCAAGCGAATATAACAAACGTCCCCATGTAGAGGCTACAATCTTATCGGGATTAGAACGCGATATGGCAATTGAACTCACCGGCTCGTCGAATGTATAAACTGTTGAAAAAGACGCGCCATCATCACGTGTACGCCATAACGTTCTATATTCTTCGTCACTATTTCCTTGAACAATATAAAAACTTTTTGCATAACGCGGGTCAAAGACGAAACCTATTCCATGTTGTGAAGACTCTTTCGGATAAGTCCAATAGTCAAGGAAAGGAATAAAATCGTCACGCCAATCATCGGGCATTATTACATTCTCGCTATCACTGAATGCCACTTTACGTGGATTGGAAAGAAAAACATATCCTGTGGGGCGTTCCGAGCCACTCATAAATATAGACGCACCATTATAACGGTCGAGTTGTGACATGTTGCCATTATGATTGCGTCCGCCAACCATAACATCTTCATTCCATCCTTGATCAAATCCCCACATTTCCGAACTATACAACCCTTTCAATCTTGGTTCGGCATGTGTGGCGAAAAAGTCTCTACTATATATTACTCCGCCATCAGTAGAGAGCCATGTATCCCCCGCGCCATTTGTCTGCAGAGACTGCATATCGCAATGGAGATCATATTTCCCATAATATCCGCCTTGATTCTCTAAGGTTTTTCCTCCGTCAGTCGAACGATATAGTTGAATTATTCCCACAAGTAGTGTCTCCGGGTCGGTTGCAGATGCCGAACATACAAGATCATAGTATCCTTGTCCACCATTCACATCCACATTCTCAAGCTGTCCTACAGGGTCGATTACCTCAAACGAATTTCCACCATCGGTACTTTTGAACAAAAGAGGAGGACCGCTAAAATAGAGAGGACCTGGTTGTGAAAGATGGTTTCTGCGACATGCCCACATATAAACATAATCGGCACCGGTGGGCGCCTCACTCAGTCCTATTCGTGCGCTGATAAGCGGTTCTCCACCAATATCAAGTAAATTCCAGGATTCACCAGCATCGCTACTTTTATAGAGCTTTACTGTTGCATCTTGCTCTATGGCAACATAACACACATCTGGGTTTTGCACTGAAAACTTTATATCAAACACCATTCCTTGGAGCATCCATTGCCACGACACACCGCCATCGATAGAACGCCACAATTGCGAACGATCTCCTGCAAGTATTATATTATCATCTGCCGGATGAAACATCGCCACACTAGTACGTGCATATTTACTCTTTATTGGTGTTACGTCACGCCACGTATTACCCTCGTCATCACTAAGCCAAAAAACGCCACCACCTCCTATAATAACACGCTTATAGTTGGTCGAACTCACATCTATCGTTGTAATCTCACCCGACATCCACTCTCCGTTAGCACAAGGGGACCAATTTGCCCCTTTGTCATCTGACCTGAATATCATTCCTGTCTCCGAACCACAATAAATAACATCAGGATTGGAACGAGAGGCTCTAAGGCGCTGTATATTTGCCTGTGCAGGAGTAACTTTCTTATGTCTGTAATCATATGTAATAATAGGCGATATTACCTCCCAAGGTTCTATTTCGGGGAACATTCCTGTCGCCTTCGCATGCTCTCGCATGAGACCTGTTTCTCCCCCACCCTTCAAAACTGCATTCATCTCGGCATGGTACATTGTAGCTTTTGGCAATCTTATTATACCATCCTTGCCTACAAAATTAACATATGCTTTCTGGAAACGCCTGAAATGGTTTACCACCTGTTTTGTTTCGGGAGACTTACGTCTTGCTCCGGGATTTTTCAACAGATATACATTAAAACTGTCAACCATGGCTCTGTAGTCAAGTCCATCAGGACTGGCAAGCATTGCCATCCATGTAGGAGAGCCATATGGCAGATAGTTCAGCCTATAGGGAATAAAAAGGTCATCATGTTTTTCAATACTTTGCGATTGCACAAACAATGTCATTACGGCAAACATTGTTGTTAGAAAAATATACTTTATCTTCATAATCATTTAATTCAATAATTATATCTGTATTGTAAATTCTGTTATTTAATAATAAACTTTCCAAAGAATTTCTTTGTGGCACTTTTTATCTGATAAATATATGTAGCAGACTCATTCATAGGCAAATAAACTTCTACAAGTTCATCTGAATGTGATATTGCAACGCTATGTAACAGTTGTCCACGTGCCGAGTGAATTGTCAAGACTGCATCAGCATCTAGTCCCGAGAGAACAAGCGACAAGGGTTCACCTTTCTCAAACACAGCATTCACAATTCCCACCTCACCGATAATTTCTACATTATCGACCGATGTTTCTCCTTCTATGGTTATCATATTCTTTATTGTACGCGACGACGAACCAGTAGGGGTAGTAACCGTAAGCGTAACATCATAATTTCCGGGATGTCCGAATATAACCTTGGGATTGCGAATATAAGCATCATTTATATACTGCGGCTGAGGCGAAAAACTCCACTGCCAACGGGTGTTCTCATCTTGACGAACAATGCTATAACTATCAAACTGCACCTCCTTATTGGGGTTTTGTGTAAGATTACCGCTACCAAGATTAAGTGCCATAGGCTGTGCTATCGGAGTGAAATCACGATGATAAAGAGGAGCCTCCCACAATCCTCTATCTGTAGCCATACGCAATACTCCCTCTTTATATAAAGGTACTACTTTGGATATTCTGGCACCGGGGCATAGCCCTGACGAATAGTCTATAAAATCGGTCATGGTATTGTCTTTGAAGTAGACATATGCACCATCATAGCTTGTAACATAACAACTATTATACTCGTCACCCACAAGTATTATCTGATGTATACGCATATCTGATAGCGAAGCAAGATTGTAAGGAGACCACGACACACCACCGTCGAAGCTCTCACTTACCATTCCATTCAAATCATTACAGATAACAATGACGTGGTTCTCGTCATTTGGGTCTACCACCACACGGGTAAAATGCATATTGCTGTCTAGATTTGGAAAGGGCCTGCTTTCACACTTATAAAAACTTTCGGCTCCATCATCCGAGCGCCATATATTCCAAGTCCCCGATACATAGACACGATTAGGGTTAGTACGCGCAAATTCATAACTATAGAAATCTTCTCCATCACTATCAAAAACTTTTTGGAAAGATTCACCCTCATCGTATGACAAATAACCTTCAAGAGTATTTGTCATATCTTGAATAAACACTTTGAGTGCATAGCGTGGGTCAGTAGCAATATCACCACATATACGCAAAGCTTCATTAGGTTTCTTATCCTGAAACCAAGTTTTGTAATCCTCTACTATGCTGCCATCCATCTCACGTGGCATAATACGCGTAGCTGCATCGGTAAAATAGACTTTCCAAGGATTGCTCTTCATCACATACCCTGTAGCAATCTCTACACCACCTACATGAACAGAATTACCCTCGCCATAACTTGCAGCATGCACCACATCACCGTTATGCCAACGTCCGGAAGCCATGACATCCTCGTTCCATCCCACTCCGAGTCCTTGATAGTCAGAAGCATAAATACCATAATGACGGTCCTCTCCCTTAGTTTCGAAAAAGTCACGCGAATATTTTATACCGCCATCATTACATATCCATGTATCGCCACAAGGGTGCATGGCAATATCCTGTATATCGCAGTGCATCCAATCATTGCGCTGATAACCACCAATACCATGATCACGATAATTACATACCCCCTCTTCTGTCGAGCGATAAAGTGATGTAAGTCCAAACAGCACATGAGCCGGATTTTTGTTCGATGCGCCAATCATCATATCGAAATAGCCTTGTCCGCCCTGCTCGTCCATTATAGGCGAAAATGTGTTATCCCAATGCCATGAGCCCTTGTTTACAGTCTTATCATCCCATGTCTGTCCGGCATCCTTCGACAGAAGCACATACGGAGTCCCCATTCCCCCTTGGGGGCCACGATCTGTTCCCCAGATATCGCTTGTAACAAGAGCATAAACATAATTCTCACCAGCGGCAGCCTCACTAACAGAAAGACGCCCGCATATAACCATAGATATTGGCAACTCCTTACGCGTCCAATTGAAACCACCATTGTCCGACAAATAGAAATAGGTCCAAGGGCCGACCTCTTCACGTCGTAAAAGGTAAACAACATTAGGATTCCCGGGCTGCAATTCATGATCGAAACATATGCCACGCATAGTACATGTAAACGTATTTCCACCATCTTGGGATACAAAAAAACCATTACTCTCTTTTTCATCATCCCTGCTTCCTGCCGATGCTGTTATATATTGCGGATTCTCCGGGCTGATGCGTATAGAGTTCACACGACTGTTTATGCCATTGCAGCGACTCCATGTATCACCCCCATCTACGCTTTTCCACAACCAAGGTCCACCGCCTACATACACTTTATTCTTATCATAAGGGTCAATTGCTACGCTGAATATAGAACCACCGAAATTATGAGTAGGCGCACAAGGTTTCCATGTAATTCCATGATCGACAGTTTTGAAAACCATGCCCGACTCTGTTCCGCAATATAGCGTTGCACTATCTGTAAGAGCTACAGCGATACGATAGACACATACCTGATGGTCTTTCTTTGTTAGGACACCATTATTATTCGTATACGTTGTATTAGGTCCAATATTACGCCATATCGGATTGCCTTCTTGAACAGCCGAACGTCTATTCATATCATCAACCATCGCAGCATACTCATCTATAGTAGGCAGTACGATCGTTCCATCATGTGACACATATTTGCGATATGCACTCATCCATCTGCGATAAAAATTTACAGCCTGTTTATACTCAACTGTTTTTACTCGTGCATCCACATTCTGCGATGTCCACTCTATAAATTTCTTTTGCATATTGTAGAAATTCACTTTACTTGGAGAGTCCGATATGGCTTTCATCCAATCGGGAGCCGTTGCTGGTAGCGGCTCAGCCATATATGGGGAATAGAGATTTCTATCACCGGCATAAATCGAATCGGCAAAACAAAGTTTATCGACATGCGGTAAAGCATCTCCATGCACATGTATCGGCAATAAAGCAACCAGCAACAAAAAAGATAATAGGCCCTTTATATTTATACAACTTACATTCATAAATTATTACAATGATTATTATATTTAATAATTAACAATAACATATATCCGCAATATTAACAAAAGAAAACAACATATGCAACTATTTTTTAACAAGCACAAGCAGTCAAGCGTATAATCTACCAAAATGAAAATAAATATTAAAATTCATTTACAAAGTGAGCGCCGACTTAAATATTACTATAAAATTGCGTTTCTCTTGAATAAACGCTATATTCGCAAAAATTATAAAAGAAGAGAGATGAAATCACTACGTTCATTATTCAGAATAGGTCTGGGACCATCAAGCAGTCATACAATGGGTCCCAACAGAGCGGCAAAAGAATTTGCCGAGCGTTGTCCCCACCCCGATTCATACAGAGTAACGCTATATGGAAGTTTGGCAGCCACAGGCGAAGGACATATGACAGATAAAGCCATAGAGGAGGTGCTAAAACCCATTGCTCCATTACAATTAATCTGGCAACCTGATATATTCCTGCCATTCCACCCCAACGGAATGAAGTTCGAGGGAATAAAAGAGGGCAGAGTCATAGATGAATGGATAATATACAGTATCGGAGGAGGAGAACTAGCCAACGAACATACCAGCAAAGACGAGGCGGATATATACCCACTGACCACAATACACGAAATTATGGAGTGGTGCGACGAAACCGGATATAGCTATTGGGAGTATGTGGAGAAGTACGAAGGTCCCGAGATATGGGATTTCTTGGGCGAGGTATGGAGTATAATGAAAGAGACCATCAAACGTGGATTGGAGCACGAAGGAGTATTGCCTGGAGGATTAGGCATACAACGCAAAGCATGCACCTATCTGCTTAAAGCCGCCGCATACACATCATCGGTAAAGAGCAAGGCAAAGATATATGCCTATGCACTTGCCACCTCGGAAGAGAATGCCAGCGGAGCAAAAGTTGTCACAGCACCCACATGCGGTTCTTGTGGTGTACTTCCCGCCGTTCTATACCACCTTTCACAAGAGCATGTGAGTAGCGAACCCAGAATATTGCGTGCACTTGCCACTGCAGGACTTTTCGGCAACATTGCAAAGGAAAACGCATCGATATCAGGTGCCGATGTGGGCTGTCAAGGTGAAGTTGGAGTAGCATGCGCTATGGCTGCGGCTGCGGCTTGTCAATTGTTTGGAGGTACGATAACCCAGATTGAATATGCCGCCGAGATGGGGTTAGAACACCATTTGGGACTAACCTGCGACCCGATGTGCGGACTTGTACAAGTTCCATGCATAGAACGTAATGCCATAGCAGCATCACGTGCACTGGACGCATGTACCTATGCCACAATTTCGGACGGCAAACACAAAATAGACTACGACCGCATTGTAGAGGTAATGAAAGAGACAGGACACGACCTTCCAAGCCTATACAAGGAGACCTCTACCGGAGGTATTGCCAAAATTGGAACACGAAAAAGAGACAAATAATAAACTAGAAATGAAAAAAGCAATATTTATCACAACACTACTATCACTCCTGCTTGTCACAAACACAAGAGCACAAGAGTGTAAAAGCAACAGAGTAAAGCCAAACTACTCACTTGCCGAACGCTTTTCACCCAACAAGATTTCAAGGATGGTAAAACAGACCAGAGTCATACCCTATTGGTTGGCCGATGGCAAGAAATTCATATACTCATGGAGCACCACCGACAATACAACTTATTACATAGTTGATGCCGTAAAAGGTACACGACAGGAGCTATGGGATATGGAGTGGCTGGCTAAAGAGATAACAATGCGTACAAAAGACCCATACGATGCACAGCATCTCCCTTTGAAAATAAAGAGAAATATACGTGAAGACAGGTTTATCCGTTTTGACATTGCATCAAACAAGGAGGTTGAAAAACAACTGCCTCGCCACGAGCGCAACGACAGCACCAAGATAAAAGCGAACAAGGGCAAGACCGAGAAAAAGACATTCTATTTCGAGTACGACATAAAGGACAAGCGACTCATAGAACGTACAAAAGACGAGATTGAAGATCTCTATCCCGAGTATCCCAAATGGGCCAATGTATCTCCTGATGGCAAATATGCCATATATGAAAAGAACTACAACCTATGGTACATAACAAGAGAAGACCTTGAAAAATTACGCCTATGGGAAAAAGACAGCACCATAGTAGAACATCAGCTCACATTTAATGGCAGACGCAATTACTGCTATTCATACCATTCGTTAGACGAAAAGCCCGATAGCACAAAACGCCACTATCCATATTGCTTGTGGAGTCCCGATTCGCGCTATTTCGTAACAACACATAGAGCCGACTCCATATTATCAAAAATGTGGGTAATCAATTCATTAAGCACACCACGACCCACACTCGAAAGCTACTATTACCAAATGCCAGGTGAAGAGACACCCCTTACCACTATGGAGCTATTCGATTTCGAGAAAAAAAGTAGCAAAACAATAAATATCTCACAATTCAAGCATCAGCGTATAGGATTATTCCGAAAGCCCACTACACATGCCGAGCGACAAGAGAACCCACAAAAGCAAGTATGGTTGGGAGATGAGAGAGGTTTCTACTTCGAGCGCATAAGCCGAGACATGAAAAAGATAGAGCTATGCCATCTGAATGTAGAAAGCGACAGTGCTGTAGCACTGTTACGCGAGGAGATGAACAGTAGCATAGAAAGCAAGCCAATACGCCTGGTAAATGGCGGCAAACAGTTCATACAATGGTCGGAACGCACAGGATGGGCAATGCTATATCTATACAACAGCGATGGCACCGAGGTTAACGCTATAACAGATGGAGCCTTTCACGTTGAAGACATTGTAGCAGTTAATGATAAGGAGAAAAAGGTATATTTCACAGCATGCGGATACAACAAAGAGGAGAATCCATACTACATGCACCTATTCAGCGTGAATTACGATGGTAGCAACCTAAGGCAAATTGACGACAAAGATATGAATGTGAGCAGCTATTCGGCAGCAGAAAATGGAGAAGCCTTTGTAGTAACAGCATCACGTGTAGACACCACACCCGTCAATATCGTATATAGCAAGAACGGCAAAAAGAACGTTGAACTTGGAACTGCCGACCTGAGCCAATTATTTGCAGCCGGATACAAATTCCCGGAAAGATTCACAGTGAAAGCCGCCGACGGAATAACCGATCTGCACGGAGTAATGTACAAGCCTTTTGACTTCGATTCAACAAAATGCTACCCACTTATAGAATATGTATATCCCGGACCGCAAACAGAGGCTGTCAACGAAAGTTGGTCGAGCGGCATGAACCGCATAGACCGCCTTGCGCAAATGGGTTTCATCGTAATCACAGTAGGTAATAGAGGAGGACATCCCAACCGTTCAAAATGGTATCACAATTTCGGGTATGGCAATCTGCGCGATTATGGCCTTGCCGACAAGAAAGTAGCAGCACAGCAACTTATCGCACGTCACAAATACATAGATGGCGATAAGGTCGGAATTCATGGCCATTCAGGTGGAGGTTTCATGTCAACAGCTGCCATACTTACATACAATGACTTTTTTAAGGTTGCAGTCTCGTGTGCCGGCAACCATGACAACCGTATATATAACAACTGGTGGAGCGAGAAACATCATGGAATAAAAGAGAAAATAACAGAAAAAAAGAATAAAGATGGAATTATAGAGATGGATACCACATTCTCGTACAACATCAGCACTAATCAGGAATTGGCAAAAAGATTGAAAGGCAATCTTCTTCTTGTTACCGGCGACATGGACAACAACGTACACCCGGCAAATACCACGCGCGTAATTGACGCCCTTATCAAGGCTAACAAACGTTTTGAGATGTTATACCTCCCGGGACAACGTCATGGTTTCGGCAACATGGACGAATACTTCTTCTGGAAAATGGCCGATTTCTTCTCAAAACATCTGTTGGGCGAAGCAAAAGAGAATGAAATAGACATAAAAGAAATGAACAACGACTAAAAGACAAATATTGATTTGATACAATTTCAAGGGGATGACACGCAAAGCGTCATCCCCTTGAAATTGTATCAAAAAGAATGGAAAATCAGGCTACCATTCTATAGGTTCAAATTGCAGCCCCCAAGCCTCAGCAACCTCTTTATACACAACTTTACCCTCTACAACATTCAACCCCTTACGCAGTTCTTCATTATCAAGACAAGCCTTATACCATCCCTTATCTGCAAGTTGCAAAGCATAAGGTAATGTCGCATTAGTCAACGCCAGAGTAGATGTATATGGCACTGCACCCGGAATATTTGCAACACAATAGTGAAGTATACCATCTACATAATATGTAGGCTCTTCATGTGTGGTAGGATGAGAGGTCTCGAAACATCCACCTTGATCAATAGCAACATCAACCATAACAGTTCCAGGCTGCATTAAAGATAGCATCTCGCGTGTTACAAGTTTTGGTGCTTTTGCACCCGGGATAAGCACTGAGCCAACTACAAGGTCGGCCCTTTTCAGTTCTTCCCTTATGTTATACTCCGATGATATCAGAGTCTTCACATTACCAGGCATTATGTCGGCAAGATAGGCGAGACGAGGCAATGAAATATCACATATTGTAACATCTGCACCCATGCCCGCAGCCATACGTGCGGCGGCAGTACCAACCACTCCACCACCAATAACCAACACATTAGCCGGTTTCACACCCGGCACTCCACCCATTAGTTTGCCTTTACCGCCACGCGGACGCTCCAGGAAATAGCATCCTTCTTGAGTAGCCATACGGCCTGCCACCTCGGACATTGGAATAAGCAAAGGCAAAGAACGGTCGGCACGTTCTACTGTCTCATATGAACAGCAAACCGCCCCACTCTCAATCATCGCTCTGGTGAGTTCTTCGCTTGATGCAAAGTGGAAATAGGTAAAAACCAATTGTCCTTTTCGCACCAGATTGTACTCGCAAGCAATAGGCTCCTTTACCTTTACTATCATATCTGCAACAGCATAAACCTCCTCGATTGTCGGAACTATAGTAGCTCCGACAGAACTATATACGGCATCATCGAAACCGCTGTTGACTCCGGCAGAAGCCTGAACATAAACACAATGACCATGCTTGATCATCTCTTGAACTCCCGAAGGTGTCATTCCGACACGATTCTCATTGTTCTTAATTTCTTTTGGTATACCGATAATCATAGCTGTAATATTTTAAGGTTTACAGAAGTGAAAATATACAATTAATGCTTTTTTCCAAAGAATTGTTCCTTAAAATTATCTAAATAGAGACAATTTGGTCATTTTCAACAGCACAAAAAGAAAAAAGAGAACAACATTTGTTGTTCTCTTCATTTAGTAGCGGGGGAAGGGATCGAACCTCCGGCCTTTGGGTTATGAGCCCAACGAGCTACCACTGCTCCACCCCGCGATGCATTTTCAAATCTGGTGCAAAGATACAGCTTTTTCTTTAACCAACAAAAAAATTATAGATATTTTTTCATTAGAACATTTATTTTTATCTATTTTTCACATAGCAAGAATTGCACATGTGTGTAAATAATAGTACCTTTGCAATTGAAAAATAACAACTAACGTGTAAGATTCAACAAGTTTCAGCACGCATACCTGATAAAAACCATATAAAGAATAAAGGCAATTTAATGGCAACCATTGACACAAGAGAACAGTTAATAAGAGTAGCCCGCCGTCTTTTTGCACAAAAAGGCATTGAAAACATCACAATGAGTGACATTGCGGCAGAAGCTAAGCGTAGCAGACGCACCGTTTACACATATTTCAAAAGTAAAGAAGAGTTGCTTGAAGCCTCAATAGAGATGGAGGTAAACAAAATATCTAACGCAATAACAAAAGTTGCCTTGTCAAACCTTACACCCGAAAAGAAAATTATAAGACTTATATTTGTACGCCTCCATGCAACACGTAGCGTTGTAAGACGCAACAGCAGACTCAGTTCGGAATACTTCAACAACACATGGATAATAGAGCATCTAAGGCACACTTTCGATTCGAAAGAGATTGCTTTGTTCCGTGCCATAATAGCAGATGGTAAGCTACAAGGCATTTTCAACGTTGAGAGTCCCGACCTTGCTGCAAGGTTCCTCCATTTCTGTCTTAAAGGGATTGAAATTCCATACATAAATGGAATAGTCAACAAAAATATAGACGACAAGTTCATGAACCAATTTACCGAAAGAGTGATACTTAATGCACTTGGAGCAAGAACCAACAATAAAGAGGAATCATAATGAAAGTATTATACGAAGACAACCATATAATAATCATAAACAAATCATCGGGCGAGATAGTACAAGGTGACAAGACCGGCGATGAATCCCTATGCGACACCCTAAAAGTTTATCTCAAGGAGAAATACAACAAGCCGGGTAATGTCTTTATAGGCCTTCCCCATCGCCTAGACCGTCCTGTAAGCGGCGTTGTCATCTTTGCAAAGACAAGCAAGGCGCTCGAGAGACTCAACAATATGTTCCGTGTCGGCGAGGTGAAGAAAATCTATTGGGCAATAACAAAGAACAAGCCCCTTGTCACCGAAGGCGAACTGTCGCACTGGATTCTGAGAAACGAGAAGATGAACAAAAGCTTTGCCTATCGCAAAGAGGTCGACGGAAGTAAACATGCCCTACTCAACTATCGTACATTAGCATCATCAGACAATTACACTCTTATCGAGGTAGAACTGAAGACCGGCCGTCACCATCAGATACGTTGCCAGTTATCGGCAATGGGATGCCCCATAAAGGGAGACCTTAAATATGGTGCAAAGCGTTCCAACCCCGATGGTAGCATATCGTTGCATGCACGATATGTGGAGTTCGTCCATCCCGTATCCAAGCAACCAATAAAGATTACCGCACCCGTCCCCAACGATCGCCTATGGCAGAGTTTCGAGAGAGGTGAATAAGATGGTTATTGCAACTCCGACAAATACTTCTCTAAAAAACGTACCTTTACATCTTTCAGCAGCACTATTTTATCGTTATTGAGCAGATAGAGCATAGGAAGCGTATATATATCATACAGCTGATTTTCGAAGATATCCCCTTTTTCATCAAACGCATTTATCCATTTCTTGGGCAACGAGGAGTTCCTCCACACCTCTTGATCGCCCTCTACACACACTGCAAGAATCTTCAACGCCCCGTCATCAACCATTTTCCCAATGACAGGAGATGCGGCAAGCGCCTCCTTAACCTCGACACAGGCATCACACTCGGGGTCAACAAAACAGAGCAATAGATATTCAGCCTCAACACGCGACAAACGTCCGCACTTGTCGTTTCTCATGGTAAATGAAAAATCTGCGGCCTTCTCACCCACACGGTTCTTACATGCCATTTTAAGTTCATGGGCATAAAGTTCCCTCTCCGAAAGTTTCAGTTTCTCCGATTCTACCAATTTCTGAAGAAACAGGATATATAACGGCTCATTATATACAGGAGATGCTACCTCGGCAAGATATTTCTGGGCAATATCGAAGAAACGCCTGAGCACCCTCTTTTCATCTGTTATATGTGATACGAACTGTGCAAATGCCGAGTCGCGTTCGGTGACATAGGGCATAATACTTATAAAATCGGTAAAAGCCTGTTCACTCATTCTGCCGGAATGCGAGAGCGTCTCTTCCGAGAAATCATATAAATCCCAATAGTGAATGGCCAGATAATTGGCACGCTCGGCAGGAGTTGACAATGTTGTCGGAATCAGAGGCATCGGAAACGCCTTCTGCTGCGCAGACACGCCACATGCCATTACGCAGAACATCACAAAAACAGTCAATCTGAAGAATTTATATATAACAGAATCATATAACCCCATAAGTCCATTATTTTATTATTGCAATTATAGCAAAAAATATCTTATAAAGTAACATCGGTATACTTTAATTCAAATCATCATAAATACATTCAGCCTCGTTTGAGGAGGCTGAATGTATTTATATCGTATAATTTATTAAGGTGTGGCCAATGTAAGCGTTACATCCTTTGATGAATAGAGAGCATTCAAACTCGCTATTTTGAATTCGTACTGGTCGCCGTTTGCATCCTTAAAGTCGAACTCCACATTATCCATCATCCAGTTAAACTCATACTCCGAGCGTAGGTTCAGGCTGTATCTGCCATCTTCTGTCACTTCGATAGAACCGATGCGCACACCATTGTCAGAAGTAAAGAATGCGACGAAACTGCCCTTTGGAACATTCAATGTGGCTCCTGTGCCTTTCTGCACATACTTTATGTCGCCAACAATCCTTTCATTTGTAATCTCGAAGGTCTTTTTAAAGAACACCACTTTTTCCTCGTTTGAGCTTAATGTTATCTCGCCCTGCGATGTAACCCTGTTTGTCACAAAGGGAAGTTTCTTACGTTCACCTGTCTGGCTCGCAGCCTTAGTGTCGGCAACCAGAGCATTGCCAAGTCCAAAGACACTTTCTGCAGCACGGGTTGACTCCACTTTATATATATAACGTCCGGGTGTTGTTGCATCGGCATAGAGTTTTGTTGAATTGATGCCACACTCGGCCAAGCGCGACTCGTCAATCGAAAGCATGGGAGCATCGATATAAATCTCAAACTCTTCACCAAATGGATCAACACTTTTGCCGTCTTCGGCTGTGAAGCTTGTAACATCGAACTCGATATCAATCTTCTGGTTGGGCAAATATGTAAGTGTTACATCACTGACACTCTCCTCGGCATTGCCTGTAGCATTCTCGCCTAATCCATTGATACGAGCCGCAAAACGGAACGGCTGATATGTAGCAATCTCGAACATCACAGAACGATAAGTTTTGCCGTCATAATTCACACCACTGTTTACAAGTGATTTATTTGTCGACTGATTAGATGCGATGCGCACCAAATCGTCACTCACAGGGGTTGTAGTCTTCAGATGAAGAGAGTAGCGACCTGTTGTCTTGCCAATAGTTGTAGGGTCGGCATTTATAGGCTTGAACGCCATCATACGTCCGTTGGTCGAGGTCTCCACATCGGGAACAGCATAGTAGTTGCACTCGTGTACAAGAGGCGCAGGCAGAGGCTCAGATGCTTCATAGTAGTCGAGATATTTTGAATAGAGCAGGAACTCGTCTTTTGCGTCCACGTTCATTGGCTCAGGTGCTGCACCTGCATTGTTTACAATCAACATGTCGAGGTCGACATGTGCATTGCGCTTACGAGGCACAAGCTTGTAGAGCAAAAGCTCATCCTGAGCAATAGTTCCTCCCTTGCCGTAAGGATCGTAAACCTGCATATTCTCCATTGTGATAGCGTACTGATGCGAAGCATATGTAAAATTCTTCTTAAGGGTCTCAAAGTGATTTGCCTCAATCCACAGGCTGTCGATGTATCCTCCCGGATGTGTGAGGACATTCTCGAAATAGAGACGGTGTACTCCGGGGCCATTTACAATATACTCATATTTGTAGTCATGGCCTTTATAATCGTGACCGAACCAGCCATCGTCTCCCTTCTTTATTACCGGCAGCTGCATACCCGACATCGCACGTACGTCAAGGCTGTTTACAGTAACCAGCACAGGAAAAGGATATAGAATATCGGGACAATTCTCGGGAATTGTAAATTTAAGAGTTACAAACTCACCTACATCTTCGCCATACACCTGAGTACCCACCCATGATGGGACAAACGACATAGTCTCAATAACATTTATCTCTATTATTCTTTGCAGATGGCCCTTCTTTACCAGCAATTTACCTTTCTGTATGGGCTGTGTTACAGGATTCAAGGAAATTGTAATCTCACCCCGTCCCACACCATCTACAACATTGAAGCTATGTCCCTTTATATTATGGTTTGCAACATTATTGTCACCTGTCCACGAAACATCGGCAATGTCGGCTGCAGTTATAGCAGTTCCGTTAACACCTGTCACAGTATATTTCAGTATATAGTCCTCACCAGCATATTTTGAATCAAGTACAACGCCTGTTTTCTCTACAGAGAGTTTATATTTGCCGTCACCAATCTCATTTACCCACGATTCAATTGTAATCCATACATTATTGGTAAAAGTAGCATTCAATGCCTCTTCAAAGGTATCACTTGGATAAGTAAGTTCGCCCTTAATGTTGAGAACGTACGAATGGTTTCGACGGATAGGCAGCTGCTCGCCTTCATTGTCAACCAACGACACTCTGTAATATTTCTCCACATCACTGCCTGCGGGGAAGCCTTTGATTATTATGCTTACAGGATTGTCGACACGGTTTTCGTGTTCAAACAAATACTCCTCTTTTCGGGTATCCACCTCTGAGATGTCGCTCATCATAGACTTGTTATGAGGTAGAGTAACATAAGGCTCACTACCAGGCCATGCAAATCCCTCGTCGTTGTGGTGAGGAGCCACTGTACCGAAAGCATGTATATTGGTAGATACGAATCCTGTAACTCTTAAATAGGGAGTATCCCAATTGGCAATGGAAATTTTTGCTTGGTTACGTATCATTTTTATACCGCCGGGAATGGCAGCCAATTCACTCTTAAGAACTTCTCCACTCTGTGATCCTTCGAATCGTGCCCAATAGATAAGCATTCCCGAAGCACCTTCCATTGCAGCAAGAACAAGTTCCTCTGTTTTGTTCTTAAAATCGTCATTGCTGTAAAGAGCCGAGTTTTGGTTGGCAATGAAGTGTATTATTTTGGTCTCTTCGGGGATTATAGCATCAAATGTGCCCGATATTCCCGAGTTGGTTGTAAGTTCGGTAGCCTCTACTGTTGTTATAAAGAGTCCGTATGTGTTGAAGCAGAATAGTGTCATGTTCTGTACATCAAGGCCATCGGGATCAACGGCACGCACCTGCACAGTCTGCATCTCGGGGATATCGGTGTTGAACGATACCTTCACATAACCTTCGGGCACCTCGCTGTTCACAGGGGCAATAACCTCGTCGTTTGTACATGATGCAGTAACCATCAGCATGGCCATAAGCATTGTATATATGTTTAAAAACCTTCTTTTCATAGTATTATAGTTTTATACAGTTTCTACTTGAGTGTAATCCCATCAATATGCATCACGTACACAACGTACCGACTTACTTGATTCTGTTTCAAGGTTAGGCGACATATTATTATCATCGTTCTTGTCGTTGAATACGAATCCCGAAGCACTGTAATAGTAGACAGCATTCAACAGATAGTCAATGGCATCGGCATTCACATTTTTCTCTCCCTGATAGTTCATGATGATTTTAAGTTCGGCCTCTGTCGGCAATCGCCAATCGTCATAGACTATATCCTTGCTTCTGTCCGAGCCCGGAGCCTTTACCACCTCGACATAATTCGCACAGTGGTCTTTAAAAACCTCGGCACGCTGATTATTATTCAAATTTCTTATAACACCCGATGTAGTAATAGTTGCCAAGCGGGATGCTATCATAAATGAAGGAGATACGAGCTTTGCATTATCTGTACCCGGGTCGGTATATACAAGACCTTTTGAATTGGGTTCTGTCATACGCGGACGGGCAATAGAATACTCATCAGATGTAGAGGTGACGGTAATGTGATATATACGTGCATTGTGAGTTCCCACGTTTGTTGTTATCTCATCGACACCACTGTATTTCCATTCATATCCTTTAATATTCATATTTGAACCCACTGTCTGATTAACCTCGACCTTAGAGTGGAAGAATCCCGATGCGCCATTTGTACTATAAGTATATCCACCGTTCCATGAACCTCCACCATAGCTGTTAAAACCATCCAGATTTATACTTACTACGCTGTTCGCTTTATTCAGATAGGTTGTTCCACCGAAGTCCTTTCTGTATGAATACCAGCTCAAATGGTTTACCACATACACCAATGGGTACTGCTCCACAAAGACCTCTTCAACAAGCCCGTCGGCATTTGTAATGCGCAGAGTGAAATAACGCACAGTCTTGTTCGTGGGGATAGGGCTCTCTACCACAATCTTACCCGACAACTTATCGGTAAAAGAGACATTGATTCCTGCACCGTTGTACGCAGTCTTGACACCATATTTATTATAATAGTGAGCATCCAGAACCTCAACGCTTGTAACAGATGAAGAGGCAAACTGCAATGTTTTTGAATCGACCGACACATTATGCATCTTTAATGTATCTTTATTTACAGAAAGATATTTGGGAGCGACAGAACCACCTACATTGATATCAACATTGGTCCAGTCCTGAATAGAATATGAGAGATCGGAAATATCAACGGGAGTTATATCATTTACAGCACCTGGAGCGTTTATTGTACCCTTAATCATATAGCAGGTATTTCTTTCGAAAGCATGTTTGCCGGTAATCGCATCCAACTTGCTCATAGTGAGTTGATAGTAGCTGCTGTTGTATTCAACGCCTTTGTAGCGCATAGGAATGTTGATTACCGCAGATGTTCCTACCGAAAGATTCTCGGAAGGCTCCCATGAGTAACTGTATACATACAACGTGATAACTACACGGTCGCTACTCCACTCATAGTAGTCACCTACTATCTTGTCGGTATTTCTGAGCAAAGGATAGGGCGATGTTTCTCCAAGCAACATGGTGCGGTAAGGAAGGTTTCTGACATAATATCCCATTCCGGTGTGCTCTATGAATGACTCCACATCACCGGTAGTTGTTCTGTCGAGTTGTATCACCACCTTGGCAGCCGCACGACGCAGATTCACTTTGAGGATAGTCTTTTCCTTATCTATACCGTTGTTCAGGATAACAGGCTGGGCACTGTTCAAGGGAGGCTCTGTAGCTCCGATATATGCCACACCATCCATCAAGAAGTGTGTAGGTGCACCTGAAATATTCGATTCACCTGAAATATGGACACGTTCATCTACCTGAAAAGCTGTAACCAGAGCTGTACGGGTCGACATTGCAGCAAACTCACTGCCCGTTTTCCCGCTATTTGCTATTACATAAACATAGTATTCGCCGTTTACATCAAAATCGTTGCGCTGCGCTCTTGTACGTACAATGCCTTCGGGTGCAGATACCTCTATACGCTCATGGTGCATAAGAGTTTCACTAACCGCTGCATATATGAGCACATCGAGATGTTTCACAGCTGCCTCTTTCGAATTGTGCGCAGCCCTTGTCACATTAAGGCTCTGCGAGAAGTTGAGGACAATATACTCATCTTCATACGAGACATCGCCCGATGGTGTGCTATCATACACACAAGACTGCATGGCAACAACCGTAAAGGTGCAAAGTATTATATATATCAAACGTTTCATAATAGTAACCATATTATATTAGTTCTGTAGAATCTCTATTATCTTAGGATCGGTTCCGCTATTCGGCCATGCAACATTCGCGCCACCCTCTTCTCCATTTATAAAAAGATACATGGGAGTTCCGGGCATCCATGAAGGTTCAAAGGTTATGCCGAACTTTACAATAGAGCCATAATTGGATGCATCCTTGGGTATAATCTGTATATTGTACCATCCGGCACCAGCTTTCATCTCGGCTGGCAGCGAGCTTATGTCGTTGCCTATAGGATCGAACACCTTTATATCATACATAGTCAAGGACTTGTCTATAACAGGAGTCCACAAAAGACCTGCAGGCTCTGTTATATTGAACCAGCACGAGAATGGAATAGGATTCAAGGCATCGTATGTCATAACAGGCGATGTTGTAATTGTAGAGGGGACAGATGGGGTTATATAAGGCACCACAGGACTGTGATATGTAGGATATTGGAAAGAGACAAGGTCCCACTCATCTGCATCGGCCCAGTTCATCACACTATAGTCGAGTTCCAAAGCACTGCCTATGCCAATTATTGTAAATCGATAGATGTGGTTGCGGACAATATTCACAGCATCCTCACCGTCTATCAGATATCCATCATTACTGTATTTACCGAATGATATCGCATCGTTGTATACAAGTGGGAGAGCAGTTCCATCACTCAAAGTGACACTTAGCTTAGGGATATTCTCAGCTGTATGCTTTACTGCAAACTCAGGCAGGTAGATGATGAAACGCTTACCTGATACAACCTCGTAGAATGGAAGCGAACCGCTTTTATGGTCGTGTTCTGTATTAATACATTTCTCTTGATCAATTTGTTCGGTTGATGATACCTCGTTCCATCCTGTAGGCGCACAATAGCCGGTCGCATTCCAGTGATTGATGGTCACGCTTTCAAGACCGTATCCGTTTGTCACCATATTGTCGGCGAGCACCACCTCCACTTTTGCTACAGCACGCAACATCAGCACAGTTCCCAAATTCTGCTGTTCGTCGGCAGTAAAAGTCCACTGTTTCACTCCCCACATAGGTATATATCCGTTGGGATATGCTATGCTGTTTATAGAGTAGGTTAAAGTACCCATATTGCCATTTACACTGTTTGCATTGGCAAGCACCATCACCTTATACTCCTTGCCCACAGACATATTCAGATGCGATATATCACCAGCAATATTATACCGGGCAGTACCGTCATCCCAGAAAACAAGTCCCTCGGCCCGGCCTATATAATTACCCTCGACACTGTAGAAGACAACCTGCAGACCACTCATCGCAATACGTGTATCAAAAGTATTACCGGCCTCCGATTCATAGGAATCACTCCAAGGAGCCCTTGTATGCTGCGTCGGGTTGTCTATTGCAAGGGTCAGGAAGAGACTGCGGGCAGCACCGCCTGTCACCGGACAATTCCCCTCGTCCATCATGGAATTGCATGATGCGAGTATGCCTGCCGATAACAATATTACTATATTAATAAACTGCCTAAACATAATCTTAATTAATTACACCGTTATTCAATACTACTCTCCACGAGTTAATCATAATTACACTCGAAGCCCAATCGCCACTCTCATCAAGAAAGAATGTAAAGTTGTACTCATCCTGACGGTCGAGATACTCCTGATCATCCATAGGACGATTGTAGAAGCCTTTTACAAGAAGAGCGTAATCAATAATAGGGATAGAGAGAACCACTTTGTCTTCTTTCAAATTACGTACCACCAGAATAGGACGCTGTCCCATAACCAGACGAGAGGTTGTCATCTCGGCAAGAGCCACATTTACAGCTGTCGCGCGTGTAGCGTCGTTGAGCTCGGCATCAACGTCTGCGCTGCCTGTAGAGATGCTCCACGGTTTATACACTATAAGTTGGTCGCTCAATAGCGAGTTGTCGTGTGCCAAATAACCGTTGTAGTCCTGAACCTCGAAAGAGAAAAGAGAGTGATCGACATCTTCGCCCGATAGGTGCTGCAATATCACACGCACACAATTGGTGTTCTTTGTCAGCTCCATTGTCTGATACTGTACGCCGGGTTCATCAGTGAATGTGGTCTTAAGATATCCATGGAACAGATTCTCGAGTTCCTTGTTCACCACTCCGAAGCCCGCAGCATCATCTTCACGATTCATACGGCACTTTAGTTCCTCAATAGTGGTTACACCGACAATTGCCTCGGGGACCGAAAACGACTCCCCTGCACCGCACCATGCCAACAATTCATAATCACCGGGCAGAAGCTCAACAGGCATTGAATAATCCTCAGCAGCCAATGCTGCACCGCTTTCAGTTCCCTTATAGACAAGCGTTCCCGCTTCGTCAAAGACATAGAGAGCTACCGATGTTACCTCATTTGAGAAGGCATCGGCATATTTCATGTTCTTATCGTACTTAAAGTTTATACGATAATATACCGAGCAGTCGCCCTCATCATCGAAGACAATGCTATTGTCGCATGAAGCAAAGATCATTGCAAACAAGACAACGAGCAGTCCTAATTTTCTTAAATAAGCCGATTTGTTCATAGTTTTATGTTTTTATATTTTTATCTGTATTCATTTACAGTGGAATAGTCAAATTTGGTGGAGGTTACGCTTGGAACCTCAAGTGCGCCTCTCTCTTTACACCGAAACGCCAAGTGTTTTTTTGTTTTTTAATGTAGTGTGGGCTTGTCCCACACTACAGATTCCAATTATTTGTGATTATAATTTTTACTGAAGAACTACATTCTGGTTAGAAACCTTCCATGTTGCCACATTGATCTTGGCTGCGATGAACGACTCTGAATCCTCTGTTACAGTAGGCTCATCTACAACGAGATTGCCATCGTAGACTGGAGTACCGAGACCGCTTACACCGTCAACAGAGATTACATAACTGTGGTTGCGTACTACACCGTTAACACCATCTGCAAGATGCTCGATATCCACGATATAATAGCCCTTACCATTCCATATCATAGCGTTCTCAATTGCATCAAGAGCAGCCTCAACATCGGCCGATGTAGCAGCTGTGAATGTAGCACCGCCATCTGTTGTCTTGTGCCATGTGAGAGCAGCTGCAGCAGATGTAAGATTGTATTCTACAGTGTAGCTGTCCTTACCGCTTGTACCAACAGTTGCGAAATCGATATGTGAAGGCTCAAAAGTTTTTTTCACACCAGCCTCCTCATAGTAGAAGTTCTCCTTTACGGCATTAGCGATGTAATTTCTAAGACCGTCAATTGTAAAGTTGTGACCATAAATCTTTGCAATCTGAACAGGAGCATCAGACTCATCCACAAAGTTAACAGCCACAAGAGCCTTTGTGTTATTGCCAACTACTGTTGTAGTATTCTCGGCGCAATACTCGGTTGCACCAAGTGCATTGTCAAGAGAGTTCCAGCTGAAAGACTTTGCAAGAGTCACTGTTGTAGAGCCATAAGTACCAAGAGCTACAGACTCGCCCCAATATGAACGGTAACCTGCCTCGTCGTTCCAAGGAATGAGAGCGCTGATGAAGTTATTTGCCAAGGCAGGGTCGATAGTCTTGATAAGGTTAGAGTGGCTCATTGTTGTATTGAGAGCCCAACCGTTGATTACAGCATGTACATTTGTTGTAGGATCTGCAGGGTTGGCAACACCTGTATCGAACTTATTTGACAAGCCGGTGCTCAGGTTCAATGAAGCCTTGGCGGCAACGCGCTCTACATATACCTCAACAGCCACACCGGCAGCAGTAGCATCAGCCTCGCTTGATGCAATGTTAGCAGCAGTAATGGGAGTAGAATACATAGCAGCAGAACCCTTGCGGTAAACTGAGTTGCTCATGATAAAGCCATTTGCACCACTCATGTTAGCCTCGGCAACCAACTTGGCACGCAATTCGTTAAGAGAAAGCGATACTGCATCGGCATAGTTCCAGTTGAGTACTGCTGTCATTGATGCAGGAATATCACCCTCGTTATTCTTGATTGTAAGAACAGCATTGGTAATAGTCTCTACATTGTCGAGGTTGTTACCTGTATCATTGAGGCCTGTACGTATCAGGTAGTTTGTGCCTGCAACATCACCAGCTTCCATAGACTCGGCATTAACCACATAAGGAGAACCATCGGCCTTAAAGAAGAAGAAGTGCGCGCTGGTTACTTTCTGCTCATCGACACTGCCCTCGGCATATCCACCGTCAGCAGCAGCACGTGTTGCAGCTGTACCCTTTACATTAACAGATACATAAGAGGTCTTTACCTCGCCATTTACACCACCGTTCACAGGTGAATCATCATTTGAACATCCTACCAATAAACCGGCAGCCATCATTGCTAAAAAAATACGATTGATCTTCATAATAGTTTCTTTTTAATTTAAATTTATTTTCTATTTGTTTATGTTACATTATTTTATATCGTTTACCTGCTCAATTGCGTCTGTAGCCTCTGCAATTCCGAGTTCCTGAGCCTTTGTCAGATACTCGAGAGCCTTATCATAGTCTTTCATGAATGCGGCATATATACCTCGAGCGTAGATAGCCTCGGGAGAATCTCCTGCTTTTTTCAAATGAGGCTCGGCACTTGTATAATCTTTGTTCTGCATCTCAGATATTGCAGCGTTAAGGTTTGCGACATGGTCATTGGGATACATGCGCACTGCAGTTTCAAATACATCGTTGATTTCTCTGCTGCCCGGTTCATAAACCTGACCAAGGATATAGAACTCTTCAAGACTCAGCTTCTGAGGAGTCTCGGCGAACACCTTTTTAATCTCCTCAACATCCTTGTAGCTGCGTATCACATATTCAACCTTATAATCGGAGTGACGGAGCGAGGGATAACAGTTAGACAACAGATAATCGTAATCCTCGACATAAGTAGACTTTATCATCCACTCCTTGTTATCGGGCTCTCGGTTGCCATCTATGAGAGCAATAATACTCTCTTTATTTGCAAGCTGAGATGCCTCGACAAACTCTCTTAAACCAGCCCAATCCTCGGGCTCGTATGATGTCTGGATAAACGAATCCTCGAAGTGATAGAGATTCTGCACATATTTCTTGAGAGACTCGGTGCGGTTCTTTGCCAGAAGTTCGTTGCTTGCATAAGAGCCTTCGGGTGATGCAAATCCCTTTATAGAGATTGATGTGATTGTCATATCCTTGTCATTCTTCACAGAGTCTATTGTACCTTGAATCTTAGCCAATTCAACCTGATTCCTGCGGTAAGTAGGACGAATATCGGTTTTATTTACCACGAAGTCGATATATGCGCTGCCGCTGAGCGAACGTGTCTTTGAGATTTCATGTTCGGGACGCACGTATACATACAGGGGAGTGAATATTCTCTCTTTGAAGGCGCCAAGACTCGCAAACTGCTTATCAACCACCTTGTTGCAGCAACCGTATTCACATCTGCGTATTACAAGATTTGCACCATTCATCCACTTCTTGTAAGGAAGTACTGTGTGATAGGCAAGACTGTCGGGCATTTCAGAAGTGCGGTAACTCACACCATCTGTTCCTCCTAAGATGCTTGAACCGTTACGTACATAATTAATATATCGACGACGGCCATAGAAACCTACAGATGACAAGTCAACGCTATCCGTACCGTTTACCAGCATAGGTGTTATGAGCACCGCCCTGTTTGAAGATACATCGAGTGCCGAAAAATCAACATCCATGTTAACGGCGATATATTCACCATTGCGTTTCATTTGAAGGTTCTCAACCGACACGCCCTCCACACTCTGGGCAACGACAGCCGAGAGGATGAACAAGTTAGATATAAGAACTGATATTATTCGTTTCATGGTTGTTATTTTTTAAAAGATATATACTAAGTTAATTGCAGCCTTTGTGGGCCCTACATAATGATGGTCGCTATCCTCTTCCACCTTTCTGCCACAGCCTGCACACTCGAATTTGTCGAATCGGGTGTAGCTGTATCCAAAACCTATTTCGGCCTCGAGATTCCAATGGCGACCAAGAATCCAAGAATATCCATAGGCAAGACCTGCTCCTGCAAACCAGCCCTGAAAACGGTGCTCACCAATCTTTGAAAAATCTGTACCCAAGAACGAGATACTGTTCTTCAAACCTGCGACATTGTACTGTCCACCATGGAAATGCAAGCCGATGAAGTGTCCCGAAAAACGTTCGCAGAACCAATACCTCAACTCGGGCTGTACAAACCAATGTTTCCACTTGCGCTCATGTGACATATCCCAATTGTTGAAATTACCCGAAATATCAAGCGTCAGCTTGGGTGTCATGCCAAATTCCACGCCTGCATTGATGTTGGCTGTTGCATCGTATACGAGATTGGTTTTTACACCCACATCCTGTGCCTGCAAGTTCTGTGAAAAGAACATTGCCACCGCCAACAAAAGCAAACTAACTAATTTTTTACTCTCACTCATATTATTTAATTTTTATAGATTTCTTTTTAAATACTCAGGTTCCCCACTCTTTTTTTATTAAATGTATTATTCTTTATTACGTCATTTTTCCGTTAATAACACCTTTTCCGTTTTTGTATCTGCTGCAAAGAAAAATAGAATCCAAACAATTCATTTTCCTTTTTGCTGAATTGGATTTCCTGTACAATGATTTCGGTTTTCTGTTAGCTGATTGCCCTTTCCCTTAAAGTGACACTCTTTCCCATACGTACAAATCAACCGAGAAGAAACTATACACAAACCCAGCCACAAGCCCATACAGAGCAATTTTTCAATTTACAGACAAGCTTTTCTCAAACTCAGAAACTGCAAAAAGTTGTTGCAGCAAAAATTTTCCCGGATCGTCGTCAATATCGGTATTGCATGTAAAAGCCTCCCAGCAGCATGACATCAATTCACTGTAAACAGCATATAATTTGCGACACAATCCAAGTATAAAATCTGTTTCGCAGTCTTCTTTGCCGAGATACTCCTTCAGCTCATCGGCAAGGAATTGAAAATGGAGAAACTCCTTACGCTCAAGATGCAGCCTATAAGGTGAAAAAGCAAACAGATTGGAACATGTCACCTCACAGAATCCTGAGAAGAGAGAGGCACTCCTTAAGTCCGTAACCATATTAATATCGGGCAGCAAACCACTCGTAATTGTTCTAAACTTATTGTTCATAACCTTGCATATTATTTTATGCAAAGAAAGGGAGTAAGAAGAGAAACGCGTTTCCCATATATTGAATTCATTTTCCCAATGGTTGAATATTGCTTTCCAAAAATTGATATCATTTTCCAATGAATTGAAAAACCGCACTACGTCACAATAAAAGGCGTTTTACACAAGAACATCAGGAAATAGCAGAGATAGAAGGAAAGATTATGTAGCGAGCCCCAAAGTATTTTCAAAACTTTGGGGCTCGCTACATAATTATATCTACAGGATGTGTTCCTGTTATTCTACTGTTGGGCCGGAGTTATTTCACGATGCTGCGATGGGGTCGGCAATCCCTGTTGCACAAACGCCTTGTTCATGGAAGTAGCCGACGAGAAACCACTCCTTATTGCAACATCCAACATTTTTGCCATAGGTTCCTCCTTAATTATATTTATAGCATATTTCACACGATAGGCATTCACCATATTATAGAACGACTTATATCCGCTGCGCGCAATTGTTTCGCTAAGATAGTTTCTGTTGGTAGACATCTCTTTCAACAGCACCTCCAACGAGAGGTGCGGGGTCAGATATATCTTCTTCTCTTCGAAGAGAGCAAAAAGGCTCTCGCGCAACTGCTCGTATCGAGAATCGGAGAGACGTCTCTTTTGTTTAAAGTCGACAAGTTCGACTGTATCTACAAGCACCTGCTCCTCTTCAACGAACTGTATCTCACGCCAAGGGTCAAGTGTGAACATTACGAATATGACAGTGAAAACAATAGAGAACAGATCGGTGAAGAACTTAATCCATGGGTCGTGACAAAGATAATTTATGGCAATTATCACACAGATTAACGTAGGCACCCACTGCACATACGAAGCAAAGTTTACAGGGAAATCCTCTTCATCTGCATACTCCATTTTCTCTACCGCGCGCGACACCTCGCCTATTTTAAGTGCCATGCGGATATTCTGATAGAAGAAAGACAAAAATACCACGAAAGAAGACCATATAATAATCTGACGGCCTGTATAATCAAAAGAGACTGCTCCTGTTATTCGCATAAGAAATACAATAAACAGTATTATAGCAGGGATAAAGAATGCTATTTCCAAACGCGGATATTTCTTCTTGGGGAAGAAAAACTTGCGGCATATAAGCAACATTATCGGAGGAGCCAGCAACAATGAAAAGGCGTTCACATACCTAAGGACCTTGCCATCTGATATATCAAAAAGATACGGGACTTCAAGAATCTGTAAAAGGAAGAGCAGTCCTACATAGAATTGTCCCGGGAAAAGTCTATCAAAATGTTCACGATAGGCTTTGGGGCGGTAAAACCATTTGATTATCCAACTGAACAAACTTACAGTTATCAGCACTACGTTTGTCGCAAAAAATAATTTCGTCTGTATATCCATTATAATAAAGGTCGGGCATCGTTGCACGCGGTGTCCTTTATTTTTAAACCTCGCAAAGGTAGCCCTTAAAATTTAAATTAACCAAATATTTCGTATTATTTTGCAGGAGAATTACCGTTTCAGATAATAAAGCACACTGCTGTTTCCCTTGCGGAAGAGCCTGCTTGCTGTTTCGCGCACCTGCTGTGCTGTAACGGCACGGTAACGCGCAACCTCGTCGAACAAATCCTCGGCACTGCTACGCCACTCGGCCAAAGCCAAATTTCCGGCAAGATTCTCACCACTCAGATTGCGAAACAGATGTTCCGATTCGAAACGGTTACGTACCTTCTCCAACTCTCGTTTAGGAACAAGTTGGGTCTGCAACAACTCCAATTCTTTCCACACTGCATCTTCGGCCTGCTGTACAGTAAAACTATCAGCAACCCTCGCATATATTGAAAAGAGTCCAGGATGATGGCTACCCGAAACAAATGCATCAATCTTTGTAAAAAACTTTTTCTTCTTTACAAGACGTTGAGTAAGCCTACCCGAATATCCATTCGAAAGAATATCAGATATAACATCACATGGGAAATAATCACTGTCACCTCTACCACCCATATGGAAAACCATATATAGAGCATTCTGTGGCACATCGCGATAGACTGTCTTTCGACGCTGGCGCACCTGTCGGGGCTCCTCGGGCAAGACTGCCTCGCAACAACCGGGGGGAATCTCCCCAAACCACTTTTCACTCCACTCCACTACCTGCTCAAAAGAGATATTACCGACAACCGACAAAATAGCATTATTAGGAGAATAGAATCTGTTATAAAAACATTGTAACACCTCGACAGGGACCTTAGCAATGTGTGACATTCTTCGCCCTATTGTCGACCACCTATATGGATGTTTTTTAAATGCCATTGGTCTTAGCAACAAACTTACATCACCATAAGGACGATTAAGATGCTCTTGCTTGAACTCCTCAATGACAACCTGACGTTGCACAGACACGCTCTCTGATGTTAACTGTATATTTTGCATACGATCACTCTCCATCCAAAATGCCAGCTCTGCATTTCTACGTGGCAACGATATATAATAGTTAGTGATATCATTATTAGTGTAGGCGTTATTCTCGCCCCCGGCACGTTCGAGAGGTTCGTCAAAAGAGGGTATATTGGGAGTACCTTCGAACATCAGATGTTCGAAAAGATGTGCAATACCTGTATATTCATACTGTTCATTGCGTGCCCCGACACCATAAAGCAGGTTCACATACACCATCTGCGATTCTTCATCTTGTACATGAACAATGCGCAGTCCGTTTGCAAGAGTATGCTTATTTATTCTCATCGGGCAATAAGACTATTCTCTTTATTACAATATCCTTTAAAGGACGCTCATGTACATCATACGCCTCTTTAGATATTTCTTCTACAATATCCATACCTTCGAGAACCTCACCGAACACGGTATAATATCCATCCAGATGGAATGCACCTCCCACCTCTTTATAATGTTTGCGTTGCTCGGCTGTAAATTTAAATGACTTATCTGCCATAGCCGAGTCAGTCTTCTCGCTAAAGAATTTAAACAGTTGCTGAAACTCTTTCTTTTTTGCCGAGCTTTTTTGCGCCTCGGCATGCAGGCTTGCAATCTTCTCTTTATAAGGTTCCTGCAACTTCTCGTACATTTTACGGCGCAGAGTCTTATTGTATTGTGCCTCGTGACCATTCAAATGTGAGTCCTTTACCTTGTTACCTGTTATGATATAGAAATGGCTTCCCGACGACTCTACTGTTGGATTTAAGCTTGCAGCCGAGAGCGCTCCGTATTTATGCCAGAAACGTGTAGGGTCTATCTCGGCCGGTATCTTGTAGCTGACCTCAGTCTCGCCCAAACGCTGCCCGGGTTTTGCTCCACGCGATTTTGGGTCACCAGCCTGAATCATGAAGTTCTTTTTCACTCTGAAAAAAAGCTGACCGTCATAAAACCTATTCATCACAAGATTCACAAAGTTTTTTCTATGTAACGGAGTCTCTTTATAAAGCAACAATTTTATATTACCCCTATTTGTCTCTATAAGAACGTATTGATCACTATCGGGACTCTGTTCATTCAGTTGCTGTATACCGAATTCTCCCTTTGCAACCTCATCTTTACAAGAAAAGAGTGTCGCAACCATAGCAAACGCCATAAATATTCTTAGAAAGTTTTTCATATTTTCAATATTTTTTATTCCTGTGGCGAAGATAGGAATTTTTCGGAAAACTATTCAGAAGTTATTTAAATTTATATTCTAAATCGAGTTGCGTGCTAATCTATACTCGAAAGCCTATTAAAAAAAAACGCCTTTCGCTTTGCTTTTCAAACGGCTTGTGTTACATTTGCATGATGTGAAATAAATATAATTTAAACATAAAATATAAAAATGTCACAGACTAACAACAAATCGACACAAAACCCTATCAAATGGGTACCCACAGCCTACTTTGCAATGGGACTTCCCTTCGTAGTGCTGAACATGGTAACAGTTCTGATGTTCGAGGGGTTGGGAGTAGACAAAACTCTCATCACCTTTTGGACGTCACTGATATTGTTACCATATACATTGAAACCTCTGTGGAGTCCGTTCCTAGAGTTATTCAAGACCAAGAAGTTCTGGGTTGTTACAACACAGTTCATTACCGGTATAACATTTACCGCAGTTGCTCTTATATTGGGACTGCCAAGTTTCTTCAGTATCGCAATAGGCTTGTTGGCTATTGTCGGGTTCAGTGGTGCAACACACGATATTGCATGCGACGGTGTTTACATGAGCGAGCTTGACGAGAAACAGCAGGCACAATACATTGGTTGGCAAGGCGCCTTCTACAACATTGCAAAGATTGTAGCTACCGGTGGTCTTGTTTACCTGGCAGGTATGCTTATCAAGTATTTTGCCGAAAGCGGCCTCGATAGTCATGAGTCGAACGTAAAGGCATGGATGATAATCATAGGTACACTTGGAGCCATAATGGTACTGTTGGCGACATACCATCTGTTCGTATTACCTTCAGGTGGAAAGAACAATAACGCTAAACGTAGCACAAGCGAAGTTGGTCGCGAATTGGTAGATGTACTTCTCGACTTCTTCCGCAAAAAAAACATCGTATATTACATAGCTTTTATCATACTATATCGTTTTGCCGAGGGATTTGTAATGAAAATTGTTCCTTTATTCCTTAAGGCATCACGCGCCGACGGAGGATTGGGACTCGATGTCGAAACCATTGGCCTCTATTATGGAACATACGGAGCTATTGCATTCGTTTTAGGTTCTATCCTTGCCGGTTACTACATCAAATGGATTGGACTACGCAAAGCCCTGTTCCACCTATGTTGTGTATTCAATATCCCATTCCTTGTATATACACTATTCTCAATATACCAGCCCACAGAAGGATGGCTCATATGTAGCGGTATTGTATTCGAATACTTTGGATATGGATTCGGTTTTGTAGGTCTCACACTATTTATGATGCAGCAGGTTGCCCCCGGAAAAAGCCAAATGGCACACTATGCTTTTGCATCGGGTATCATGAACCTTGGTGTGATGCTTCCCGGAATGTTAAGCGGATGGCTATGCGAGAGTTTCGAGGTGTGGTTCAACAAACCCGGAGGCTTCGAGCCTTTCTTCATTTTTGTACTCTTCGCAACAATTCCGGCATTCCTTATAACATGGTTTGTCCCTTTCAGAGAGACTAAAGAAATTAGCAAATAAACATCTATCAATAACATTAAATAATTTTAATTATGGCAAAGAATATTCCATGGCAAGAGCGCCCCGAAGGATGTACAGACACCATGTGGCGTTATAGCGAGAATCCTGTGATTGACCGTTACAGCATACCCTCATCCAACAGTATATTCAACAGTGCTGTTGTGCCGTTTGGTGATGGATTTGCAGGAGTTTTCCGTTGCGACAACAAACGTGTTCAGATGAACATCTTTGCAGGTTTCTCAAAAGACGGTATAAATTGGGAGATTGAACACGAACCCATCGTGTTTAAAGCCGGTAATACCGATATGATTGAGAGTGACTACAAATATGACCCACGCGTAACATGGATAGAGGATCGCTATTGGATTACATGGTGCAACGGTTATCATGGACCAACGATCGGCATCGGATACACATACGACTTCAAAGAGTTCTTCCAGTGCGAAAATGCTTTCTTGCCTTTCAACAGAAACGGCGTTTTGTTCCCCGAAAAGATTAACGGTAAATTTGCCATGTTGTCACGTCCCAGCGACAACGGCCACACTCCTTTCGGTGACATCTATATGAGTTTCAGTCCCGATATGAAGTATTGGGGTGAACACCGTTGCGTAATGAAAAAGGTTCCCTTTGAGGACAGCGCATGGCAGTGTACAAAGATTGGTGCAGGTAGTGTACCTATGCTCACTGATGAGGGTTGGCTCATGTTCTATCATGGAGTTATAACAACATGTAACGGTTTCCGCTACTCAATGGGAGCAGTTCTGCTCGACAAGGAAGATCCTACTAAGGTTCTGTACCGCAGCATGGAATATCTATTGGCACCGGCAGCCCCCTACGAGTTAGTAGGCGATGTCCCCAATGTAGTATTCCCATGTGCTGCATTGCGCGAGGGTGACAAGGTAACTGTTTACTATGGAGCTGCAGACACCCATGTATGCATGGCATTCGGCTACATAAGTGAAATTATTGAATTCTTGAAAAGACAGTAATTAACAGACCAATACAAAAGAATATGGAGACAAAATTTTAATTTTGTCTCCATATTCTTTTGTAAGCCTATATCAAAAACCAGAGCCATCCTGGTTACATGTAAATTCTCATCGCTCATTAATCCTTTACAAGCTCCATCATAGCCCAACGGTTATCCTCGGCACTGCGCACAAGGCGTAGGCCATGCTGTCCGGCCTCTTCCATAAGTGCATCTATGTCCTCTACATAAAAGCCACTCATAAAAAGTGTTGCCCCTTTGTGCATACATTGCGCATAACGCCACATATCGGCAATAAGTATATTGCGGTTAATATTGGCTATGACATAATCAAAGGAGTCGGAATCCTTAATAGCCTCTATACCTCCTAAACGAATCTCTATTCCAGGAGTGCTGTTAAGTTTTATATTTTCCTTGGCATTCTCGTATGCAAACTCGTCTATATCTATCGCGACAACATTCGAAGCTCCACGCATAGAAGCAAGTATAGCAAGCAAGGCTGTACCGCATCCCATATCAAGAACACTCTTATTGCACATATCTGATGCCAAAATTGCACGTAACATGTGACATGTCGTCTGATGATATCCTGTTCCGAATGCCATTTTCGGATCTATCAGAATATCATACTCGGCTGCAGGAACATCAGTATGGAATGTACTGTGTATAACACACTTGTCATCTACGACAATAGGCTGAAAATAGTTCTTTTCCCATTCTATATTCCAATCACGTCCCTCTATATTCTCTATACTATAATTTATCTTATAACCTTCAATAGGGAAATTGGCGATAACAGAATCCAGCTCCCCCGCATCAAAAAGAGAATGTTGAACGTAAGCCGTAATACCATTCGGTTCGGATACAAAACTCTCAAAACTCACCTCGGCAAGCAGCGCTGCCAAAACATCCGCTACATCCTCATTTACAGGAGAAATCTCAAATATAACCTTCTTATAGTCATTCATAATCAAAATCTTTTCGGCGAAATTAGTATAAATTAATGTAATCCACTCCTGGAACATGCATAAAATTTTGTTTATACCAAATAAAAGATACTATAAAAAGAGAATCATAGGATTTTTTTTGATTACTTTGCATCTCATGAACAATGATACAACAAGAAAGAGTTGGGGCAAGATAATATTCAGAATTATCTTGTCACTTATGTTATGCCCTATATTTCTGTTATGGGGTGTAATTGTTGCATTGTATATTCCTCCAGTTCAGAATTATGTAGTAAAAGAAATAACCCGAGTTGTAAGCGAGAATAGCGATTTCAAGATATCCTTTGACAAATTCCATTTGATATTTCCACTTAAAGCACAAATAAAAAATTTCACAATTACACATAAAGACTCATTGATCGCCGACGGAGAAAAGTTGGAGATAGACCTTCATGCAAAGACATTACTTAAGGGTGAAATTGAAATAAACTATATTTCCATAGACAATACGCGGATAGACAGTCACAACCTTATTGAAAGTGCACATGTAAAAAGCGACATAGGTCATTTCAGAACCACTGTACGCAATATAGTTCTAAATGAAGAGAAGGCATCCATACGACAGTTGCACCTTGTTGAAACAAAAACTGAAATCACACTATTTGATAAAGAAAAAGAAGAAGAGACATCGGAATCTGCAAATTGGATTATAGAGATATACAAGGCAAATATACAGAACTGCGAGACCACAATCTCAATTCCACAAGACTCAATATATGTAACCAACAAGATTGAACGTCTGAGGATATATGATACAGACATAAACCTAAAGGACAGTCTCTATAGCGTAGGAAAAATTGATTTGTCTGACAGTTCCCTATCTTTTGACAAAGGATTGGAAAATGACTCAACGGCTCCACTTAATCACCAACATTTGAGAGACATAGAGTTTGAAGGTAATAATCTTTTATTTTCCAACGACAAACTGAATGGCGAATTGAGGGGACTAAAACTAAAGCAAAAGGATGGCACACAGATTGTAGATGCAGGATTAAATATCGTAAAAGACTCCAAAGAGTTAAATATCGAGAATATCCACCTTAGAACGCTAAAAGGCAGCAAAATATATGGAGATATAACACTGCCACACGGAGTACTCAATGGAATCATCGAAGGAAATATTGGTGCCAAATTAAATATGCAGATTGATAAAGCAGACCTGAAGAAATTTATCACATCAGCTCAACTGCAAAAATTGGACCTCCTTACCGATACACTGATATATGCCGGTATATCGTCGGCTGGTACGACAAGAAGAATCAACATAGATACCATATATGTAAATATTCCCACCATGTCGTATGTTGGTTTACGCGGATATATGAGCAATATAACAGATATAGGAAAAATGGATGGTAACCTTGAAATACAGGCAAGGACAACCGACCTATACAAAATTATCCACATGCAAAGTCCACCGGAAAACATTGGAAGAGAAGCTGCATGGTTACGGGGTAATATAAAGATGTCGGAGCAAAGAATTGCCACCTCTATACGCTTGCGAGCCAACAGAGGAGCAATACGCATAAATGCAGTATACGATAATAAGAAGAATGAATATGCCGCAAAAGCAAGAGTCCGTAGATTCGACATAAGAAAGATTATGCCGAACCTGCCTATGCACAGCATAAATCTAAACATAAATGCAAATGGTGCAGGAACCAATATTTTCTCTAAAGATACAAGATATAACTGCAGCATAGCAATTGACACTCTTTGTTATGACAGCACAAGAATTGGCAACATCATGATAACCGCTACACAAGAAAACGGTATATCTGACATATATGCCAATTCGCAAGACCCAAATCTGCATATGAATATCAAATCAAAGAGCCGTATCGATAGTCTCGAGATTATAAATGATACTAGGATTGATATTCATAAAGCCGATTTTTATGAGATGGGAATATTAAAGGCGCCCTTTAATGCAAAAATGAATATAGATATCCAGGCATATACCAATATGCAGCAAAGACATGCAATAGAGGTAAAAGGTGATGGTTTCAAGCTTATAACCCAAGAGAGTTCTTTTACACCTGCTCCACTTGTATTCAGAGGATATACTGCCCCCGACACATCATACGTTAATCTTACTACAGGCGATCTTAATATTCATGGCCATATAGGGTATGGATATATGGGACTGTTATCCACATTCGAGAAGTTAAAAGGGATGTACAATAAGGCACGTACTAGCGATAATACAATTTACTACGTTAACGATTATCAGAAACATTTTCCGACATTAGCAATAGATATAAATTGCGGCCAGAATAACATTTTATCTAATTTCTTAAAATATAAAAATATTGAATACAATAATTTCAATGTTGACTTATCTCTTGATAGTATAAAAGGAATAAATGGTCGTAGCAGCATTTATCAGCTAAGAAATGGAGAGATGCAGTTGGACACCATACGAATCTCTTTACGTCAACGAGAAGAGAGGATAAGCTATTTTGCAGGTGTCAGAACACGCTCACTGAATCCTCAAAATCCTAAATTAAAATTCTATGCCGCCCTTTTAGGTTCACTTAAGAACGACAGTCTTATAACAAGAGTACTATTCCGCGACAACAACGATAACGTAGGAGCCCGTTTCGAGATGCAAACCAAACTGTATCCCGAAAGAGTCAACGTTCACTTCACTCCCAAAGCCACATTTTTTAACAAACCGTTCAAATTCAACGATGACAACTACATACAGATCAGAAAAAATCTTGCTATACGAACTAATTTAGAATTGCTGGACACTTTAGGTGCAGGAATAAGCCTCCAAAGCATGGACACAACTATGTTGCGCGATATAAATGCAAAATTGATAAACATCGACCTCAACACTATAACAAAATACATTCCATATACACCAGACATCTCCGGAATTTTGGACATGGATCTACAATACAGGGATAATAATAACGGTATTCTAATTATAAGCGATATCAGGGGAACAGGACTCGCATACGAGGGCACACATATAGGCAATGAGGTTCTGAAATTCTCATATATGCCGAAAGGAGAAGAGGCACATTATACCCAATTAATACTGAGACATAACAAGAAAAAAATACTTGATATATCCGGAGACTATTACAAAAATTCAAAAGCAGACATGCAAGCCTCTATCATAAGTTTTCCATTAGGATTATCTCATGCCTTCATAAAAGATAGTGGTGTGCAACTTGATGGAAGCATTACCGGTAGACTAAAGATAAAAGGATCTCTAGAGGAGGCACAGAGCAATGGATTCATAAAATTCGAATCAACGTCAGCCAATGCACCTGCATTCTCTACACGCTTATACTTAAAGGATGGAGAAGTACAAATAAGAGACAACAAGTTGCAGTTCGACAACTTCGACATATATGCCCAGGGCAGTACACCCTTTAAGATTAATGGAACCATCGACATGCATAACTTTATAAATCCGGAATTCAATATAAGTATGCGCGCCAACAGTTACGAACTTATAAACACTTCAAAAAAGAAAAGTTCAATGCTATATGGAAGATTGTTACTCGATGTAAACTCAAGAATTACAGGCCGCCTGAAGGCTTTAAATATCTCGGGTTCGGGTACAATGCTTGGAAACAGTGACATAACATACGTGATGCACGAGACACCATTGGCTGCAGAAAGCGAGCTCGATGGACTTGTACAATTCGTAAACTTCAACGATACCACCCAAATAAATAAGGTAACGAACGAAATAGACTTGGGTAACCTCACATTAAGCATGAAACTATCCATTGAGGAAGGAGCAAGAATAAATGCAGAACTTGATGCAAATCGCAACAACTACATAGAACTTAAAGGTGGTGGAAATCTGAACCTAACATACAGCAGTGAAGATAACCTGAGCCTTACCGGACGTTATACGATGAGTGACGGGCAACTCAAATACACATTGCCAATCATTCCACTTAAAACATTCAACATCAGTGAGGGCAGTTACATCTATTGGTCGGGAGATGTCGCCAACCCAACACTTAATATCACCGCACTTGAGCGAGTTACCTCGTCTGTAACATTAGACGATGGTACCACACAAGCTGTAGCGTTTGATGTAGGAGTAGAACTCAGCAACACCCTCGAAGATATGGGATTAAGTTTCACGCTTTCTGCTCCCGAAAATGCAGCAGTACAAAACGAATTAAATGCTCTCGACAAAGAGACACGGAACAAGTATGCAGTAACTATGTTAATAACAGGAGCATACATAGGTGGTAAAGGTGGAATAACCGTATCAAATGCATTGAGTTCGTTCCTTGATGCACAAATAAACGATATAGCAGGTAATGCCATGAAGAGTGTAGATATAAATGTAGGTATCACCGATCTTGAAAACAGCGAAACCGGTGGAACATACAAGACCTACTCATTCAGCTATGCCCAACGTTTCTGGAATGATCGCATAACTTTTATTATAGGTGGTGAGGTTAATAGTGGTGAGACACCTAATCAGGATAAGAGTTTCCTAAACAACGTATCCGTTGAATTCAGAATAAATAAGAGTGGGAGCAAATATTTACGTCTTTTCTACGACAAAAACTACGAGTCAATACTGGAGGGTGAAATAATTGAGACCGGAGTAGGTTATATATATAAACGCAAGCTCAACTCCTTGAAAGAGTTATTTATATTCAGAAAAAAGAAAAACAACGAGCAGCTCATCATTGAAAAGAGGAACAATAAAGACGACAAAGAAAATGAAGAATAATACAATATACATATTAATATTGCTAATGTTCTGCTCGTGCTCTACAACCCGACTGATAGAACCAGACGAACAGCTCTATATAGGAATAGATGATATTGAGTTTGAAGGTAAGAAAGAGTATGCATCAACGCCTACCGGCAAACTTGCTATTTCAGATATTGAGGAGGCATTAGCATCGGCCCCAAATGGCTCTATAGCGGGCAGTTCAAAGATTAGAGGAATTCCATTTGGCTTGTGGTGGTACAATGCTTATGCCAATAGCAAGAGTAAGATAGGGAAATGGTTTTTCCGTACTTTTGCAACCACCCCTATACTTGTATCAGATGTAAATCCCGAGCTACGAGCCCGTATAGCAAAGAACATACTAAGCTATTATGGTTATTTCAACGGTGATGTAGAGTCAGAGGTTATCACACAGAAGAATCCTAAGAAGGCCAAGATAAAGTATAAAGTAACAATGCATGAACCATACTGTTTCGACAGTATAGCTTATATAGGTTTCAAAGCCAACTGCGACAGTTTGATAAAAGCTACAATAAGAGAACAGAAAGTAAAACCGGGCAATCAGTTCAGTGCATCCGCCCTTACAGCCGAAAGAGAGCGTATTAACACTCTTTTAAGAAATAACGGCTATTATTATAGTCAAACCGGATATATAGATTTACTGGCCGACACAATAAACAATCCCGGCAAAGTAGACATGCGCATAATGCCCAAAAAACTATCTGCACAAATAGAACAGCCATACAAGATTGGGAATATAAACATTCATATACTCAAGAACGGAGAAAACAGACTACAGAACAAAGGAGAAAAAAGTGTAAAATTCAGAAGAATAAACTACACTTACAGCGGAGATAAACCGCCGGTACGTCCCGGCACAATGCTTCGTAATATTTTCTTAAAAAGTGGCCGTCTATACTCACAAGAGTTGCAGCAGAAGACACTGCAACATCTTAGTCAGATGAATGTATTTAATAGTATAAATTTTTCTTTTACTCCACGCGAAAAAAGCGACACATTGGACATGAGCATCATAGCCCAGTTGGAACGACCATACAATTTCACATTCGAGCTTAATGCCACATCAAAGAGCAATAGTCAGATAGGTCCCGGAAGCAAAATCTCACTATCGAAAAGCAACATCTTTAGAGGAGGAGAGGAACTGAAGATTTCTCTTCAGGGGTCATATGAGTGGCAGACTAACGGAGCTTTAAAAGGACGTCAAGCAGTTATTAACTCGTGGGAGATAGGCACCGATGTCTCACTCAGTTTTCCGCGTCTCTTTTTCCCCATTATACACCGCAGGCATCTGAGAGTGCCGGCAAAAACCTTGCTTCGTGTATATGCCGACCAGATGAACCGCTCGGGTTTTTTCAAGATGGTACATGTAGGAGGTGAGGCGACATACAGCATCTATACAAAATCGACCACCACACACACTGTAACACCATTCCAATTAACATACGATATGTTGCAACGTACAACCGCCAAGTTCGACAGTATAGCAGCATCTAACCGTTCAATAGCAAGCAGCTTCAGAAACCAGTTCATACCCAAGATGCAATATACTTTTACTTACGATAATGCAACGACCGAACACCGCAACAAGACATGGCTGGAAGTTTCAGCAACCTCTTCGGGTAATGTCACATCACTTCTATTTGCCATGTTCGGAGAAAAGTGGAATAAGAAAGACAAGAATCTATTTAAAAACCCGTATGCACAATTTCTGAAACTAACCACAGAAATACGCCAATTATACAGGATCAATGCCAAGAACCATTTTGCTACACGCCTCATGGCCGGTGTAATAAAAAGCTATGGCAACTCGAGCTATGCACCCTATAGCGAGCAATTCTATGTAGGAGGTGCAAACAGTCTGAGAGCCTTCACCATACGCACCATAGGCCCTGGTAGCTATCATCCTGCACAGGAGAGCCGTTACTCATATCTTGATGAAACCGGCACACTTAAGTTCGAAGCAAATGTCGAATACCGTTTTAATATGCTCGGTAAATTAAATGGCGCACTATTTATGGATGCCGGCAATGTTTGGCTTCTTAAAAAAGAAGAGGACCGACCCGGAGGAGAGTTCAAGCTAAAGAGTTTCGCCGACCAGATAGCTCTTAACACCGGATTCGGATTCCGTTACGACCTAGAGTTTCTGGTTTTGCGATTAGACTTCGGAATAGCCCTGCACGCGCCATACGATACAGGGAAAAGCGGATACTATAATATTCCCGATTTTTGGGACGGATTTGCATGGCATCTTGCCATAGGATATCCATTCTAAAAAAGTTGAAATTTTATTATCTAATTAAAAACAAAATATTACCTTTGCGAAAAGGTACTTCAGACGTACACAAAACCAGACTAACCTTAACAATTATTTAAATATATCATTATGAAACCTACACTATTTGTTTTGGCTGCCGGTATGGGTAGCCGTTACGGTGGTTTGAAACAGTTGGACGGTCTTGGTCCCAACGGTGAGACAATCATGGACTATTCTATCTTTGATGCCATTCGTGGTGGATTCGGCAAGTTGGTATTTGTTATCCGCAAAGATTTTGAGCAGGATTTCCGTGAGAAGGTACTTAGCAAATATGAGGGCCACATTCCTACAGAGTTGGTATTCCAAGCAATAGATAACCTTCCCGAAGGTTTCGCAGTTCCCGAGGAGCGTACAAAGCCTTGGGGTACAAACCATGCAGTTCTTATGGGTAAGGATGTTATCAAAGAGCCTTTCGCTGTAATCAATGCCGATGACTTCTATGGACGCGACGCATTTGCAGTAATGGGCAAATGGCTCAGCGAACTTCCCGAGGGCAGTACCGGTAAATACAGCATGGTAGGTTTCCGTGTATGTAACACACTAAGCGAGAACGGTAGCGTAGCACGCGGCATATGCGAGACTAATGAGCAGAACATGCTTACAGGCGTTGTTGAGCGTACTGAGATTATGCGCGTAGATGGTCCTATCTGCTACAAGGATGAAGAGGGTGCATGGCAGCCTGTTGCCGAGGAGACTCCCGTCTCTATGAACTTCTGGGGTTTCACACCCGACTACTTCAAGCACTCAGAGGAGCAGTTTGTAGATTTCTTGAAGGAGAACATCAGCAAGCCCAAAGCCGAGTATTTCATACCTTTGGTAGTTAACAATCTTACAACAACAGATAAGGCTACATGTGAAGTTCTTGATACTACTGCAAAATGGTTCGGTGTTACATACGCAGCAGACCGTCCCGCAACAGTTGAGAAGATTCAGTCTCTTGTTGATGCAGGTGAGTATCCTCAAAAACTGTTCTAATCGACAGATATATTTCTACAAAGATAAAAGGATTGCCACATAAGTAGGCAATCCTTTTATCTTTGTAGATACAAAACGTTCCCTTATTGTATCTCCTCTACATTATCAAATTTATTCCATACACGGGCAAAGCCATACTCGCCTACGCATCCGGCAGGCACATACAACACACATCCTGCATATACTCTATCATCGGCAATATTACGGCTACACATGGGAGCTGTTTCAGAACATACTGTAAGTTTTTTAAGCGAAGAACATCCCCAAAACACTTGTTCTTCAACCGACTGCAATGTGGAAGGTAGCACAATCTCTTCAAGTGCCGGACAGTAATAGAAAGCACCATACCCAATACTCAACACTCCTTCGTGGATATCCACTCTTTTTAATGAAACACATTTTGCAAACAGTCCCTGCTCCACAATATTGACTCCTGCAGGAAGAACAAAGTCACGAAACGATGCACAATCCCAGAAAAGACCTTTCTTAAGAGAAACCACTGTATCTGGTATTGAGACTGAAACAAGCGAAGTACAACTGCGGAAAGCCCAACTGTCGATATACTTGAGGCCTTCAGGAAGAGAGATACTCGCTAGTGACGAGCAACCACAAAAAGCATACTCACCCACACCATCTATATTATCCCCTATTACCACCTCAACAAGTGCTGTGCAACCCTCAAAGAGTGAAGCCTCTATTCCAACCAGATTTCGGGGTAAGACAATCCTTTCAATAGCGATACACCCATTGAATGTCTCACAACCTATAATGAGAATATTATCACTCAATTCCACTGTATGCAGAGCTGTACAACCTTTAAAAGCCCTGGCGCCAATAGCACGCATTGAGGCAGGAGTTTTTAATGAGAGCAGCCCGACAGCCCCTTCAAATGCCGATTCTGATATAGCCGAAACATAATACTCCACTCCTTCGTATATAACTGTATCGGGAATTGTGATATCCCCTGTATAATTGCCTTTAATAACAGCCGCACACCTGTCGATCTTGTCTAGTTCAAAGTTCAATCCTTCGTATTCTATTTCCATATTCTATCAATTTCAGATGCGAAGATAGTCAAAATTTCTAAACATCAACAACAGCTGCTAAAAGGAGGATAATAATAATGTTTAAGCTATCATATAAATATGCGGCAGGGGCCCACTTCATTTACCCCTGCCGCATATTTATATATGATTATTATATTTTTATCTTATCCTATTTAAGCCAAACAATCGTTCCATCTTTTAGTGGCAACTGAATACATGCCAAGTCGGAAACAGATGTCCTACTTTCTTTTAAATATACCTCTTCTATGAAATTGAAATTCAAGACCTCCGAAATAATCAAAAGCCTCTCGACATCTATACTTTTACTGTTAAATAGATTATACAGAGAAGTGCGGGCACAATTTATACGGCGAGCGAATTCAGCATAACCTATACCTTGTTTATCGACTTTGGCCTTTATAGTTTCACCAATATAATAATAGTATAGAACAAGTGTAAAACTATCAACTTGCATATTTCGACTAAAAAGAGTAACTTCGCACTCTTGACAAAACATTAATAATTTTGATTTCTGTTGACAATATAAAGGTTGATTTTGGAGGGACAAACCTGTTTCATGATGTCAGTTTCATCATTAACAGGAAAGACCGCATAGCGCTTGTAGGCAAAAACGGTGCCGGCAAGAGCACATTGTTGCTCATACTATCGGGTGAGCAGATGCCAACTGAGGGTTCTCTCTCCAAACAGCGCAATATAACCATAGGATATCTTCCACAGGTAATGAACCTGAAAGATGGTCGTACTGTATTTGAAGAGGCCGAAACAGCTTTCGAGCATATTCACGAGATGGAGCATAGGCTTGAGAAACTCAATAATGCTCTCTCTTCTCGCGAAGATTATGAAAGCGAAGAATACCATGCCATTATAGAGGAGTATACCCATCTTAACGAACAATATACAATGATGGGAGGCAGTCACTATGAGGCCGAAATAGAACGCGCCCTTATGGGACTTGGATTCCGACGTAGCGATTTCACCCGCCCCACAAGTGAGTTCAGCGGAGGCTGGCGCATGCGTATAGAACTTGCCAAGTTGCTGCTACGCCACCCCGATTTGCTACTACTAGACGAGCCCACCAACCACCTAGACATTGAAAGTATCAGATGGCTTGAACAGTTCTTGGCACGTAGCAGCAATGCCGTTCTGCTTGTAAGTCACGACAGGACATTCCTGAATAGTGTAACCAATCGTACCATTGAGATATCGTGCGGAAGGATCTACGATTACAAGCTATCGTATGACAAGTTCATGGAGACACGTAAAGAACGACGAGAGCAACAGATTCGCGCCTACGAGAACCAGCAGAAAGAGATTGCCGACATAAAGGAGTTCATTGAACGTTTCCGATATAAACCAACTAAGGCCGTACAGGTACAAAGTCGCATTAAACAACTCGAGAAGATTGTACCCATTGAGATAGATGAAGAGGATACAAGCCGTCTGAGGCTTCGTTTTGCCCCGGCAACACGAAGCGGCAACTACCCTGTAATATGCGAGGATGTAACAAAATCATTCGGTAACCACACCGTATTCAGCAATGTAAACCTGACCATAAACAGAGGTGAAAAAGTTGCCTTTGTTGGACGCAACGGAGAGGGCAAGACAACGCTTGTACGCTGTATTCTGAATGAAATCGGATACGACGGCAAGATTACAATAGGCCATGCAGTACAGACTGCATATTTTGCCCAACATCAGGCACAGTTACTCGATGAAAACCTCACAGTATTCCAGACAATAGACAATGTAGCTACAGGTGATATACGCCTGCGCATACGTGATATATTGGGAGCATTCATGTTCGGAGGAGAAACATCCGAAAAACCGGTAAAAGTGTTATCGGGTGGCGAGCGCAGCCGCCTTGCCATGATACGTCTGCTGTTGCAACAGATGAATCTGCTTATACTGGACGAGCCAACCAATCATCTTGACATGCAGTCGAAAGATGTGCTGAAGGATGCTATACGCGACTTCGATGGCACAGTGATAATAGTAAGCCACGACCGCCATTTCCTCGATGGGCTTGTAACAAAGGTATACGAATTTGGCGAAGGCAAGGTTAAGGAACATCTTGGTGGCATACAAGAGTACCTTGCATCCAAGAATGTCGATAACATAAATGACGCAATAGTAAAGCAACATGTGGCAGAGCTACAACCGACTGCAAAGCCTTCGGCAAGCGAAAGCCGTATGAGTTACGAAGCCGAGAAACAATTACAGAAACAACGCCGCAAGCAGGAGCGTCTTGTAGAACAATGCGAAGAGAAAGTCAATGAACTAATGACGGCGATATCGGAACTAGAGACCGCGATGAGCACTCCCGAAGGTAGTTGCACCGAGAACTTTGAACGTTATGCCTCCCTAAAGAAAGAGCTTTCCGATGCCGAGAGCATGTGGGAGCATGAGATGGAAGAACTTGAAAAATTGGGATAAAACAAAAAACATATATATAAAAAAATGAAACGTATATTTATTTATGCATTTGCAGCTATGAGCATGGCTGCATGTACAACAGAAAAGCCTATGGAATCTAAAATTGATTTGGCAAACCTGGACTTGACAGCAAAGCCGGGTACAGATTTTTATCAGTATGCAACAGGTGGATGGAATAAGAACCATCCGCTTACAGATGAATATGCACGCTACGGCCAGTTCGATGCTCTTGCCGAAAGATGTCGTGAGCAGCTGAAAGAACTTGTATTGGAGCAGGCTGCCACCAAGAACGAAACAGGCAGCAACGCACAGAAAATTGGCGATCTCTATAACCTTGCAATGGACAGCACACGCCGTAACAGCGAGGGTTATGCTCCCATTACTCCTATGCTTAAGCAGATTGCAGCAATAAAGGATAAGAAAGAGGTTCTTCCTTTGAGTGCAACCCTTATGCGAGAAGGTATTGCCGGTTTCTTCTACACCGGTATAGGTGCCGACATCATGGATAGCGACAACAATCTGCTCATGTTGTACCAAGCCGGAATATCACTCCCCGAGAAAGAGTACTATTTCGACACAGACGAGGCTACCACAAACATACGTAACAAGTTCAAGGAACATGTAGTAAAGATGTTCGAGATTTGTGGTTTCGACAACAAACAGGCCCAGAAAAACATGGAGGCTGTAATGAAAATAGAGACTCGCATAGCCGACAAGTCATTCAACAGCGTTGAGCTTCGCGACCCGGCAAAGAACTATCATAAGATGAGCTATGCTGAGTTGAAGAAGGAGTTTCCATCAATAGACTGGGATACATACTTCAACAACCTTCACATTTCGGGAATTAAAGATATAAATGTTTCCCAAATGGCACCCATTGCCGAAGTAAGCAAAATTATAAGTGATACCCCACTGAACGAACTTATAGCCTACATGCAATGGAATGTAATAAACAGCACTGCCAATGAACTGAGTGACGAGATAGGCGAACAAAACTTCGACTTCTATGGTCGTACCTTATCGGGCAGACAAGCACAGCAACCCCGTTGGAAGCGTGCCCTTGGAATAGTAAATGGTGCTCTGGGCGAGGTTATTGGTGAGTTGTACGTAGCAAAGCATTTCCCACCTGCAGCAAAAGAGCGCATGGTACAATTGGTAAAGAATCTTCAGACAGCACTTGGCGAGCGCATAGATGCACAAGAGTGGATGAGCGACAGCACCAAACTTGCTGCTCACGAAAAGTTGAATACCTTTACAGTAAAAATAGGTTACCCCGACAAATGGAAGGACTACAGCAAGCTTGTTATTGACCCTGAAAAGAGCTATACCGAGAACTGTCGCACAATCTCACGTTTTGGATGGGACGATCATGTAGAGCGTTGTCTTAACAAACCTGTCGACAAAGACGAGTGGCACATGACTCCTCAGACTGTAAATGCATACTACAATCCTACAACAAATGAGATATGTTTCCCCGCAGGTATTCTTCAATATCCATTCTTTGACATGGCAGCCGATGATGCATTCAACTATGGAGCCATAGGTGTAGTTATTGGACACGAGATGACACACGGTTTCGATGACAAAGGACGTCTGTTCGACAAGGAGGGTAACTACAAGGAGTGGTGGACAGCCAAAGACTCAGAGAGTTTCAATGCACGTACAAAGGTTATCATAGATCACTTCAACAACATTGAGGTTCTCCCCGGTTTGAAGGCAAATGGAGAACTTACTGTAGGCGAGAACATTGCCGATCACGGAGGTCTTACAATATCAATGCAGGCATTCCGCAATGCAACAAAAGATAAGCAGCTTCCCGTTATAGACGGATTTACCCCCGAACAGCGTTTCTATCTTGCATACTCGAACGTATGGGCAGGAAACATACGCGACGAGGAGATACGCAACCGCACAAAGAGTGACCCACACTCTCTTGGACGTTGGCGTGTAAATGGCACACTGCCCCATATAGAAGATTGGTACAAAGCATTTGGAATAACAGAATCAGATCCTCTATATATACCTGTCGAGGAGCGTCTGAACATATGGTAATAAAATAAACAAAAAGTGTCTATCAAGGTTCCCAAAGGGCTACCGGCCCTACAGATAGTTAAGAATGAAGGTGTACCTGTAGAGGAGATGGTTACCTCTACAGGTAACACCCTTCGTATAGCTTTGCTCAATCTGATGCCTATGAAAGAGACTACCGAGGTTGACTTCATACGTATACTTGCAGCCTCACCGTATGAAATAGAGCTCACATTGATGAAGCTCGACACACATATTCCCAAGCATACCTCGCAGTACCATATGCAGCAATATTACAAGCCGTTCAGCCATCTGAAGGATAAGCATTTCGACGGATTGATAATAACAGGAGCTCCAATTGAGAAACTGGCGTTTGAGGATGTGACATATTGGAATGAGCTATGTTCCATTATCGAATGGTCCGAGAAAAATGTTACATCCACACTCTTCATCTGTTGGGCTGCACAGGCCGCATTATACAAGAAGTTCGGTATAAATAAATATCTTCTGCCGGAAAAAATGTTCGGAATCTTTGCACATACAATCCTGCGCCCCGATATTCTCTTGTTCAAAGAGATGGGCAATAGATTCAATGCGCCTCAGAGCCGCCATACTGAGTTACGCGAAGAGGATATAAGAAAAGAAAAACGAATTGAGTTACTTGCAACATCCCAGATATCGGGTGTACATATAATACAAGAACTGAATACAAAAAACTTCTTCATTACAGGTCACTCGGAATATGCGACAAACACACTTGACAACGAATATAAGCGTGATATTTCAAAAGGAGAGAAGATAGAAATTCCACATAACTACTACCCCGGAGACAATCCACAATTGCCGCCGATAAACAGTTGGCAAGAAGATGGGAAAAAACTATTCTGCAATTGGTTGCAATATTATGTACACAACCAATAAGAAACATTCTCTCTACAAAGCACACCGCAAAGCAGAGTTATGTTTCTCTATTCGCATACAGACACTATAGTATAAAGTATAATACACAACAACATGAAAAGAACAGCCTACCTACTGACACTGCTACTGATTGTTACAGGATGTACAAAAGAGCCGGTAGCGCCATTGAACATTATTCCAATGCCGCAAAGTTGCCAGCTTCAAAACAAGATTTTCGAGTTGAGCGAGAATCCGCAATTCACTGTTTCGGCAGACGAAAACACATGCAAGAGTATTGCCGAATATATCTGTTCACTCTTCCCTACAGCGAACCTGGCAGCAGAAGGCGAGTTGACACTGCAGATATTAGAGCAGGTAGAGAATATCACATCACCCGAAGGATATACAATAAAAACCGACGGAAACGGCATAAAAATATGCAGTACCTCGGAAAGTGGTCTATTCTACGCGCTTCAAACCATATTGCAATGTATTGACAACGAAGGTGGCGTCCCATATGGAACCATTATAGATGAACCACGTTTTGCATATCGTGGAATGATGCTCGACGTATCACGTCACTTCTTTGACAAAGATTTTGTAATTAAACAGATAGATGCCATATCACGCTACAAGATGAATCGTCTGCATCTTCACCTTACCGATGCAGCCGGATGGCGCATAGAGATTAAGAAGTATCCACGACTGACACAGTTTGCAGCATGGCGCCATGCCGAGACATGGAAAGAATGGTGGAACAGTGGCAGAAAATATGTAGATGAGGGAAGTGCCGAAGCATACGGAGGTTATTACACCCAAGATGACATTCGAGAGATTGTTGCATATGCAGCAAAACGCCATGTAACAATTGTTCCCGAAATAGAGATGCCTGCACACAGCGAGGAGGTGCTTACAGCATACCCCGAGCTATCATGCACACACGAGCCATACAAACAGGCCGATTTTTGTATCGGTAACGAAAAGACATTTGAATTCCTGGAGAATGTACTGAGCGAGATAATCGAGTTGTTCCCCTCGGAATATATACATATCGGTGGCGACGAAGCCGAGAAGAAATCATGGCCCACATGTCCATTATGCCAGAAACGAATGAGAGAAGAGGGACTTAAGGATGTAGATGAGTTGCAGAGCTACCTTATACACCGCATCGAGAGGTTTGTAAACAGCAAAGGTCGCCAGATTATCGGATGGGATGAGATTCTTGACGGAGGATTGGCACCGAATGCAACAATCATGTCGTGGAGAGGGACCGAAGGAGGACTTACAGCTGTTGCAGCAGGACACAAGGCTATAATGTCACCCGGCACATTCTGTTATCTGGACCAGTATCAGGACGCTCCGCATACACTTCCCGAAGCCATAGGCGGATATCTTCCCTTGAAGAAAGTATACAGCTACAACCCTGTCCCCGAGGAGATGAGCAGCGAGAATGCCAAACTCATATATGGTGTACAAGGCAATCTGTGGGCCGAGTATATCCCCACTCCCGAGCACATGGAGATGATGGCATATCCACGCATCCTTGCTATTGCCGAGGTTGGATGGAGTCAACCCGAGGTTAAATGCTATGACAATTTCCGTAATAGAGCTATAACAGCAGTAGAATACCTACAGAAAAAGGGATACAACCCGTTTGATCTAGCAAATGAGACCGGTAATCGCCCCGAGGCCGATGAACAATTGCAACACCTTGCAATAGGCAAGAAAGTTACCTACAACGAGAATGCCCCATACCATGAGAGTTATGCAGCCAGCAAGGAGACAACTCTTGTAGATGGAATTCGTGGTGGTTGGAACAACAACGATGGAATCTGGCAAGGATTTGTAAAGGGAGGTATTGATGTTGTCATCGACCTGGATAAAGAGGAAACCATAACATTCATCGGAGCCGATTTTATGCAGATATGCAATCCTTGGATATTCATGCCATGTGATGTAATAATATCGGTATCAAACGACAACAAAGAGTATACACAACTTACACATATCAAGCACGAAGTTATTAAAGACGATGCTCTGACCTTCAAGAATTTTGGTTGGCAAGGTGAGACAAAGGCACGCTACATCCGCTATGAAGCCAAGAGCAGTTGCGAAGGCGGTTGGTTGTTCACCGATGAGATTGTGGTAAAGTAAAACAGCTATAATAAGAATAAATATAGTGGAAACTGCAAAAGTTTCCACTATATTTATTTTATACACTATTAGTGACCGAAACGCGAAGTATCTATCTCTTTTACCTCTCTCTTCTTATAACCTCCGAAACGATATATGAAGTCAAGCGATACATATCTAGTATAAAAGTTATTATCCATACTCATCTTCTGTCCTTTGTAATTCATGGATGTGTAAGGCGACGATGTATTGAATATATCGTTACACTTGAGGGCAAATACAGCCTTTTTTTTGGCAAAGGTATATTTTAGTCCCCCATTAACAGACCAAACCGTCTTTATATCGAATGTTCCTTGTGATGCCGGAGTCTGTACAAAAGCACCCAATTCCAAAGTAAAACCATTGGAAAGAATAAATGAATTATCAATATTTCCAACGAAGACCCAATCATCACGTCTGAATGAGAGGTCGAAATAGTCGTCACAACGCTGATGAATATTCATTCCTACCAACATTAATCTGCTATCCAGCCAACTGTCTACTTTCACAGGAATCACCACATTTACCCCAGTAGTAGCCATATAATCCCAATTTAGCATCTTGTATATCAGTGCCAACCGTTCACTAGATTGGTAAGGGACCTGCGAGAAATACTCTTTTCTATATGTATGGAACAGACCTGCAACATATTTTTGTCGGTATATGTAATTCACATTCAAATCGTAAGTAGTACTTGGGTGTAATCCCGGTGTACCATGCACCTCACTATATCCGTCTATATAAGTTACAGCAGATTGCAAAGCCCAATAGCTGGGATAGTTTTTATTGGTAGAAACTGACGACTGCCATATATGATTGGGATTCTTGAACCATGTCAACGAGGCCTGTGGATAAAAAGAGTATTTTTTATAGTTGCCAATCTTATAATATTCACCTGTAGCCGATATTCTGAAATTTACACCATTTGTATATTGCTTGCCAGTAGAGATATAGAATGTTGAAGTATGCTCTTCAAGACTATTGTCAATCATCGAACTGTTATCATTCCTGCTGCTATTCTGGAAATCATTGTCATCGGTATATTTGTAAGTTGCTCCATACCCCAAAGTCCAACCCTTTCCTAAGGTATGGCTCTTATCGGCATACAGCGAGAGACTTCTGATGTGTTGCCCCGATGCGACATATATATCGGCTGTTGTACCATTGCTATATACTATATCCATTATTTGCGAACCCGACACCTGATAGTCGGTATAATCAATACCCAAAGAGAGCCCGGCGCCTAATTTAGCTCCCAATGATATATTATGCAGGTAATCCTTATCTACATCCTTAGTACTGAATGCCGTTTGGAAGTTTCCATGAGAATATGTGGTGCCACTGTGGTTCGGTTTCATTTGTCCTGTATATGCGACAGAGAGACTACTCTCCTTTCCTATATAATAATCGAAGCCCAAACGATAACTATGTACCAATGACTTGCCACGCAGGTCCTCTTTCTGACGGATATCATATAGCGAATCGCCATACATATGCAAAGAGGCAAGTCTGTATTTCTGTATAGAAGTATAATAGCCTGTAGAACACATTAGGTCGAGTGACCATTTCGGGGTTGTAAGACGGAAATTTCCATTAACACCATAATTGTCAAAAAACCTATTCTGATAATTACCTCCTACCTCGCCCTGCAATGAATAATCATTATTCTTTCTTAGCACCAGATTTATTGCCGCACCTCGCACATGATATTGAGGAGGGGCACTATATAGAACCTCGACTTTTTGTACACGGTCTATGGGTACCATTTTCAACATTGCAGTCAACTGTTCACCAGACATCGTAGATGGTTTTCCATCTATTATGACCGTAAGTGATGAAGCCCCCACCAAGGACAACGTCTCATCTGCATTCTCCATTACACCAGGTATTCTTTTTATTGCCTCATAGGTATTTGTTACTGTAGTATTCTGAACCAAGGTCTCCAAATTGTAGACAAGTGCACCGTCCTCGACACTTACCATCGGACGCTCTGCCGTGACTATCAACTCATTCAGAATTGAATCATTGGAGTGCAATACTATTATACCTATAGATTTATCTTTTGAGAAAATCTCTTTCGGATGATACGCTACATGTTGGACAATCAGCCTGAAATAATCCATATTGCAAGGTAGTGTGAAAGTACCATCTTGTTGCGTAAGTACAACATCCACCAAAACAGAATCGGACGACCACAACACAACACTTGCACCCACGATAGCATTATTGGAACTGTCTACAACTTTTCCGTTCACACTCTGTCCTATAGCATTTGAAACTGCAAGCAGCATCAAAAAGACAAAAAACACTCTACTTTTCATATATACATGCCGTTTTTTGAGCGTGCAAGATAACCAATTAAAACTGAATAAGGAAATGTTCTTTTACCCCCCCCATTTTTAACATTTTATAACTAAAAATCTTATACAGAGCACTGTTTATCTCTATTCAGACAAACATCTGATTTCAAAAGTAAAAAGTAGAAGGATTATATAAAAGAATTTTAAACTGCTTATTAATGCTTTTAAAAAAAATCACTACATTCGCAAAATAGAATAACCTTAATAAAACATACATTATGTACAAGTTTAAACCTATCTTGAAATCCATGTTGTGGGGTGGCGAAAAGATTCTTCCCTACAAAGGTATTGTATCAGATCAGAAACAGGTTGGCGAAAGCTGGGAAATCTCAGGTGTAAAAGATAATGAATCGGTTGTAGCCGAGGGTCCCGATGCAGGAATGATGCTCCCCGAACTTATCAAGCGCGATGGAGCCAAGCTACTTGGTAAAGCCAACTTCGAGCGTTTCGGCGAGGAGTTTCCTTTGCTTATAAAATTCATCGATGCACGTCAGGACCTATCTATTCAGGTACATCCTAATGATGAGCAGGCATGGGAACGCCATCAGTCTAAAGGCAAGACCGAAATGTGGTATGTAGTAGATGCCGACCCCGGTTCAAGCCTTCGTTCCGGTTTTGCCAAGAAGGTTACCCCCGAGGAGTATGAGGCAAGCATTGCCGATAACACAATAACAGATCTCCTTGCCGAGTATGACATACATGCAGGCGACCTTTTCTTCTTGCCGGCAGGACGTATACACTCTATTGGAGCAGGAGCCTTTATTGCAGAAATCCAGCAGACATCCAATATCACATATCGTATCTATGACTTCAACCGAGTTGATGCCAACGGCAACCCTCGTGAACTACATACAGAACAGAGCAAGGCTGTTATAGACTATAGTGTGCAGGATGACTATCGCACACATTATGAGGCTGCCGATGACAAACGTGTAGAATTGGTATCATGCCCCTACTTTACCACATCACTATATAACCTGACAAAAGAGCATGAGATGGAACTTGCCTCACTGGACTCATTTGTAATAGTTATATGTACAGAGGGTGAAGGTACAATCATAGATAACAATGGTGAAGAGATGAAAGTACGTCAGGGCGAATCGATACTTGTACCTGCGACAGCTACATCATTAAAGGTTGTTCCTAACGAGAAAATGAAGATTCTCACAAGTTGGATATAATAGTCTACAAGCAGATATCATAATAATAGAATAATGACGCATGGGGTTTCATGCGTCATTATTCTATTTTATAGGAACTTATTAGTATCAGATAAAGTAATCTTATAAAATCTTTCTATGAGTACTTAAAAACTATCTAAATATTGACATGCCGAAAGAGCACAACGCTCACCATCCACAGCTGCTGAAACAATACCTCCTGCATATCCTGCACCCTCTCCACAGGGAAAGAGTCCCTCTACCTGGGCGTGTTGTAAAGTTTCGTTGTCACGTACAATACGCACAGGAGAGGAGGTTCTCGACTCTACCCCTATAAGTTGGGCCTCCCTGGTAAGAAAACCGCGTGATGCACGACCAAAGTTTACAAATGCACGTTGCAGGCGACTTGAAACAAATCTGGGCAACCAAAAATGCATCGGAGAGGATAAAAGTCCGGGAGCATAGGATGTTGCCGGCAGATCGTAACTAAGTTTGCCATTGACAAAATCGGTCATACGCTGAGCCGGTGCTGTCTGACGACGATTACCCATAATCCAACAGAGACGTTCGAGCCTCTCCTGAAATGCCAATACACGTAATGGAGAATCGGGAGCCACATCCTCAAATCCCTCGATATCCATCCTAAGGTCGGGGTGTTCTACATCCTCACTATTTATTTGTACCACCATTGCCGAGTTACTCCAACGTCCGCCACGATGCGAAGGGGACATACCATTTACCAGTAGCTCCTCATTGGACGAAGCCGAAGGAACAACAACACCTCCGGGACACATACAGAAACTGTACACTCCACGTCCATCTACCTGTGTAGTAAAACTGTATTCGGCTGCAGGAAGATATTTACCCCTACCCTGCGGAGTATGATATTGAATCTGGTCTATAAGTGTAGAGGGATGCTCAAGACGTACTCCAACTGCAATTCCTTTTGCCTCTATTGCCACTCCTCCTTTGTGCAGTGCCCTATATACATCCTTGGCAGAATGACCCGTTGCAAGAATAACAACACGCGCAAAAATATCTCCGCGATTAGTGCGCACACCACACACTTTACCATTCTTGACAAGTATCTCCTCCATGCGTGTTTCGAAATGCACCTCACCGCCACATTCAAGTATAGTGTTCCTCATATTCTCTATAATACGAGGCAATTTATCGGTACCCAGGTGAGGATGTGCGTCTGAGAGGATGGATGGGCTGGCACCATGCTGGCAAAATATATGCAATATATCCTCGGTGTTACCTCTTTTTTTGCTACGAGTAAATAGCTTACCATCGGAATATGCTCCAGCTCCACCCTCACCGAAACAGTAGTTCGACTCGGTATCTACCGTGTGTGTACGTGAGATATTTGCAACATCTATTTTTCTACTGCGTACATCCTTACCACGTTCAACTACAATAGGACATTTCCCATTCTCAATTGTCTTAAGAGCTGCAAAAAGACCTGCAGGTCCTGCACCCACAACAATTACAGTATCATGTCCCTCCACATTGGGATAGTCACGATGCCTGTACTCGTCTTTGGGAGGCATCTCGTTCACAAAAACACGTACTGCAAGATTCACATATACCGTACGCTGGCGTGCATCAATACTACGTCGCAAAACACGCACACCATATATAGATTGCAGATTACACCCTTTTTCTCGGGATATATACTCTTTTATTGCCTGCTCTGAAGCTGCCACCTGTGGCAGAACCCTGAGCTGATATTCATTTACCATAAATTACGTTACTCAAATTAGAGCAAAAGTGTTCACTATCCGAAAAGCTCCCTAAAGGCCTCTTCAACCTTTGAAACAGCTTTTACTTCTATATTAAAGCGTTGCAGATCGAGTCTTTTCATATTGGCACGTGGCACCAGAATTCTCTTAAAGCCAAGTTTCTGCGCCTCGGCTATACGTTGTTCTATACGGTTTATCGGACGTATCTCACCCGAAAGCCCCACCTCACCGGCCATACATACGGCCGGTTCTATCTCTACATCCATGTTACTTGACAATATGGAACTGATAACAGCAAGGTCTATAGCCGGATCGTTTACACGAAGACCGCCAGCTATATTCAAGTAGACATCTTTCTGCGCGAGTTTGAAACCGACACGTTTCTCAAGCACGGCAAGCAACATATTCATACGACGTGTATCAAAACCTGTAGCCGAACGTTGAGGAGTACCATATACCGCACTGCTCACCAATGCCTGTACCTCTATTAGAAATGGGCTCACTCCCTCTATTGCCGAAGCAATGGCTATACCGCTCATACCATTATGACGCTCACTCAACAACAATTCTGACGGGTTCTCAACTTGACGCAAGCCATCACGTTGCATCTCATAAATACCAATCTCGGCGGTGCTGCCAAAACGGTTCTTTATGGAACGTAAGACACGATATATATGATGCTGATCGCCTTCGAACTGTATGACAACATCCACAATATGTTCCAGTATCTTGGGACCAGCAATTGTACCATCTTTTGTAATATGACCTATAAGAATTATGGGTACATTATTCTCTTTGGCATATTTCAACAACATGGCAGTACACTCACGCACCTGCGACATGCTGCCGGGAGATGAGTCTACCGACTCGCTGCACATAGTCTGTATAGAGTCAATGACAACAATCTCAGGAGAAACATTCTTTATATGTGTAAATATTGTTTCGAGCAGTGTCTCACAGACTATCATACAATTGCTTCGGTTATACTCAATCCTATCGGCACGCAACTTTATCTGTTGCACGCTCTCTTCACCCGATACATAAAGCACACGACGGTTCTTTAACCTGAGTACCGTCTGAAGAACGAGTGTAGACTTTCCTATGCCGGGCTCACCACCCAGCAGAACCATTGAGCCCGGGACAAGTCCACCACCAAGCACTCTGTTTAGTTCCACATCCATCAAATTGAGGCGTGGGAGATCATCAGTGGAGACATCGTCTATCAGTACCGGTTGCGAGTGTCTCTCAATTCCCGGTAGCGAAGTATGTGTAGCCGACTGCAGACGTACTCTCTTCTCGACAAGAGTATTCCATGCACCACACGAGGGGCACTTCCCTGCCCACTTTGGCGACTCGTAGCCACATTCATTACATAGAAATGTAGTCTTTTCCTTAGCCATACATCCTTATTTATCTGCTAAGATAGTTCAACGACACATCATAGCCAAACTGTAGAGAACATATTTTCATACAGATGAAACTCTTTTTAGAAAACAGACACCTCGACTTCTACTGTTTTTAACTATTTAGCCGACAATACTCGACACATTGTTTGCTTTTTTACAGCAAATAGCATATATTCGCAGCAATTTTTCAACGATATATAATTAGCTTCTTTCTTTATGGAAAGAATATACCGTATACAAGCATGAAAGTAATGAAATTTGGCGGAACCTCCGTAGGTTCCGTAAACAGCATATTGAATCTCAAAAACATTGTTGAATCGGCAGCATCTAGCGAGAATGTAATTGTTGTAGTATCTGCTCTTGGTGGGGTTACCGACAAACTCATCAAGACATCACAGCTAGCAGTGAATGGTGACAACTCATTCAACGAGGAGTTCCAGCAAATTGTAACACGCCATCACGAACTTATCTATAGCATTATCCAGTGCGAGGATAAACGTATAGCACTGCTGCAAGAGGTAGACAAATTGTTGAATGAACTCGACAATATCTACCAAGGATTGGCACTTATAAATAACATAACCCCCAAAAGCGAAGCCACCATTGTGAGCTACGGCGAGAGAATATCGAGCCGTATCGTCACTGCATTGATTGATGGTGCGGTGCGCTACAATTCACGCCAATTCATTAGAACAGAAGTTAAACACAACAAGAACATCCTTGCTAACGAAGAGACAGACGAACTTATACACAAAACCTTTGACGGCAACAATGATAGGATTATTGTTGTACCCGGATTCATATCACAAGACAAGGATAGCGGCGAAATAACCAATCTTGGGCGAGGAGGCTCAGACTATACAGCAGCAATACTTGCCGCAGCACTTGGTGCCGACATATTAGAGATATGGACCGATGTGGATGGTTTCATGACAGCCGACCCCAAGGTAATAAACAATGCATACACAATAGAGCACCTTAGCTATGTTGAAGCTACCGAGCTTTGTAACTTCGGCGCCAAAGTGGTATATCCACCTACAATATACCCTGTATTCAAGGCCAATATCCCAATTGCAATAAAAAACACATTCAACCCTACAGGTGAGGGTACAATCATCAATGCCGAGAGCAAGGCTGACGGCCGTCTTATAAAAGGAATATCAAGTATCAATGACACCGATCTCCTTACAGTGCAAGGTTTAGGAATGGTTGGAATAGTTGGTGTCAACCATCGCATATTCAGCACCCTGGCAAATGCAGGTATAAGCGTATTCCTTGTAGCGCAAGCCTCATCTGAAAACAGCACCTCTATAGGTTTGCGACATATCGATGCAGCGAAGGCTTGCGACGTGCTTAACGCAGAGTTTGAAAAAGAGATTTCAATGGGTCTTATGGAGCCTGTTACTGCTGTCAGTGAATTATCAACAGTAGCTATAGTGGGTGAAAACATGCGACATAATGCCGGCATCATAGGCAAGTTGTTCCACACATTAGGACGCAATGGTATAAATGTCATAGCATGCGCACAAGGAGGACAGGAGACAAACGTATCGTTTGTCATCAAATCGAAGTTCCTGCGAAAGACACTCAATGTAATCCATGACTCATTCTTCCTTTCCGAGTATAAGGTACTTAACCTCTTTATATGCGGAATAGGAACTGTTGGCGGAAGCCTGATAGAACAGATTGCATCGCAGCGTCAGAAGCTACTTGATGAACACAGATTGAAACTGAACGTAGTAGGTATTGCCAATAGCCACCATGCAATATTCAACCGTGAAGGACTAGACATTACAGACTACCGTAACCAGCTTATGGAGAGTCCTGAGAGTACAATAGAGAACATGCGTGACAGTATAATTAAGATGAATATCTTTAACTCGGTATTTGTCGACTGTACAGCAAGTAGTGCTGTTGCAGGAATATATACCGACTTGTTGGAGCACAACATCTCTGTTGTTGCAGCCAACAAGATTGCAGCCTCATCAGATTACGCTACATACGACCGCCTAAAACATATTGCAAGAGAACGCAACATCAAGTATCTGTTCGAGACCAATGTGGGCGCCGGATTGCCAATCATTAATACAATAAACGACCTGAGGAACAGCGGCGACAGGATTCTTAAGATAGAGGCTGTATTAAGTGGTACATTGAACTTTATTTTCAATATGCTCAGTGAAGAGGTACCATTGAGCCAGACTGTGAGGTTGGCCCAGGAAAAGGGTTATAGTGAACCCGACCCACGTATAGACTTGAGCGGCAAGGATGTTATACGCAAATTGGTAATTCTTGCACGAGAAGCAGGTTACACCATTGAACAAGAAGATGTAGAGACAAACCTCTTTATACCCGACGATTTGTTCAACGGCTCGCTCGAGAATTTCTGGGAAGAACTCCCGAAACTGGATACAGAGTTCGAGGCAGAACGCAAAAAGATAGATGCCGACAATATGCGTTGGCGTTTCATAGCAAAATACCAAGACGGCAAGGGAAGTGTATCACTATGTAAGGTAGGACAGCATCACCCCTTCTATAATCTAGAGGGTAGCAACAATATTGTACTTCTCACAACAGAACGTTACAAGGAATATCCTATGCTTATAAAGGGATATGGAGCAGGAGCAAGCGTGACTGCTGCCGGTGTTTTTGCCGATATAATGCGTATTGCAAACATTTGACAATCCTAAGAATCAGTACCACAAACAATAATGGAAGTACGGTAAAATTTTTACACAAAGGCATCTGATATCAGATGCCTTTGTTACGTAATACCACATATAGAATAACAGGTGCACCTATAAGAGGTGTTATTGCACCTAGAGGTATGAGACCGCTTTCGCCCGGGAGTTGTGATAGCATATTGCACAGCAAGGCAACTGTTGCACCCAAAAACATTGTTATAGGCAACAGATATATATGATTGTTAGTGCGCAATATAAGACGTGCAAAATGTGGTACTGCAAGACCTATAAAAGAGATGGGACCACAAAAAGCCGTTACAGCCGCAGTCAGTAATCCTGTGAGCAGGAGTATGACTCCACGCACATTTTTTGTATGGATTCCAAGATTTGCCGCATATGCATCACCCAACATAATGGCATTTAAAGGCTTAGACATTAACAAGGCAACAACAAGTGATGAGACTATAACAGATGCAAAGAAAGGCATCTGTTCCATAGAGACCCCACCGAAATTACCCATACCCCATATTAAATAAGAATGTACTCCCTCGGCTGTGGAAAAATAATTAAGCATTGTTATAATGGCCGAATTGAGATAACTTATCGACATTCCTGCAATAAGCAGATATATATTATTATGCACACACGAAGAGAGGCACAATATTATAGCTATTATAAACAATGCTCCGGCAAAGGCTCCTGCAAGCATTGCCGCATAACCGCCTAATGACATAGCTCCGGCAACGAATGTACCGTGCATAAGCAACATTACAACAGCAACACCAAGACCGGCTCCGCTATTAATACCGAATACTTCGGGACCTGCAAGCGGATTATTGAACAGAGTCTGCAACATGAGACCGGCAACAGACAGTGCCATACCGGAGAGCAAAGCTGTAACCGCTTGCGGTAATCTGGCCTCGAGAACAATAAGACTCCAACTACTGTTCTCCACCTGATTGCCCGATAATATATCCATTATTGCAGAAATCGGAATATCCACAGCACCAACAAAGATATTCATGAAAACGAACAAGAGTGTTACTATGGCAGAAGTCACTATAAGAAATATATATTTTCTACTCACCCATCTTTTCATAATACCTCAATCTTTTATCCCACACAATCTCGGGATGGAATATGGCAACAAGTTCACGTAATAGTAAATCGGGCCGAAATGGTGTCTCTTCATAAAAACGTTTCCTACTCAGATTACATACATATACATTACGCTCTCTATATGGTTTAAAGTGGGTATATCCCTCGAACTCACTCTTCAAAGAAGAATAGCTTTTATCTGCACCACCATGCTTTATGAGCCAGAAATCAGCCTCAGATGCTTTTGATAGGAGTGTCTCATACGAAAGTGGAAGTGAACCACTCTCTCTGTATGATGAGAATATATAATCTGCACCGGCATCTTTATATAGCAATCCCATCGTACTGCATCCCCCCGGCACATACCAAGCCGAGCTGGTCTTAAGTTCACACATTAGTGTCGGACGTTTTCCTGTAATATTCAGCACATTCTCTTTCAATGCAAGATAATCCTTCTCGACAATATTAAAAAGTGAGTCGGCAAATACAGCCTTTCCTAAAAGACGTCCATAGAAACGCATCCATTCGGCAGCACCTAAAGGTGAATTCTCCATATATTCGGCACACTCCACAAGTGGATACGATAATTTATCTAGTTTGCCATATCCTCCATTTTCATAAGGCAATACCCATACAGCCTGTGGTGAGAGTTGTGCCACACGCTCAAGGTCAACATTCAGTGAACTTCCGCAATCGATAATCTCACCACGTCGTAAAGCAGCGACCAAGGGCTGTTGTGTAATATAGGACGACTCACACACCCCTTTTACCGCATCGCTGCATCCAAAGGTACATACAAGCTCGGCATGAACCGTAGAGAAGAGTAATATGCTGTCCAATGGAACACGAAGCAAAGTACCATCAGGGAGGGTTTCACTTAAATCACTCTCTTTATCGACAAGTACATATCTATGCAAAATACCCTTACCCCAAGGATTACCTATATCTGCCACCGTATAACCATCACACTCTATAATAGAGAGCAAAGAGGAATGGCGTAATTCCAAAGTATCACCTACAATAGGCTCTCTCTTGTTGCTGTTTACGTTACAAGAGAGAACCATTACTATGCAGAACATAAAAATCGCTCTACATATTATTCCATATATATTATCACTTGTATTCAAATCTTGCTCCTGCTGTATAATAACCAACATCGAATACACCTTTAAAAGATGTATTAATAGAGAACACCTCCATTGTGCCAAGCACACCATATTCAGCGTACCCTACAAATATATCTCCATTATCGGGATTTATCGACAAAGAGTTAACATTTTTCATTTTTTCAGCCGACAGGAACTCTGTTTTTTCACCTGTTACCACATCATACGCATAAAGAGGTGATGAAACATAGCCGTTCAGTTCGTAATCCCACGCATTGTTTACATAATACAACGTGTTCTCATATGTAGCTAAGGCCGATGCTGCAAAGCCTAAGGAGGCACATGTACCATCCTGCAAAGAGATACGATAAACCATCGATGGAATATCATAATAGTTTCCACTATCTATTATATACACCTCACCGTTACAAACAACACTTGTTGTATATGGATTGACAAGTTCTATACTTTTGCTATTGCCGGTTGCAAGTTCTATTATAGAGATTGTGCCATTATATGCATATAAATCGCCGGAGTTATTAACAACCAGATATCCGTCCAGATAACTTATACCCTCGGGACGAGTACCAACTGCAATCTTTTTAACAAAATCGGCTCTATCGGTATCATATACATACACATTCCCATCATAATTAGTAACATAAACATAGTCTCCGTCAGTAGCCATCATACGCGGAGAAGCACCTTCTTGAGTATACATATGTGGGGCACGTAACCGTTTTCCGGTCTCGTCAAGAACCTCAAGTTTCTGTGAGCCGCTCAATGTCACAAACAATTTATCATTAACCCACAGCATATCCTGCGCCAAGTCACCCAAAAGAGTTCCATTCTGTACAGCAAATATATTGCTTTCAGCATCACCTGAAGTTGCAAGCATTTTCTCAAAATCGCAATACTGTATACTTGCATCATTTCCTTCCCAGTTTCCGGTATTAACAATATAACACCCGCTATTGAGCGTTACATAACCGCCATTGAATGTATTATCACTATCGCTATCACACGAAACAATGAATGTTATCGTTGCCAGGAGCAACAAACCAGACAATCTCTTTTTCATAATAATTAAATTTTATATGTTCTACAATTTTAACATCAATGATAGGTGCAAGCTACGTCCTGCCATAGGATAATAGCGTATAATCTCGTAGTTTGTTCCGAGAATGTTCATGGCATCAATCTTTGCCGATAACACTCCACGACCCACGTTCCAATCGTGCGATACCCACATAGAGTGGTCGTAATAAGCATCTACTCTGGTAGATGGTATATTCTGTGCAAGACGATAGCGATCGCCACTCCATACAAGTGAATAGCCAATATCCAGAAGAGGTGTGTAGAGTGATGCAGCAAAAGAGCCTGAATGACGGGGAGTATATATAATCTGATGACCTTTGAACAAAGAGCCCTCGGTATCATCTACCGCATACATATAGTTATATGCAGCAGATATCTTAAAGTCACACTTATCATTAACAGCAAAAGCTGATGAGAGATTTGTATCAAAACCGCTAAGTCGCACATCATTCACATTGCTCATCTTCCAAACAAAGATACCTGGAACGGCAACTATTTTATCTTTCACAGCACCATAATAAGCATCCATAGCAATATTCATCTCTTTAAGTATGCTATTGGATGTATATGAATATGAGAGGCCGGCATTGAACATCCGGCTCTTCTCGGGACGCAATTTATAATTACCGCTCTCTCTATAATAGAGGTCGTTAAATGTCGGCATACGGAAAATATCCTTGTATGAAGCGCGTAATGTCATACCCTTGCCAAAAGGAGAAAAAGCCACAGCTATTGAAGGCGAGAATCTACTCCTGTCCGGTGCCACCTCACCACTATTACTCCACTCCGAGGCATAACTATACAACAACGAAGCTGTTGCCGAGAAGTTGCTGAGACTCAACTGCATGCTGGCAGCCGAGAGAATTGTTAGGCGCTCGGGCGACGAAGACATAGTATTATGTCTGTTTGATGTTCTCAATGTATTATAGAAGGCCTCTTCGCTTATGGCAAAGGAGAGCCATTCTGCTGCATACATAGCTATAGTATAAGAGAAATCGGTCTCGTGTTGTCTATATCTGTTACAATTATGTATTGCAGGCTGTTTGTTTCGGTTATACACATAATTATGTTTCAAAGCAGCCTTCATTCTTATAATGTTATTTGGTTGTAATTCGTAAAACAGTTGTCCGAATAGATTTCTTGTAAGTAACCTTTCGCTGCTCAAGGGGTTGTCTACAATAACGGCACCAGGCACACCCTGCGACGAATTGTATGCATAGAGTTTTGCTCTGAAAAGACTCCTTTTTCCACTCCAAGAAAAAGAGGTCTCGGCACGCATTGCCTCTATGTCCGAGTTCAACCTCTTACCTTTAATACTGCTTCTTAGATTTTCAATATCGAAATTATATTTACCTCCAGACGTCATATAATCGGTAAACAGCGACATACGCCATCCTTTACCTAGAAGACGACCACACTGTATTGCAGCCTGATATGTATTAAACGAACCGGTACACAATGAGACATTCAAATTGTTACTTCTGGGCATAGCAGTCTCTACAAACAACGTTGCAGCTGATGCCAGTACACGTGCCGGACGATAAATATCATTGCCTTGCCCAATCGTAAGTTGAACTCCCTCGAGGTTGTCTGTAGAGAAACGACCGAGGTCAACCTGACCACTCTGACAATCTCCTATCGCAACACCATCATAGAAGACAGCTGTATGTTGTGCGCCCATTCCCCGCACCGAGACAGTCTTTAGGCCACCCACTCCACCATAATCTTTTACAGTAACTCCACTCATAAATTTCATGGCATCGCCAACATTCGTGACACCCAGGCGCCTTAGTTCATCGGCATCTATCTGCTGCGATGGCGCGGCACTATGAGTGGCCCCAATCCGCACCCCACTCACTATCAATGTATCCAACATGGAATGTATTGTATCTACCTGCAAGAAAGCCTTGCATGTAGAAGCCGACAATAACATACATCCTGTAATACAGGATATGAGAATGCGATAGAGACGCATAATATTTAGTTGATATAAAACAATGACCCGTGCCTTTTCCTCGAAAGCAATATGGGCAATTGACTCGTCTTGCAGGTCTTCTGACTTACTCTTTTCCATTCTCCTTCCCACCCTTTCGGGCAGTGGTATCAGATTGAATGAAAGCTTTTCCAGAGCTTACAGCAGCGGGACTGTACAGGATTCTCACCTGTTTCCCTTTTAATCCGCACTCTCGATAGAGAGCCTATGCGGAACAAGACATTGCAAATATAATACAAGATTATTAAATCTTACATTAATCAGAATAAAAAATATTGTAGTCTTATAAAATAGGATTTCGATTATGGTATGAAACAGGTTGTTTCATACATTTATTCAGTTTAAAACAATAAAACTCCCTCGCAGTTATATCCTTGTAAAGATTTTTCGGGCATTGGCTGTTGTAATTGCAGCTACCGTCTCAAACGAAGTATTATAAAGATTGGCAAGAAACTTCGCCACCTCTACCACGTAGGAACTCTCGTTGCGACGTCCGCGATAAGGCACAGGTGCAAGATAGGGAGAATCGGTCTCAAGCACTATACGCTCAAGAGACACCGCAGTTGCCAACACTTGAGGCAAGGTACTCTTCTTGTATGTAAGCACACCACCCACACCCAGCATGAAACCTGGAAACTCCAATAGAGCAGATGCCTCGTCAACATTACCCGAGAAGCAATGGAATATACCCGTCAATTCATCACTACGGTGAGAAGACATTATAGAATACAGCCTATCAAATGAATTACGTGAATGTATCACCAATGGCAACCGTCGCTCTATTGCCCATTCTATTTGCTTCTCAAAAGCCTCTACCTGCTGTTGTTCATAGGTTCTATCCCAATAAAAGTCAAGCCCCACCTCGCCTATAGCAATATAATCGTCATTACAATCCAATAAATTGTACATCTGAGCCAATTGCTCCTTATAATCATCTTTAACATCTGTCGGGTGCAATCCTATCATAGAATGACATACTCCGGGATATCGTTTACACATTGCATCTATAGACTCAACACTGGAGATATCAATGCAAGGCAGACACAGATGTCCCACTCCGGCCTCGAGTGCACGTGCCACTGCAGCATCACGGTCCTCGTCAAACTCCTCTACAAACAAATGCGTATGTGTGTCTATCAGCTCAATCATATCCACAGGAAAGGTCTTATATAACCATTTTAAAACTTATTCTTTTGATGCCGGCTTGCGATCAGTACGTGTATAGTATATCACTCCATATCGTGCGCAATTCTCGATACGTTCGGCAGAAGGCAAATTCGAGAAGGCCTCCTCTATCTGACTCCATACATCAATTATAATTTCATCGCATTCGGGACGCATCGCAGCTATATTGCGTAGAGCCTCGGCTGTACGTTGCTGCAAGGATTGCTGTCTTATATACATCTCCTTGAATATCTCATACTCAACCGATACACGTCCCATTGTCGGATTGTATATAGGTACACCGCCCTCGGCCTGACGACGTTTTTCACCTTCTATAATGCGGTTACCCCACTCAAGCACAGCTGTCTCGGTAAAAAGATTTGGTACAGAATCCTCATCCGTTGGAAGAGCGTAGTAGGAACGTTTATTACGAGCTATCTCACCACGTAATATAGCCATACTGAGTACCTGGATAAAATGCGAAACATACATACGCGCACGTTTCAGTGCATTATCATATTTCTGGTTACCCCGTTTCGAAGACTGCTCGCTTACACACCTTTTGTATATCTCTACCTCACGCGAGAAACGCTCAAGAAAAGTCTTCGCCTTATAGTAGGAGTTATGCGAGAGGACATTCATAAAGATACCGTTCTGCACACTGCTATCAATAGCCATGCGCAGTGCCCGTATACGTGCTTGGTCGGTTTTGGGTAATCGACGGTAAGGCATCCGTTCTGTTACAGATTTCTATTCAACAACGAGTCTACAAAGCTCTTCAACTCCACCTTGTTCTCTATTGGAAGTGATATAGCTTCGATATATGAATCGCACTTTGCAAAAAGTGTATTTATTCTCTCTTCGCAAACTTTCTTTATATCCAATTCGTCATATATCGCAGTTATTGCGGCAATCTTCTCTTTTTCATCAAAACTCTCTCTTGACAGCCAATCATTAATTATTGCCCGTTGCTCGTCAGAAGCCTTCTCCAAAGCCTTGATAAGCAGGAAAGTCTTTTTATTGCATACTATATCGCCTCCTATTTTCTTTCCAAACAGATTGACATCGCCATATACGTCGAGAAGGTCGTCCTGCAACTGGAAAGCAACACCCATAGTCTCTCCATATGCATAGAGGTTAGCCAGGTCACTATCATTTGCACCTGCCAATATACCTCCCATCTTAAGACTGGCAGCCATAAGCACCGAGGTCTTCAAGCGTATCATCTCGAGATACTCATCTTCTGTTACATCATCGCGAGTCTCGAACTCCATGTCAAACTGTTGTCCCTCACCAATCTCTTTTGCAGTTTTTGTAAAGAGATCCAGCATTGCCTTAAGCTTATCTTCAGGAGACTTTGCAATGAACTCATAAGCAAGTACCAACATTGTATCACCCGAAAGTATCGCAGCATTATCACCCCACTTGGCAGCTACAGTAGGTTTTCCGCGACGTATATCGGCACGATCCATCACATCGTCATGAATAAGAGTATAATTATGGTAAGTCTCCATAGCCACAGCAGGATACAATGCTGCATCTATATTCTCCTTATACATATTATAGGCCATTAGCAACAACACAGGACGTACACGTTTGCCACTTTGCGACAAGGTATAAGTTATAGGACGATACAACTCCTTAGGATGATGTTCTATCTCGAGTGCAGATATAAACTCGTTGACTCTCTCTCTTACTTGTTCCCAGTTATACATAATGAAATATTTTATAGCACTACTGCTTTACGTTTGCGATTTATCGCAAAGATAGGAATTTAATTTTTATCTATAATACTTTTTCAACATATTTAAGAAGCTCCAACATACTATAAAGTACATTAACCACGTTTTATTGTGAGAAGAGAAATAACGGTATATCTTTTTAGGTAAAAAAGCCACTCCATTTCTCGCATGCAACAATAAAATTATATATCTTCGCAGTAACAAACCTTTTTTACAAGGTACTGCACAATACAGATACCGATGAAAGTGTATATAAGATTATTTATCATATCATTATTGTTCCCATTTGCAGTGAACGCACAAGATGCAGGTACATCCTTTAATTTCCTGCACCTGCCCTACTCATCACATGCTGCTGCACTTGGCGGTAGCAATATATCCTTGCCCGACGACGAGATTATGTTGGCAATACATAACCCGGCATTGCTACCCAATATATCGGATAAGTCGTTAGGATTATCATATATGTCATATATGAGCGACAGCAAGATTGCCGGTGCTGCTTTCAACATGAATTTCGGTGAGCGTTCGTCTGCAGCCATTGCTGCACGTTATGTCGACTATGGTTCATTTGATGGGTATACACCCGACAACATCTCAACGGGAACATTCGCAGCAAAAGATATTGAGATGGACATCATATACAGCTATCTGCTTGGAGGACGTTGGAGCGGTGGAGTTGCCGGCAAATTTATATATTCCAAGTATGAGAGCTACACCTCAATAGCATTAGGTGTGGACCTGGGAATAAATTACTACGACGAGGATGGTGATTTTTCGGCATCTATTGTACTACGTAATCTGGGCGGTCAGGTCAAAAGTTTCGAAGAGAAGAACGAGAAACTTCCTTTCGATCTTCAGTTCGGCGTCACCAAGCGACTTGCACATGCCCCCATACGCCTCTCGGCCACAATTGTGAACATGCACAAATGGAGCAAAGATGACTTCTACAATGCCGATGGCAGCGAAGACAGTTTCTCCGAACTATTGTTAAAGCATTTTGTATTCGGAGCCGACGTGCTCCTTGGAAATAGTTTTCATGTATCACTTGGATATAATTACATAATCAGTAAAGAGCTATCGGCCGAAGGGACAAAATGGGACGGACTGACTGCAGGAGCAGGCCTCTCATTGAAAAAGATAAAATTGGGGATGTCGTACAGCAAACTACATATATCCTCTTCTTCACTGATGTTCAATGCATCATATAGCCTTTGAAACGATATAAACACATAATATGAAAAGAATAATTATAGCAATAGACGGTTTCTCGTCATGTGGTAAAAGCACAATGGCAAAGTCATTGGCACGCAACATAGGTTATCTCTACTTCGACAGTGGAGCCATGTATCGTGCAGTTGCACTATTTTGTCTGAATAACAACCTTGTAAACAGTGATGGTATTGACGTAAACAACCTGCGCAGCAGAATGAATGAGATAAAGATTTCATTCGAGGCCGATCCTATAACAAAAAACTCCATCACCCTGCTTAACGGAAAGGATGTAGAGAAAGATATACGTTCATTAGAGGTATCCCGTATTGTAAGCCAGATTGCGGCTTTGGATTTTGTACGCGCCGACATGATTGAACAGCAGCGTTGCATGGGTAAGGCAAAAGGTATAGTCATGGATGGACGTGATATAGGTACAACAGTATTTCCCGATGCCGAGATGAAGGTCTTTGTTACTGCGTCAGCCGAAGTAAGAGCACAGAGACGCTACGACGAGATAATAGCACGTGGCGACAAAGCCGACTACAACGAGATACTCGAGAATGTACAGCAACGCGACCATATTGACCAAACACGCGAGGTAAGCCCGTTGCGCAAAGCAGATGACGCATTGCTGCTCGACAACAGCCATATGACTAGAGAAGAGCAAGAGCAGTGGTTACTCACCCTATTTAAAAAGATAACAGAAGAATGTTAAAGATAGAGATTGACGAACAGTCGGGATTCTGTTTCGGTGTAACCACTGCAATACAGAAGGCCGAAGAGGAACTTGCCAAAGGAGAGCCTCTCTACTGTTTGGGTGATATAGTACATAATGGAAAGGAGTGCGAAAGGCTGAAACGCATGGGGCTCATCACAATAAACCATGCAGCATTTGCCCAGTTGCACAATGCAAAAGTCCTGCTACGTGCACATGGAGAGCCTCCCGAAACTTACGAGATTGCCAGACGTAATAACCTGCACCTGATTGATGCAACCTGCCCGGTAGTGCTCAAACTGCAACAACGCATAAAAAAGAAATGGCAAGAGAGCGAAAAGGAAAACAGGCAGATTATAATTCATGGCCAAGCCGGTCATGCCGAAGTACTGGGACTCGTGGGACAGACACGTGGCGAAGCCATCGTCATTGAAGAGGCACAACAGTTGGATAGAATCTCACCAGACAAGGATACATACATATACTCCCAGACCACAAAGTCTTTAGACGGATACACCAGAATCGTTGAAGCCATCCGAGAGCGTGTCTCCACAACATGCAAGGTCGAATATTTCGACACAGTCTGCCGTCGTGTATCGAACCGAATGAGTGGAATAAGCAAATTTGCAGGAGAACACCAACTGGTATTTTTTGTAAGCGGACGAAAAAGCTCCAACGGAAAGATACTATTTGACAAATGCAAAAGTACAAATCCCAACACCTACCATATAGAGGGGCCGCAAGAGATAGATTTCACACTTACCAATGGAGTTGAGAGCATTGGAATATGCGGTGCAACCTCAACACCAAAATGGCTTATGGAAGATTGTAGACAAGCAATTTTAAACTATAATAACAAAAAAGATGAAGAATAAGATCAATTGCGTCGGCGTACTCACATCGGGTGGCGACGCTCCGGGCATGAATGCAGCTATCCGTGCGGTCACACGTGCATGCATCTATCATGGAATTAAAGTCAAGGGTATCTATCGCGGATACAAAGGCCTCATTACAGGCGAAATAAAAGAGTTCAGGACCGAGGATGTCAGCAATATCATCCAACGTGGAGGTACAATTCTGAAGACAAGCCGCTGTCCCGAGTTCAAAACCGAGGAGGGACGCGCAAAGGCATATGACATGCTTCAAGAACAAGGAATTGATGCTTTGGTAGTAATTGGCGGTGACGGTTCTATCACAGGTGCATACAATCTTGCACGCGAATACGACATACCATGTATTGCACTTCCCGGCACCATCGATAACGACCTCTACGGCACCGACACAACCATAGGTTACGATACAGCGTTGAACACAATCATGGAGTGTGTCGATAAGATACGTGACACTGCATCCTCTCACGAGCGCCTCTTCATTGTAGAGGTTATGGGACGTGACGCCGGTTTCCTTGCACTTAACGGTACCATTGCAACAGGCGCCGAGGCTTGTGTACTTCCCGAAATTGACCCCGAGTTCGAGACCATAAACAAATTCATTGCAAACGGTCTGCGCCGCACGAAGAGCAGCAGTATCGTATTGTTTGCCGAGGGACGCGAAAAAGATTACAACATAATGGAGGTTGCCGAGGGTATGCGCGAGCGTTTCCCCGAACTCGACGTACGTGTATCAATACTTGGATATTTGCAACGTGGCGGCAGTCCCACAGCCAACGACCGTATCCTTGCCAGCCGACTTGGAGTCGCTGCAATAGATGCACTTCTAGAGGGACAGCGTAATGTCATGATTGGAAGTCGCAACAACGAAATTGTATATATACCATTTACAAAGGCAATCAAGGATGACAAGCCTCTTGACCGCGATGCAGTACGTGCACAGGAGATTCTTGCATCATAATTATCATGCACTACATCCATGCGGCATAATATATAAATAGTTGTTATTCCGCTACAAAAATATAGATAGCCCAACCACTTGTTGGGCTATCTATATTTTTTGCTTTCTATTTTCTGAAACGCTTGGTAACATTGGCATATCCGCAGCGGCGACAAAGAGGCTCAACAGCTATGTGACGCGAGAAACCATCAAAGATTGCCCTTGCACGCGGCGATTCAAGAACTGCATCCAACGACTCTGAAAAGATATTCCCCAGCACCATCTCCCCTGCATGGTCGAGACAACAAGGAACCACGCTGCCATCGACCAGAATACCTATTTGGTTACGCAAAGCATAGCAGAAAGACTCCTCTGAAACATATTCATCACGCTCGGTATCGGGCCACTCAAACATACCGTCATACTCCAAATATAGGTTTTCTGCCACTCGCCAGCCATCATAACGCTCGGTCCACCCAGTAGGCACATATTGAGATATAAGAGTCTTAATCTCTTCATTGGCACTATCGTATCCCCCACCGTTCCACAATCGTAAAACCACAACAATTCCACGCCTTGCAGCCTCTAGAGAGAACTGCATCACACCATCTATATACTCATGCAGATTATCGCGTCCATTACCCTCGTGCGAATGTAGCGAAATCTGCACTTTGTGCGGCATAGCCTCAATTACCTTTTGGGCCCCCGACAACAATGTACCGTTTGTTGTAAGCACCGGGACGAATCCCTTATCTCGCGCCACAGCAATGAACTGCGGCAAGAGTGGGTGCAACAATGGCTCTCCCATAAGATGGAAATAGAGAAATTTCACCTTGCCACGTAATGAATCTGTTATATTATCAAACTCCTCATATGTCAAGCTGCGCTTGACCCTCTTGGTCTTGGGGCAAAATATACAATTCAAATTACATATATTAGTTATCTCAAGATAACACCGCGTAATCATATACAAAAATTATTATATAAACTCTTCAAAGATACAATTAAGGAGGACTTCTGCTTGAAGTCCTCCTTAATTGTGTGACTCGCTTGGGGCTCGAACCCAAGACCCCATCCTTAAAAGGGATGTGCTCTACCTGCTGAGCTAGCGAGTCAACCTCTATGTGCCGTTAAGCGAGTGCAAAGATATGCATTATTTTTCATTCTGCAAACTTTTTTGCCATAAAATAACTAATTTTCTTCCATATTACCATCTACAGAAGAAAACGAAGAGTCCGACGCTCCATTTTCCTCCCTCGAGGAATCGGTATGCAGACTATGATAACGTTTCACATATCCAATCAATAATGTTGTAAACGGAAGGGCTATAATCATTCCCAACATACCCAACAAGGAACCCCATATCGACAATGAAAGCAGTATGACGGCCGGATGCAGATTCATTCTCTTGCCCATTATGCGTGGTACAAGAAACAGATCCTGAATAGTCTGTACAACGCATAGCACAGCAAGAGCAGAAAAGAGAATCACCCAAAAATTATCACCGGTATTGGCAGCCTTCATAAGTGCAAGCAGTGTCATAGGCACCAGAGATACTATCTGAAGATAAGGAACAAGATTAAGAACTCCTATAAAAAGGCCAAATCCTATCGCTATCGGAAAATCAATAATAAGGAAACCTATGGCAAATAGTACACCTACACAGAGAGCCACAAGCGCCTGACCACGAAAATATTGACTCATGCCATCGGTAAGGTCGTCGGATAGACGGGTTGCAAAACGACGCCATTTCAGTGGCAACACCTGTTTCCATTCATCGGCAAGCATTTCGTAGTCGAGCAGTATAAAGAAGATATACAGCAGAACAATAAACGATGCAGCCAACTGAGCCGCAATATTTATGGTACCAAGTAACACATGCTGGAGACGGGACCATGCATGCATCAATAAGTCCTGTATCCCATCCGACTGCAACAGCTGCATCACCCCCTGTTCATTACCCAACTCACGTACATACTCGGCTATCAAGGGAGGTATAGTAGGATTCTTCACCTGTTGACCAAAGAATGATATGGCAACACTCTTGAATGATGCGAACTCGGCCACCATAGATGGCACGATAAGCATAAAGACACCTACAAGCAACGTAAGGACAAGCACCAGTGCCGCCACAATCGAGAGCATACGGTATTTAAAGCGTAGGCGATACTGGAAGAACCTTACCAAAGGGTACAACAGATAGGCTATGAGCCATGCCACGAAAAAAGGCAATAGCACATTACTCAATGAGTCGACAACAAAAAAAGTTATTGCCAACGTAATGAGTACAAGTATTATCTTAAGAAAACGTCCTAGCGAAATTTCACTGTTTATCATCTACATTCTGTTCATTACGTGCAGCCAATGCCTTTTCGTAACACTCGCGACACAGAGGTTCATACTCCATCTTCTCGCCAAGCAAGACAAGTTTATCATTATCTATAGTACGATGCGACACATAGGCAAGATTACCACATCTTACACATATGGCATGCACTTTGGTTACATCATCTGCTATTGCCATCAATGCAGGCATAGGACCAAACGGATTACATTTGAAGTCCATATCAAGACCCGCTATTATGACTCTTGTGCCACGACGCGCCAACTCGTTGCACACAGCCGGAAGCTCGTCATCGAAAAACTGCGCCTCGTCAATTCCCACCACATCCACATCTGTAGCAAGTAGCAGAATACTTGCCGACGATTCAATGGGAGTGGAAAGTATATGATTGCTATCGTGTGAGACAACCTCTTCCTCGGAATAGCGAGTGTCAAGTGCAGGCTTGAAGATCTCAACCTTCTGATGTGCAAATTTGGCACGTTTCATGCGACGTATAAGCTCTTCTGTCTTACCCGAGAACATCGAACCACAGATAACCTCAATTCGTCCTCTGCGCACCATCTCCATACGATTATAATCCGAAAATCTATTCATTTATGCTAATTTGTTACAAGGATATAAATTCTTACCTTGCGAAGGTAGAACTATAATCATAAAAGAGCAACTATAGATAAAACAAATTATCAACAATTTATTATCACTATTTTGCGAATATTTACTGCACTCGCTGTAAGAAATATTGAAGCAAGCTTCATATTTCTCGCTCGTTTGTCTGAATATTTGTTAAAATGGAGGTATATATGCAAAAACTAACTATTTTTGTACAAATTAAAACAGTGACATAATCTATATACACAAATTTCTAATATGGGAATATTATATGTGGTTCCTACCCCTGTAGGTAATCTCGAAGATATAACAATGCGTGCACTGCGTATTCTGCGCGAAGCCGATTTTGTATTGGCCGAAGATACACGTACCTCGGGGAAACTTATGAAACATTTTGACATACAGGTACCTATGTACTCACACCACAAGTTCAACGAGCACAAGACTGTAGGTGCGCTGGTGGAGAGAATAAGGGATAGCGAACATCACGTAGCACTTGTTTCCGATGCAGGAACACCGGCAATCTCGGACCCAGGTTTCTTGCTGGTACGCGAATGTGTAAAAAACGATATTCAGGTACAGTGCCTGCCTGGTGCAACCGCCTTTGTCCCGGCACTTGTATCATCGGCATTGCCTTCAGATAGGTTTATTTTTGAAGGTTTCCTGCCACAAAAGAAGGGTCGCCAGACAAGATTGAACTTTCTTAAGGATGAGCAACGCACAATAATATTTTATGAATCGCCCTACCGTGTGCTAAAGACACTTACACAACTATCCGAGGTTTTCGGCAACGACAGACAGGCTGCAGCCGTAAGAGAGATATCCAAGATACACGAAGAGTGCGTAAGAGGAACATTAGAAGAACTCATCGCACACTTTAAAACAAATGAGCCGCGCGGAGAGTTTGTATTATTGGTAGGCGGTGCCGATGAGGAGAAGAAGAGTGAATAACAGAACTGATATATTAACAACCCACAAAAATATCCATTATGAAAAAGATTCTATTTCTAATAGCAACAACAGCAATGATACTCACAGCATGTCAGGATGGCCCCAAACGTAAAGTACTGATGAGCCAGAACGACTCACTGCAGACAGTGATAGCAGAACGCGAAGCTGCACTTGATGAGATGATGGAGATAATAAACAGTGTCGAGAATGGTTTTCGCGCAATAAACGAAGCACAAGGACGTGTTAATCTAAATGCAGCAGGAAGTGAGATAAGCCGTAAAGAGACACTGCAAAACGACATCCTCTTTATACACGAGACACTCGAGAGAAACAAGGAACAGATAGAAAAACTGACAGCACAGCTAAGCAAAAACAAATCTGCCTCGAAACAGATGCAGCAGATGATAAAGAATCTTCAGGAACAACTGACACAGAAGAGTCAGGAGATTGAGTCGCTATATAAGATGCTGGCCGAGAAAAACATCCACATAGCACAGTTGGACAGTGCCATAACAGCATATAGGGCCGAGGCCATCAGTCAAGAGCAGACCATACAGCAACAGGACAGCAAGTTACACACCGTATGGTATGCAATAGGCACCAAGAGCGAACTGAAGAAAGAGAAAATATTGAAGAGCGGAGATGTATTGCGTAATACGGATGCAAACCTCGAATACTTCACAAAAGCCGACATGCGCGAACTGGGTAGCATAAACACATATGCCAAGAAAGCCAAGATACTCACAAACCACCCATCAGGCAGTTACAAACTCGAGAAAGACGAGAACAAACAGTATGTACTGACCATTACCAATGCCGAGACCTTCTGGAGCGTATCGCGCTATCTGGTAATACAAGTGAGATAATACATTACAGCACAGATAAACATGTGGGTGTGTGGAATTATAAATCTTACACACCCACATAATATTTGTCATCACACAATGGAAAGATAGACACAGCAGCAAAATTAGAAATGAAGAGATACCGCAACATTTTTATAGACCTCGACGACACACTATACGATTTCTCGGCAGCATCACGAGAGTCATTCAAAGAGACATACGATAATCTTGGATACAGCCGATTCTTTGAATCGTTCCGGCAATATATGGATATATACACCCCATATAATCTGGAGCTATGGACAAAATATGGCAAAGGAGAGATAACAAAAGCACAACTGAACAAAGAGCGTTTCGGACATCCGTTAAAGGTGGTAGGAGCATACGACGAAGCATTAGCTGCACAATTCGAAAAGGAATCGCTACAGCTTATACCTACAAAAAACAAGCTCATTCCCTATGCAAAAGAGATACTTGAATATCTATATCCAAAATACAACCTATATATACTTTCAAACGGTTTTCAGGAACTGCAGGAAAAGAAGATGAAAACCAGCGGAATAAGAGACTACTTCAAAGCCCTTATCCTATCGGACCACATAGGTATAAACAAGCCACGACGCGAACTGTTTGAGCATGCACTATCCATTGCAGAATCAGAAATCGAAGAGAGCATTATGATTGGAGATATGTTCGAGACCGACATAGCAGGAGCACACAACATAGGGATGGACCAGATATTCGTAAATCTTAAAGGCGTAAAAGAGAAAGCATTTACACCTACATACGAAGTAAGCCACCTTAAAGAGATTGAGAACATTCTATAGGATAGAGACTGGTTTTCTCGGATTTGTAATCCAAGAGTAATTTAGACATCGGTTTGCATCCCAATCTAATTTCTCATTTATAGATGCCATATAATTTCGTTTTTCCGAACCCACTTTGAGTGGGTTTGAAAAAATAAGTGTTAAATAAATTAAGCGCACGCACTTAAAAAAGCGACGTGCGCTTTAAATAAATTGGGGAGCATGTCACCCTTTTATAAAGAAGGAGATGCTTTTATTCTGAAACAGGACGCACCGAGCGCCCGTAGTAACGGTAGATGTTGTAACAGATGTATCCGCTACTATTGAAGCTCAAGTAGTAAGCGCAGTCGCTGTAGTCGCTATCCAACGAACTCGACCAATAGTAGCCGTCGGTGCCTCTTTCTTTGACATTAGTACCGAAGCGACAGCCCGCAGCCGGAAGGAAGATACTCTTACCATTGAGGCCCGTTACCTTGTAACCATTGATGCCGTTAAGGGTGGTCCAGTCCCAGGTGCACTCGTCAATCAGTTCTTGTTGCTCGGCATGTGTTGGCATGCGCCAACTGCCACCCCATTGTACATGGGCTACATCATCCTCGGGCTCAAGAACGGTTTTATTATCGACTGTGCCATAACTGCTATCGGTACAATACTTGGTCATTGTATTTTCACTGCCATTACACCATTTATAGGTTGTTTCCCAAGCGTAATTGCTCTTTGTCTCGGTCTCGCCCCAAGCGTAGTAACCACCATAATGCTCGGGGCGTGAGGCACCTACATTGCAGGTTGCCCATTTTATGCCACTGGGAAGGCCTAGGTCGACATATTCATGGCCGTTTATACTGTTACCATTTTGTACTATGGGAGTTGAAGTGGAAGATTGGCTTGACGATGCTGTCACTTGCTGCTGCAATGCCTTTTCAAGTGTTACATTCTCTTCGGTTGTCTCACCCTCGTTTATTGTAATATCAACGGTTAGTGACTCGTAACCTTCCTTGGACAATGTTACTTTGTGGCTGCCTATAAGAAGCTCATCTATATTGCAAGGGGTGGTACCATGCTCCTTACCATCTATGGTTATCTTGGCCTCAAGTGGTTCCGATATAAGTGATAGCGTTCCGGTTATTGGAATAGGTGTAGCCAATTGCTTGGAAAAATCTTTTCCCTCCTCTACTGTTATGGTCTCAAATGTGCTTTTATGTTTTTCCTTGCGGCACTCTATGTTATATGAACCTCTGTTCAGTCTGCCGCTCCAGCTGCCGCTACCCTTGCGCTCACCATCTATATATATTTCGGCGCCACCGGCAACGCTCAGTGTTATTGCTGCAAATTTAGGACGCAGTGTTATCTCCTCAACATATGTCTGTTTGGGATTATCGAGCACAAGCAGGCCTTCGGTATCATTGTAATCCTCAGATACTATACGATAGGTATATCTCCCTAGTTCAAGATTCCTTGCCATTTCACTCTTCTCGCCTAGATTAACAACCTCAGTAGGAGCATCAGGAATATTTAATTTATACATTATTATTGCATTTGCATCTTTTGGTAATATTTTAAAGTACACCATCTGTTTCTGTATCTTCTGCGCCTGAGGAGAGAGCACCATACTATAGACCAAACCGGGCTGTATAGTGGTTCTAAGGTCATAATGACGCACTGGGTTGTAGCCTTCACGCGTTATTGTCACATGCTTGGCATTGCGCTGTACATAGACCCATATCTCGCCATCCTTCATCTCTATGAGGCTGTTCATCATACCGAAGTCGAAGTTATAGGCGGCAAGGTCATCATCGGGATTATTGGATGTAACCTTCACTATCGCATACCTGTCACCATTTCCATCATATTTCTCTGTTCCCTTCTCACGTGCTGAGAGGTCGAACTGACTCTGCTCAAAGGAGACTATTGAGAACTTTGCCTTCTGCTGGGCTAGGAGAGAAGATGAAAATATAGTTGAGATTGTTATTACTAACAGTAAAAATAACTTTTTACACATCATGTAATCTTAAAACCTTTAATGTTTTACCTTATTTAATATAGATTTTGCGAAATTAATAAAACATAACGATAAAAATTACATAAACTTGGAAAAATCTGAACAGGTAAAAATAAAATGAGAAAGCAGAAAGAAGAAATTAGCTATGAGAATGGTGATAACTCGGTACTAAATTTTATGTGGACAATAGTTACTGAATAATAAAAGAGATATAAAGAAGATTACTCTCTCTTTAAACTTCCCGGTGTTATGAACGGCTATACTTTCATTCAAATAAAACTTATGATTTACTTTTTGGTGTCAAAAAGTAACAAAAACTATATATAAACAAAGAAGGACACCCTAAATTAGATGCTCCTCTTCTCAAAGAAAATGGCAATAGCACACTACCACACAACTTAATGCAGTACCATCGGCCCAAGCTGACAAGGGGGATTAACTTTGAAAGAAGAAATGAGAAATGAGAAAGAAGAAAGCAAGAGTTTCATGTGAGAAAGCCACCTATAAAACCCATATATACAAAAACAAAGAAAGACACCCTAAATTGGATGCTCCTCTTCACAAAAAAAACGGCAATAGGACACTACCACACAACTTAATGCAGCAGCATCGGCCCAAGCTGACAAGGGGGATTGACTGCAAAACATACAAAAAAAAAGAGAGTCTCAATTGCTTGAAACTCTCTCGGAAAAAAATGGCGATGACCTACTCTCCCACAACTTAATGCAGTACCATCGGCGCTGTCGGGCTTAACTTCTCTGTTCGGGATGGGAAGAGGTGGAACCCCGACGCTATCAATCACCTAAATATCGGTAATCAATCAACGACGGTGTACAGAATATAAAGTATTGATTATTACGAATCGGAAAACTCTATTTAATAAAGAATATTTCTTGAATATAACTCTTTCTATAGAGTAACAGC
>JAFWBM010000045.1 GCA_017507105.1 Bacteroidaceae bacterium
AACCAGACAGCTTTTTGCCGTGCATAAGAAAGACGGTATTCTGCTTTTGAAGAGCGAAAGAAAAGGCAAGGGCGTAATGCTTACACGCAAACAGCAGGCTGTGGAACCGGTTGAGTATGCATTTAACCCTGACCGTGCAACACCGTTCTTCTTTACTCCAGGCAAAGTGGTTGTGAAGGGTGCGGTGGTGAACAGAATGGCAGGTGATAAAGAGGATAAGTTGATGAATGTGTTGGTCTATAACAATTTTGGAAAAGATACAGGAACTCCCGAATTGGTTACAATTAATCGTGACGGAACTTTTCAAGCAGAATTGGACATTCCTCATCCGCAATATATTTGGTTCCAGGAGCCGATAAACTCGACCGTTTTTGTTGTGTCGGGTGACACCGTTGTTATGTGTTGTGATGTTGTAGAGGGTGAGCGTAGCATATACACGGGATATGCTCCAACAGTGTTGAGCAATAGCTTGTCGGCAAAATTGACACGTTGGTCTGGGTTGTTGGAACAGGAATTTGAACGAGAGGTTGGGCTGGCAGAACTCGATGCCGATAATTATAGAAAACATAGTGCTACGGATAGTACAGCCTATGCTTTTGCCGAGAAAGCAACACCATATTTCGCAACCATCTGTGAGCAGGCTCCCGACATTCTTGCCAAATATCCACTATCACCTATAGCAAAGGATATCATAGTCACAAATGTTGTAAACAATCTGTTTATAGATATTATGGACATCTCATCGCGTTGCGAAGCATCAATATCATTGCCACGATATTACTCTTTCCTCAAAGACGAACTTTTCCGAAAATATATCCTCGATAATAATTATCTTTTCTGCCACAGACAGAATTGGGTTGTGTTTAACCGCTTTGCTTTTGATGTATATTATGTTTATTATGCTCATTTCGTTAACGATTATACGAATAGTACATTCCGGGCACGTCCTGAGTTTGAAGGCTACGAAACGGACAGAGAACTGAGTGGTGTTCTTATGCAACTGAGCTATGGTCCGCACTATACCGCCAAGTATAATGAGAAAATTATAGATGCAGTCTCTGCTGTTGGTTACGATTCAATACCATCAAAAGGTTATATCTATCGTTCTGCTTTAAATAAAATAGAAGAAAGGCTTGGCATTGGTAACTGCATGTTGTTGCAAAGAGCTATGACTGAAATTGGCAACGATGAGGATGTTGAAGAGAGGATGGAAGACCTTATAGGCAAGATGCCTCTACTGACAAATCCTCTTATTGCAACAGATGCTTTGATGAAATTCCGTAAGTTGGTAGCAGAAAAAGAGGGTGGTGCCATTGCAAATCAGATGAATCCCGAGGCTTCAAAATGGTTACAGGCTCTGAATGAAAAATACCCCGGCGAGCAGATAATAATAGACTTTTGGGGGCTTGGATGCGCTCCCTGCCGATCAGCAATGCTAACGCATCGCGATTTGGTTGAGAAATATGCAGGCAAGGTACGCTTTGTCTATGTATGTAACGAAGATGACAACCCCGAAGATGCGGTAACGGAGTTTTTTACCGGAAACAATATCAAAGGCGAGAACTTGCGTGTAAGTGCCGATATGTGGAAAATTCTGAGTTATCAATTCCAATTCACAGGTATTCCCCACATGGAGATTCTGTTGAAAGATGGTACTATGTACGAGAAAAATGGCAGAATCTTTTTGAACGATAATTTTATAAGTGGAGAACTGTTGCAAAATGAATAATCTTATGAGTATAATGAAGCCAAGATTGTTTTTAACCCTAATTGCTGCACTTGCCACCGTATGTGGCTTTGCACAGGAATCCACACTTGATAAGGACAGTGTGACTATCTGCTTCCAACTGGCCAGCAAGACAGCTGGAGAGAAAGCAACGCTTATATATTCCGATTACACAGCTTGCGAAGTAGTGGATCTTTCCCCGACAACAGACAGTGAAGGAAAGTGGAGTGTTAAGTTGCCTGCCGACCGTACAATACATATACAACTGTGGGATGACAATAAAATAGAGGGTGTTGTGTGGGGAGCACTTAATCTTTTTTGCCGTCCCGGAACAAGAGCCGAAATCCTGCTTGATGACATAAACAACAGATGTATCTTCAGCGGTGAGAACGCTGCTGCCCATAACGCACAAGTTGAACATCCTTTAAAGATAGCCAACTTCCACGGCCGTATGTTCGGAATGGATATAAACGATGCAGCCCAGTATATACGCAGTATATACAAAAGCAATATGTATAATATTGACACGCTTTATGCTTCTAATCCCAACCTGCCTGATAGCTATGTAGAGTCCCTACGTCAGATGGCACGTTATGGTTATGCGTTTGATATGACACAGAATATTCAAGGACATTTTGTTGAGTCAATAGGTACTATTCTTGAACAGGGTGGTAATACATTGCCCGATGAATATGTTGCAATGTTCCGCGAGGTTGAAACAGAGGAATTGCTGTGCCCAAAAACACCTCTCCCAATCGATGCCCTTAAATATTTTAGTGATGTACATGCTTTAGAGTATTATATACAAGTCGGTATCATCAGTGAAGTTCCGGAGGGAGTGACAGATAGCAAAT
>JAFWBM010000046.1 GCA_017507105.1 Bacteroidaceae bacterium
CATAATAAATTAGTCGTTTGCAACTTCTGTTCATAAGTTGCAAGCAACATTATTCAGCCGTTGCAAACTTGCCGCTGCAAGCCTGTCTGCTTGATGCAGGATGCTTCGGAACTCGCTATGCTCAAACATCCTCGCATTATTCCCTGCATCAATCAGGGCTATACGCTGTAATTTCGAATGTGTCATTCCTTTTTTAAATTACCTTTATATACAGTCCCCTTGCTATGCTGAGTAACTTTAAATAATGCAGCACATTCGAGAGCACAATGTGTGGCCGAGCATTTATAAGAAAAAGTGCGAGAATGTTTGAGTATATGCTTGCAGATACGAGTTTCGCAGCACCTTATAAATGCGAGAAAGCCACACATGGCAAGCGAGCAACGGATGAGTAATATTGCCTATTGGCAATTTACGAACAAGAGGCAGTGAGCGACTGATCGAATATGTGCTGACGTTTTTTGCTACTTTTTGACACCAAAAAGTAGATTATAAATTTAATTTAACAGAAAGTACAACCGTATATAATACCGAGAACTTTAAAGAGAAGATTATTTAGCAGCTGAAATGCTTAAAGGTTTTTGCAAATCCGAAGCATCATTTTTAATTAGTCTTGCGAAGCAGCGGATATGTTATTCGCTGCATAATGAGTGTCAGGGTTTGAAACCCGAAATCACGTTCTGTACCCTTTTACACAAGCATTAGAACTTATCAATACAACTCTTTCATTATTTCTGATTTAAGATGAATTCTTCGGCAGGTTTTAAAGCATCTAATTTTCCGACATCTATGAACTCCAGGTCATGTGCTATAACTCCATAGATTGGATATCTTGCAGCAGCCCACATATAAAAACTCATAATAGGGAAACGTATACCTTTATACTCATCTACAGGCAAACCTTTTTCCATTACATACTGCTGCATAGCATCAAGGACATCTTCCTTGAGTATATGTATACCCGAAAAAGCCATCATCCTACAATTGGACGGTACTATATCGGGGGAAATAACATGATAATCTCCACTATCGGTATTCATCCACCCGACCAGCCGCATATCCGTTGGAGAGAACAACAAATAGCGAGTGGTCTTTCTATCACTGACAAGAAGCGTTGCCAAGGCCTCATCATGCACCTGTGATGCGAACCATTCTATATCGCAATTAGATAGTATATCTACATTGTGTATTATAAAATGTCCGCATCCTCGCAAAAAACGTTCGGCATGCAACACTGCACCGCCTGTTTCCAGGAGCATAGAACGTTCGTCGCTGACCTCAAACAGCATCTTACAATCTGACTCATCAGGCGATGTTGTCGTCCATGTCTGTCCGGCTATCCACTCCTCAATCTTATCGGCAAAATAGTGGACATTAACTACAGCTGTACTTATTCCGTATGATTGTAACTTACGTGCGACATGATAGATAAGAGGCTTGCCACATACAGGCACAAGCGCTTTAGGCAAGGTGTCGGTCAAGGGTTTAAGCCGAGTTCCAAGTCCGGCTGCAAAAATCATTGCTTTCATATAACTGTTTGTCTTTCATCATTTATTGATTTACAAATGTAATGAATATTATCAAGCAAATCCAAATTATTGTCAATGGGTTTACGACCATTCAAAACTATAGTAAAATAGTTGCTATGTTCGTCCATTTTCTGTAACTTCGCACGAATATTCAAAAGTGTATACATGCCAAACAAAGAAAACAACACATTCTATCAAAGAGCCATGCAATGCGGTACACTGCTTGGCCTGCTGTGGATTGCAATGTACACATCCTGTATAGCAGGTTTTGCCAACCCGTTTTTCGTATTGCTCTTTATGGCACTTAATATTGCATCGCCTTTCTATGCCGGTTATATGGCAATCAGATATCGCCGCACCGAATGTAACAATATTCTACCCTACTCAAAAGCCTTCTTGTTTGTACTTACCATGTATATATGTGCCTCCATGTTATCGGCTTTGGCACACTTTATATATTTTGAATTCTTCGATAATGGCTATTTTGTACAGCTACTGATGGAGATAAATAAGTTATTGGATAGCAACCCACAGCAATTCGGACAATTGAGCAAGGATTTCAATGACACAATTACTCTATTAACAGGCGATGGTATGAACAACATGGTGCTAAATATACTTACCTCAAACATAAGTAACGGAACACTGTTATCATTGATAATAGCCATTTTCGTAAAACGCAGTAATACCGATAAATAGAATATGGATATATCTGTAATTATACCATTATACAACGAAGCCGAATCATTGCCAGAACTTACAAAATGGATTCAGCGCGTCATGAGAGATAATAACTACACTTATGAAATTATCTTCATCAATGATGGCAGCACTGACAATTCATGGGAAGTAATAGAAGAACTTAACAGAAATGACGAGAGTATACACGGTATAAAGTTTCGCAGGAATTATGGAAAGTCTCCGGCACTATATTGCGGTTTCGACCGTGCAAAAGGAGATGTTGTTATAACAATGGATGCCGATCTTCAGGACTCACCCGATGAGATACCTGCCCTATACAATATGATTACTAAAGAGGGATACGATCTTGTATCGGGATATAAGAAGAAACGCTACGACCCGCTCAGCAAAACAATCCCCACCAAATTATTCAATGCCACAGCACGCTTAGTGTCCGGTATAAAAAATCTGCACGACTTTAACTGCGGCCTTAAAGCCTATCGCAACGAAGTTGTAAAAAGCATTGAAGTATATGGCGACATGCATCGTTACATACCCTATCTGGCAAAGAATGCAGGATATTCAAAAATAGGAGAACATGTAGTGCGTCATCAAGCACGTAAATATGGGAGCAGCAAGTTTGGTATAAGCCGTTTCTTTCATGGATACCTCGACCTTATCTCTTTATGGTTCCTGTCACATTTCAGCTACCGTCCCATGCATATATTCGGTTTGTGGGGCTCATTGGTTTTTCTCATAGGATTTATATCGGCCATAATATTGGGGGCAAACAAACTGTACGCACTGGCCGAGGGTATCCCATACCGTTTGGTCACCGACTCGCCCTATTTTCACATTTCACTTACCATGATGATTATAGGAACGCAGCTGTTCCTTACCGGATTCATAGCAGAACTTATAAGCCGCACTTCCCAGGAGCGCAACAAATACAATATTGCCAAAGAGATATAAGATGAAAAAATTTATATACATAACATTTGCGTTTTTATTTTCCACACTCTTCAGCGGTTGTGACAATGGCGGAGATTGTAACATAAACAATGTCTCGTATTACAGAATAGGATTCTACAATATTGACCCAGAAACAGGCAAAGAGGTAAAATATACATTTCCCGAGACGGTAAATGTCTCGCTCGTTGTAAACGGTCAAGACTCAACTATTGTCAATAACATAACAGAGGCTACCGACTTGGCCCTACCCATGAGCTACACGAACGAATGTGATACCGTCATTATTGAGTTTGGGACTATCCCTGACAGCCTATATGTAGAGCACACGAATATCCCATTCTTTATATCTATGGATTGCGGTACAGGAATGTACCACATGATAACAGATATAAAACAGACAGGAAATCTTATCGACTCGGTCGCTGTAATATATCCACAAGTTAACTTCGACGCACATGAGAACATTAAGCTATATATTGCTCAGTAGTCTATTGCTATTGTTACCGGCAAACAGCTTTGCACAAGAGAAGAACAATGGTAGCACTGTAACCGGCAATCTGCTAGATTTCCAAGGAATAAGTATATCTACCGACCTGTTTGGGTATGCCTACTCCATATTGGAGGATTATATAAGCGGTGAAATTGCAATAGAGGCTAATCTGGGTAACAAATACTACCCTATAGTTGAGATTGGTTATGGCAGTTGTGACTTTACAGATGAAACATTTGGAATATCATATAAATCGGGAGCACCATACTATCGTTTTGGACTTAACTATAACTTCAGCAACAAAATAGGTGAGGCGCCACGTAAAAGTTTCATCTATGCACTTGGACGTTTCTGTTTCACAAGAGCAAAATATGATCTCTCCACCCCACCGATACAGGACCCAGTATGGGGTAATGAGGTTTCACTCGACCTGACAGATGTAAATGGCTACTATAGCTGGGCCGAGTTTGGTGTAGGTGTAAATGTAAAACTATGGAAGAACCTGCGTATGGGGTGGAGCATAAGATACAAAGCACGCCTTAATCAGGTAACAGGCAGTAACTCCAAGATGTGGTATGTCCCCGGATTTGGCAATAGTCGCCATACAACTTTCGGAGGCACATACAGCATCATATATGAAATACCGTTTAAATAAGAGAATATGAAAGCGTGGAAGATACTATTTCTTATATTCCTTGTAATAGGCTCATTTATTATAATATCTAACGAAGCTCCCTATCAAGAGAATAAGGGGTTCATTTTCGGTACATACTATAACATAAGCTACAAGTATATAGATAATATACAAGAAAAGATAGAATATATACTAAGAAGTGTAGACAAATCATTGTCTCCTTTCAATAAACAGTCTGTAATAACTGCCATAAACAATAATACCTCGACAACAACCGATTCACTCTTCAGAGAGGTTTTCACACTTGCCCAAGATATCTCATACAAGACAGATGGATATTTCGATATAACCGTAGCACCTTTGGTAAACGCATGGGGTTTCGGATTCAAAAATGGCTACAGAGTAGACAGCACTACAGTCGATTCATTACTCAAACATGTGGGATACAAAAAAGTAAAACTCAAGAATGGCAACATAAACAAGGAGAAACCTGAAATAATGCTAGATTGTAGCGCTATTGCCAAAGGATTCGGATGTGATGTGGTAGCACATCTTCTTGATGAGATGGGCATAGAACATTATATGGTTGAGATTGGCGGTGAAGTTGTAGCAAAAGGCAAGAACAACAAATCAAAGCCCTGGAGCATTGGTATCAACAAGCCTATAGAAGATAAGAGTGGTAGCAACAAACAACTGCAAAAGATTCTGCACATAAGTGGCATGAGCCTTGCCACATCGGGCAACTACCGTAATTATCGTTACGAGAACGGACGTAAGTTGTCACACACGATTAATCCCAAGACAGGATATCCGGTAGAACATAGCCTGCTATCAGCAACCGTTATAGCCAACGACTGTGCAACTGCCGATGCATATGCCACAGCATTCATGGTAATGGGCATGGAGAAAGCCATAGAGGTATGTAAGCAGAACAATCTTGACGCATTCTTCATCTACAGCAACTTAAATGATTCCATAGCTGTATACGAGACCGCAGGATTAAAGAACTATTATTAACAAGCATAGACTGACAATAAAAAACACAAATCCGATGTATCAATTGATACATCGGATTTGTGTTAAGAAGTCGCTACTGCTTACTTTGCAGATAGCATCTCATGCATAGAGGCTGCAGCTTTACGACCATCACCCATAGCAAGAATGACGGTTGCACCACCGCGAACAATATCACCACCGGCAAAGATTGTAGGTATAGACGATTGCATCTTCTCGTTTACAGCAATAGTATTCTTGCGTCCTAGTTCCAATCCCTCGACCGATGTAGGAACTAATGGATTAGGAGAAACGCCCACGCTCACTACAGCCATATCAATGTCTATAGTCTCTATTGCACCCTCTACGGGTATAGGTGAGCGACGTCCCGATGCATCGGGCTCACCAAGTTCCATTTTCTGTAATACAATCTGTTTTACACAACCGCGCTCGTCGGCAATATATTCAATTGGATTATGTAGTGTAAGGAACTCCACACCCTCCTCCTTGGCATGCTTCACCTCCTCGAGACGTGCGGGCATCTCGGCCTCGGAACGACGGTATATGATCATAGCTTTCTCGGCACCAAGACGTAATGCTGTACGTACTGAGTCCATTGCTGTATTACCTCCACCAACAACAGCAACACGTTTACCTATATGCATAGGAGTATCACTATCAGGGTTAGATGCATCCATCAGATTCACACGTGTTAGATACTCATTAGAAGAGAGTATATTGATAGAGTTCTCACCGGGAATATTCATAAAGTTAGGCAAACCGGCACCCGATGCCACGAAGACACCTTTATATCCATCATCTTCGAGTTGCTTTATAGAAAGAGTCTTACCAATGACACAATCCTTTATAAACTCTACACCCATCTGGCGCAAAATCTCTATTTCGGTCTCTACAATTGCATTGGGAAGACGGAACTCGGGAATACCATATTTAAGCACACCGCCAATCTCATGAAGTGCCTCGAAAACAGTAACACTGTAACCGAGTTTTGCCATATCTCCTGCAAACGACAGACCGGCTGGACCCGAACCCACTACAGCAACCTTGATACCATTGGAAGGTGCGACTTCCGGTACCTCGTTCAAGCCATTCTCTCGCGCATAATCGGCAGCAAAACGCTCCAATGCGCCTATCGCAACAGGCTTATGTCCCATTTTAATGTGCACACACTTAGACTCGCACTGTTTCTCCTGTGGACATACACGTCCACAAACAGCCGGCAAAGAACTTGTCATCTTCAGTACTTTGGCTGCTGCACCAAACTCTCCACGCTCAATATTCTTGATAAATGATGGAATCTTAATATTTACAGGACATCCCTCCATACAACTGGGATTAGGACAGTCGAGACAACGCTGTGCCTCTTGCAATGCCATCTCCACAGTAAGCCCGCGATTAACCTCCTCACGCAATTTTGTCGCACGATATGCAGGCTCCAGCTCGGGCATCTCGCAACGCTCTATCGCAGCTCTATCCTTTGCTTTAAGTTTTCCACGCAACTCGGCACGCCATGTAGCATTACGATCGGTAAGCTCATCCTGTTCAGCTGTTGCTGTCTCTCCATTAGCATGATTTTGTTGGAACTTCTCCATCTCTTCCTGCTCTTCACGCTTGAAAGAGCCGAGACGCTGCATCATTCCATCAAAATCCACCTGATGACCATCGAACTCGGGACCATCAACACAAACAAACTTTGTCTTTCCACCGACTGTTACACGACAAGCTCCACACATACCTGTTCCATCCACCATGATGGTGTTCAACGACACCTCGGTAGGAATCTCATATTTCTTTGTCAATAGACAAACGAATTTCATCATGATGGCAGGACCTATAGCTACGCACTTATCAACCTTCTCGCGCTTAATAATGCGTTCTATACCCTCTGTCACAAGACCCTTATCTCCATACGAACCATCATCTGTCATTATTATGACCTCATCGGATACGGCACGAACCTCCTCCTCAAGTATAATAAGGTCTTTGGAGCGACCTGCCAAAACCGAGATTACTCGGTTACCCGCCTTCTTAAGAGCTGTAGCAATAGGCAACATAGGAGCAACACCTACTCCACCACCTGCACACACTACAGTTCCAAAGTTCTCGATGTGTGTAGCCTGACCAAGAGGGCCAACAACATCTGTTATATAATCGCCCTCGGCCAAATCGCACAAACGCGATGAGCTCTTACCCACCTTCTGCACCACAAGTGTAATGATTCCTCTATCGGCATCGGCATGAGCAATGGTAAGAGGTATACATTCACCCTTTTCTCCAATTCTCACAATCACAAAGTTTCCGGCACGATAAGCCTTTGCTATTAATGGAGCCTCGACACGCAAGCGAAACACCTTCTCGGAAAACTGTTCTTTGGATACAATTTTATACATAACTCTATATCTGTAAATACGTGTTATACGTAACTGTTAATCTATGATATCGAATCCGCAGTAGGGAACCAGCGCCTTAGGAATACGTATACCCTCAGGAGTCTGATTGTTCTCGAGCAGCGCTGCTACAATACGTGGCAATGCAAGTGCAGAACCATTCAATGTATGACAAAGTTCTGTCTTTTTCTCGGCATTACGATAACGACACTTCAGACGGTTAGCCTGATAGTTATCGAAGTTCGATACAGAACTAACCTCGAGCCAACGCTTCTGAGCCTCTGAGTATACCTCAAAATCGAAACATAGTGCTGCTGTAAAGCTCATGTCGCCACCACAAAGACGTAGGATACGATAAGGCAATTCCAACTTCTGCAACAATCCCTCTACATGCTCAAGCATCTCCTTGTGAGACTCCTTGCTATGTTCAGGAGTGTCAATACGTACAATTTCCACTTTAGAGAACTCGTGCAAACGGTTAAGACCACGTACATCCTTACCGTATGAACCTGCCTCACGACGGAAACATTGTGTATAGGCACAATTCTTTATAGGTAACTGTTTCTCATCGAGTATAACGTCGCGATAAATATTTGTCACGGGTACCTCGGCTGTAGGTATCAAATAGAGGTCATCAAGCTGACAGTGATACATCTGTCCCTCTTTGTCGGGCAACTGACCTGTTCCGTAACCCGATGCCGCATTAACCACTGTAGGAGGCATTATCTCTACATATCCGGCTTTACGAGCCTCGTCAAGGAAAAAGTTTATAAGAGCACGCTGTAGTTGGGCACCTTTACCTTTATATACAGGAAAACCTGCACCGGTAATTTTTACACCCAAATCGAAATCTATAAGATCGTATTTCTTGGCCAATTCCCAGTGAGGAAGTGCATTTTCGGGCAATACAGTTTCCATACCACCGGTTTTTTCAACCACATTATCCTCGGCTGCCACACCCTCGGGAACCTCGTCATAAGGGATATTAGGAATAGTATAGAGAATCTCCTGCACTCTAGTTGCAGCCACATCCATCTTCTCTTGCAGTTCCTTGGTCTTCTCCTTGAGCTGTGCCACTTCGTTTTTAACTTGCTCTACCTGCTCATGCTCACCGGCCTTCATCAACTGACCAATCTTAGCAGCATATTGCTTGCTCTGTGCAAGAACTGCATCCAACTCGGCTTGTGTTGTACGACGTTCCTTGTCAAGTTTCAAAACAGTATCTATTGTCTCTTTGGCATTCTTGAAATGCTTTTTCTCGAGACCTTTAAGAACTTTCTCGGTCTCTTGGCTGATAACTTTAAGTGTCAACATATTATTTATTTTAGCTATTTTCTATTATATTCTATGAATTTACAAATTTACAACATATTTTCAGTATTTCCTTAAAGCACAATAAAAAAAGACAGCCAAAAGCTGTCTTTTTTATGAATGAACCAATTTGGAATTAGTTTTTCTCGAAGGGAGCTACCGATACATAGCCCTTATTGTTCTTTCCACGCTTGAAAGTAACGATACCGTCTACCAAAGCATAGAGAGTGTGATCGCTACCCATACCGATATTATTACCGGGATTGTGTACAGTACCACGCTGACGAACAATGATATTACCGGCTTTACATACCTGGCCACCCCAAATCTTCACACCGAGTCTTTGACTTGCAGACTCACGGCCGTTCTTAGAACTACCAACACCTTTCTTATGTGCCATAATACTTAAACTTTTAAATTAACCGATAATTTCCTTTACTACTAACTCTGTAAACTGCTGACGATGACCGTTCAGCTTGCGGTAACCTTTGCGACGACGTTTGTGGAAAACCAAAACCTTGTCACCCTTTACCAATGTAGGATCAATTGTGCGTGTTGTAACGATGTTCTGACCGTCCTTAGACTTGCGAACAATCTTCTGCTCACGTACCTCACCTATATGGCAAACTACTTTTGCGCCCTCTACAACAGGAGCACCTACAGTTACTGCACCGTCTTTATCCAACAGCAATACGCGGTCGAACTCTACGGTTGTGTCATTCTGAGCACCTTTAATGTGGTGCACGAACAGTTTTTTTCCGGCCTCGGCCTTGAACTGCTGTCCGTTAATCTCAACAATTGCGTACATTTAATTTATCGCTTTATTGTGAATTCCGCGAGGTGCATGCTCTTCGTGAGCCTGTCTTCTCTAACCCCAACGGACTAAATCGGCTGCAAAGATAGCATTTATTTTTCTTTGAATAAAACTTTTACGAGTTTTTTTAAGTAAAAAAAGCAGTGCATCATCTATATCGACAACGCACTGCATGCTTTTACCATTACTTGTGCGACAGATAGCGCTCCGCTTCCAGCGCAGCACGACAACCACTGGCTGCCGCATTAATAGCCTGACGATAGTGAGGATCAGCCACATCACCTGCAACAAACACACCGGGAACAAGAGTTCTCACTCCACTTGCATCTGCCGGAACAAAATAACCTGTTTCGTCTGTCTTAAGATACTTCTTGAATATATCACTATTGGGTTTGTGTCCTATGGCAAGGAAGAAACCATCTATAGCAATATCGTAATGTTTCTCATCAGGTTCTCCCTTACGAGATACAAGATGAGCACCCTCTACCCCATTCTCACCGAACAAGCCCTCTGTATTATGCTCGAACAGCACCTCGATTTTAGGATTATTCAGCGTACGGTCCTGCATGGCCTTGGAAGCACGAAGATAGGGTTTACGAACAATCAAGTATACCTTAGCCGCCAGTGATGCAAGATAATTGGCCTCTTCGCAGGCTGTATCTCCACCACCCACTACTGCTACAATTTTCTTGCGATAGAAGAATCCATCACACGTAGCACACGCGCTCACACCCATACCCTGATACTTTGTCTCATCTGCAAGACCAAGATATTTAGCCGCAGCACCGGTTGCAATAATAACAGTATCGGCCTCAATAACCTTACCATCATCAAGAGTAACCTTATAAGGTACCTCTTCGAAATCCACATCCACCACGCTTCCCGAGCGCACATCGGCACCGACATTAATAGCCTGATTACGCATATTCTCCATCAACTCGGGACCAGTTATCCCTTGTGGGAAACCGGGAAAGTTCTCAATCACTGTAGTTGTTGTCAACTGACCTCCGGGCTGCATACCCTCTATAAGCACAGGAGCCAAATTTGCACGTGATGCATAAATCGCAGCGGTGTATCCGGCTGGGCCCGAACCTATAACCAAACATTTTGTTCTATCCATAATATTATATTCTTATGTGTATTTTTTATTATTCATGGCATCATATCCACAATCTCGGCATTAGGGAAATGCTCAACAGGACATACAAACTGTGATTTGTCGAAATCACATCCTGTTTTATAGTTCTTAACGACTATCCTGGCCGAGCCACCCTGCCCCATACTAAGTTCAATCCTGTCGAGCAATGATGTATTGGCATCTAAATACACGACAATATCCTCATAATCTTCATCCTCATTATTTGGCACAAGTGTCACCACATCATACTTCCCGTCTCTTTTTATCGAGCTTTTATAATTTTGTTTATATAGCTGCATAATATATACAGGAGAAAACATCTGTGCCTCCTGACTATCGGCCTCTGTAATATATATCTCATTTGTCTGAGGCATATAATTCCACTGTTTCTTTCCGTTACACCACACTTTCATTCTATTCAAGAACAAAGCAAACCGCTCTTTCTTTGTAGCGACGGAGTTATCGATGAACAGGGAACCTTTATCGGTATATGCAACCGAACCATCTATATCATACACGACCAGTTCGAGTTCCATACTAATCTTCTCATCCGATTTAATCTTTTTAACAGCATTATCAAGCACCCTTGTTGCATCCTGGGCAAAAAACGGTGAAGCAAAATGCAGTACTATAAACAATATGGCCAATATTCTCATATTCATTTATGCTTGATTGTTAGACAAAATATTCTTCAAACGGAACTCCAAATCGGCCTCATCAGAACAAAATACCTGACGGGGTTTGCTACCATCCTGCTCACCCACAATACCGGCCTGGCACAGCTGATCCATAATGCGTCCGGCGCGATTGAATCCGATATTGAATTTACGTTGCAGCAACGATGTCGAGCCCTGTTGATGCATTACAACCGTACGCGCAGCCTCTACAAACAGATCATCTAGCCTTCCTCCCGACAACCCCTCGCCACGTGATGCCGACGATGCACCGGTATCGCTGGTTGCCTCATCCGGTTCGGGCAGGATGTAGGCCGACTCGTACCCTTGCTGTTTGGCAATATGTTTACACACCCTCTCGACCTCTTTAGTCTCTACCAAAGCACATTGCACACGCACAGGGTCATTTCCTGCAAGGAAAAGCATATCACCCCTACCCTGCAACTGGTTGGCGCCCGTTCTCTCGAGTATGGTACGGGAGTCGATAGGAGAAATAACCCTAAACGCCATACGAGCCGGGAAGTTCGCCTTTATGGTACCGGTTATGATATTTGTTGTAGGACGCTGTGTCGCTATTATCATATGTATTCCCACCGCACGCGCTTTTTGAGCAATACGTGCTATTGGCATCTCTACCTCTTTTCCTGCTGTCATCATAAGATCGCCATACTCGTCGATTATTACTACTATATATGGCATAAAACGATGTCCTTTTGTGGGCAACAACTCCTTATTAAGGAACTTCTCGTTATACTCCTTGACCGAGCGTACCATTGCCGCCTGCAATAGGCGATAGCGGTTATCCATCTCGGTGCAAAGCGATTTCAGTGTACGAACAACCCTTGTTACATCTGTTATAATAGGTTCATCCTCGCCCTCAAGCTTAGCAAGAAAATGTTTCTCGATGATACTATACAGACTGAGCTCTACCATCTTTGGGTCCACCATCACAAACTTCAGATAAGCAGGATGCATCTTGTACAACAAAGATGTTATTATAGCATTGAGTCCAACCGACTTACCCATACCTGTGGCACCTGCTACAAGCAAGTGTGGCATCTTAGCCATATCCACCATAAACACCTCATTCGAAATGGTTTTACCGAGTGCCAATGGCAATGCCATATCTGTCTCCTTGAATTTTCTACTGTTCAGTAGCGACGCCATAGGCACAATCTGTTTATTGGCATTAGGCACCTCTATACCTATGGTACCTTTGCCCGGTATAGGAGCAATAATACGTATACATAATGCCGATAACGACATAGCAATATCATCCTCAAGATTACGTATCTTGGCTATACGTACGCCGGGAGCCGGTGTTATTTCGTATAGAGTAATAGTGGGACCTACAGTCGCCTTTATCGAACTTATCTCTATATCAAAGTCGCGCAACGCTCGTACAATTTCATCCTTCTTCACATTCTGCTCATTCATATCTATTGATTGAGCAGTATTCTCATACTTATCGAGCAGGTCTATGGTAGGAGGCTTGTAGTAGCTAAGTTCATCTCTCGGATTTATGGGACGGAACATCTTACCACCGGTATCATCATCGCCTTTTGCCTGTTCTATATCCATAACAATCTCAGTATCCTCGGCCGCAGTTGCATTTGCAGCAGTCATCTCATCAAAACGTCTTGCCAACTCGGTATCGGCATCATCGGTTTGTATTTTATCCTCATTCGAAGTTTCATCGGGATAAACCTCATTGTCATCGGCATTATCATCATTGTCATCACCCTCAGAGAGACTCAGCACAATCTCGGGCGATGCTTGCGGCACATCATCATCTTGTACATCATCATTTGCAGTATCATCCTCATCCGTTTCCTCTTCGACACCCTTCTTATCACGCACAAAGCTAAAAGTAAGCAACTTGCGCAACCAAACGATAGTCTCCCTTGTAAGATATATCATAAATAGCAAGAAGGTAGTAACAAGCAACAAAATAATTCCGCCTGCACCTATCTGCTGCATAAGCAAACCACACAAGAAGTCTCCATGTGCACCACCGGGATTTACAAAGCCTGTTATAACATCTCCCAATATAAAAGAGAAAAATAAAGAGCCCCATACCACTCCGAATGACACACTTATAAACCATTTCAGCAATGAAACCGCATGCAGATTCATAAGTCTGAGAGCAACAACCAGCAGCATTGGTATTAATAATACCGACGACCACCCGAAACAGTCATTGATAAGATAATCGGCAACAATAGCTCCACTACGTCCTGCACTGTTTGCCACCTCGCCAGCCACCGCACTTGCAGCATCAATCTCGCTATGATCGGCCGCACCTGTTACAAAAAACGACAAGAACGACAACAACAGATATATAGTAAATGCAACAACAACAACTCCCGATGTAAATGTCACATTGGGGCGTTTCACGAACTCAATAGTCCGTTTAAAAATATTAGGTTCTTTATTTGTACTCTTTTTTGCCATACAGATTATTATTAAGCTCCCTTGTAGCCATACAGAAAAGCAACACTCTATATACGAAGATATAATCACCATGTAAACAGCGAACATATATAGAAGAAAGCAAATGCGAAGATAAGAAAAAAATAGATATTAATAGGCCGCCACTAGACTATTTTTTGTAACTTCGCGGCAAAATGGGCTACAGTACCCTGTTTGTATACATAAAAACAAGAAAACACAAGAAGATGAACGAAAAAGAGGATATAGTCTTTTCGCGTAATACGGTAGAGTTCGTAACAGTTGCGGCCGAGTTCTGTGCCTACATTGAGCGTGCCAATGAATACAGCCGCAAGGAGTTTGTAGGAACAATGTTAAAGCTGTTGCCTCTATTGTATCTGAAGGCACAGATGCTGAGCAGCGATGAGCGCCTGAACGACGAGGATCTCCAGGACTTTGTTACCGAAGACAGCTACGAAGTATTGCGTATAACCATAGCCGAGATTCTGGCCGACCGTGATACATACCTTGACGTATTTGTCGATGACATGAAATACAGTGACACTCCTGTTACAAAGAACATCTCCGAAGACATAGCCGACATCTATCAGGACATCAAAAACTTTGTATGCCTATTCCAAATAGGAATAAATGAGACAATGCACGATGCAATTGTTGAATGTAACAACAACTTCGCCAACTACTGGGGACAAACACTTGTAAACACACTGAGAGCCCTTCACGACATCAAGTATAACTGCCCCGAAGATGATGATGACAACTATCAAGATGATGAATTTTAGGGAGCACATAGAGAAGAGCGAGATTGCCAATATGCCAACTGCTCTATTTCAAGGACGGATAATAACAATAGACACAATAGCAGAAGCCGACAAAGCAATAAAAGCCATTTCAGCAGAACGGATTGTTGGCCTTGACACCGAAACACGTCCATCATTCAAGAAAGGAGTACAGTACAATGTATCGTTGTTGCAGATAAGCACTAATGACACATGTTTCCTGTTCCGCCTCAACCGCATAGGAGTGCCTCCGTCACTTATAGATTTCCTGGAGAATGAAGATATAATAAAGGTCGGATTATCGTTACACGACGACTATCAGGCATTATCAAAGAGAAAGAGATTCAATGCCGGCAGTTTCCTCGACCTACAGAAATACGTAGTAGCATTCGGAATAGAGGAGATGAGCCTTCAAAAGATTTATGCCATAATATTCGGAAAACGTATCTCAAAGAGCCAGCAACTAACGAATTGGGATGCAGATGTGCTTACCGACAAACAAAAACTATATGCAGCCACTGATGCGTGGGCATGCCTTACAATATATAACCACCTGAAAACAGTTTAACAAATGAGCGAAAAAGCCGTAATACTTAAAAGAGGCAAAGAGGAGTCGTTACAACGTTTCCACCCCTGGATATTCTCGGGTGCCATACAACGTATAGAGGGAAAGCCCGAAGAGGGCGACATTGTTACAGTGTACACAAATGAGAGCAAATTCATTGCACGCGGACACATACAGGTGGGCAGCATAGCTGTGCGTGTATTAACATTTGAAGACGAACCTATAACAGATGAATTCTGGTACAGAAGAATTGAGACAGCCTATCACCTGCGCACAAGTATTGGCGTCGCACAGAACCCGATCAACGACACATATCGTTTGGTACATGGCGAGGGTGATAACCTTCCCGGACTTGTAATAGATATATATGGCGACACAGCAGTAATGCAAGCACATAGTGTAGGTATGCATGTCAATCGTGAGATTATCGCACGTGCCGTAAAAGCTACAATTGGGGATAGTCTTAAGAATATATATTACAAGTCGGACACAACATTACCATATAAGGCCGACATCGACAAAGGCAACGGATATCTGCTTGGCGGCAACGCAGGAAACATATCTACCGAATATGGATTAAAATTCCATATAGACTGGCTACGCGGACAAAAAACCGGTTTCTTTGTCGACCAGCGCGAGAACCGTTCGCTGCTTGAGAAATATGCAAAAGGACGTAAAGTACTAAATATGTTCTGCTACACAGGAGGTTTCTCCATATATGCACTGCGTGGAGGTGCCGAATTAGTACACTCGGTAGACAGCTCAGCAAAGGCCATTGAACTGACCAATGCCAATGTTGCAATAAACTATCCCGAAGACCTGCGTCATGCAGCATATGCCGAAGATGCTTTCGACTATCTCGAGCGCATGGGCAACAACTACAATCTTATAATACTCGACCCTCCTGCATTTGCAAAGCACCGCGACAGTCTTCGCAATGCCCTTATAGGTTACCGTCGTCTTAACGCAAAAGCATTCGAGAAGATACAGCCCGGAGGTATATTGTTCACATTCTCATGTTCACAGGTAGTGAGCAAGGAAAATTTCCGCACGGCAGTGTTCACAGCAGCGGCCATTGCAAAGCGCAAAGTACGTATACTGCACCAATTGACACAACCGGCCGACCATCCGGTAAATATATATCACCCCGAAGGAGAATACCTTAAAGGATTAGTGTTATACGTAGAATAACATGGCAGACCCACTTACTATAACTAAAATGATAGCACTGAAGACGAAGTAATACTAAATAGTTATATACACAGTAAGGCTCTTCGAAAAATCGAAGGGCCTTTATTTTGGCAATTTCTTATGTTATCTTTTTATATATACTTTTTTACCTCATATAATGCGTATACCTTGTAATTGTCTATATATATTCTTTGCCGTTGATTTACGTTAATAACAACTCCGCTTAGACTATAGACATATTCTTCCCTCTTAACATATACTTCTATAATTCCGATACTACCTAGTCCTATGTGTTACTCACACTGCCATTCCGAACTCTGATATAAAGAGAAATGGACGACAATATACCGATTGATTCTTGACACATATAACAGAACAAGAACGAGCCCCACACAAGCCCCATAAAATTTCCTATACCATTCCATACAGGTTTTATCGTCCGGGTACAAAAAAAATACAGCTCAAAGAGTTAAACCGATATAAACGTTTTATTTTATATCTCCTAACATAACAAACCGACCCACCCAACTGAAGAATAATGTATACTGCATGACAACCACACCACCGGTAATAACAAAAATAGTCAACACAGCAGATGTAACAGTATATGTACCGAAAGAGGATATTGAAACATACAAGAACAATTTTAACTGGAACGAATACGATATACGCCCAATACGAAACATTCATAAAAACAATTAAAAAACTTTCTGCCGCAATAATTTTGCCATAAAGAAAAGATTTATTACCTTTGCACCTCGAAAGCTTATATACACCTCCTTAGAGCGTGTCGACGGCATATAAAAATTTAAAACTATAAAGAAAAATGAAAAAAGACATTCATCCCGCAGCGTATCGTCCCGTTGTATTCAAAGACATGTCAAACGGCGATTGTTTCCTTTCACAGTCTTGCTGCAACACAAAGGACACTATCGAGTTCGAGGGCGAGACTTATCCCCTTATCAAACTCGAGATCTCTAACACTTCTCACCCCTTCTACACCGGTAAGGCTAAGCTTGTGGATACAGCAGGTCGCGTAGACAAGTTCATGAGCCGTTATGGTAAGACAATGAAGAAGTAATTAAAGTGCTGAAAAGTAATACAAGCATGCAGGTGTATTAAGGATTCTTAATGCACCTTTTTTATTCCCTCACACATCTTTGTAAAAAAGTATTACAGGAAACAATGAACAGAATCCTATATGTAATAACATTGATAGTTTCATTGACTGCATGCAGTAGCGGCAATGATCTTCCATCATATATTGACCCAAGCAACAGAAATGCGAATATAGGTGACGACAAACACTCCAAGCGCATAGAGATCCCAGCATTGACCGACGAAGATATATTCATAGCACACACCACATTTGTCAATGGCGCCGAGAATGTGACATACAGCATAGCACACGTGCCGGAACGTAAACATTGTCGTTGGACAGCATTTACATTCGATCCCAGCAACAGAGCAATAAAATGGAAACGCGACAATTGGGACAATACAGAATGGGGAGGTGACCCATTCCAGCCCAATCCCGAAATGCCCGACAATTATGTTTTTACAAAACAGGAGATAAATGGCAACGGATATGTTCGTGGACATCTGGTTGCATCATACGATCGTGTATATTCAAAAGATGCAAACGAACAGACATTCTACTACAGCAACATCTCGCCAATGCACAGCCGTTTCAACACCGGATTATGGAATGATCTCGAAGGATTGGTACAGGGTTGGGGACGTAACAGCGGTTTCTGTGACACACTATATGTTGTCAAAGGAGGTACCATCAGAGAGGGAGAGTACACACAGACAGGCAATTGCATAACAATACCGAAAAGCTATTTCATGGCTATACTATGCCGATACAACGGACGATACAAAGCTGCCGGATTTATGTTCAAGCATGAGAAGTATCTACCGGGTAAACTATCGGAATATGCAATGAGCATAGATGCACTTGAAGAGAAAACAGGAATAGATTTCTTCTGTAACCTTCCCGATAAATTGGAAATAGCAGTCGAGAGCATATACGAGATTTCGCATTGGAAAGGATTGAACTAACAGTTCCAAAATATTATTGATAAATTTGAGACAGGTCGTTATCGACCTGTCTCAAATTTATCAATAATTGCATTTCATTGGCTCGAAGAAGGCTTGAGCATGTAAGCAGGCCGGACAAATCTTTGGAGCATTCTGCGCCTCGGTAATATAACCGCAGTTGCGACACTGCCACCATATTTTCCCTTCACGATGAAAAAAGTCACCATCAGTAATGCGTTCAAGCATTTTAAGATAGCGCCTTTCATGTTCAGCTTCAACGGTGGCGATAGCCTTGAATGCTGCATAAACATCGGTGAATCCTTCGTCTTGTGCAATGGAAGCAAAATCCTTATACAGAACATCCCACTCCTCTTTTTCGCCTAAAGCGGCTGCCAAAAGATTCTCGGAAGTAGTACCTATTTTCCCGGCCGGATATGTGGCTGTTATCTCAAGCGGGCCGCCTTCTAGAAATTTAAAGAATCGTTTAGCATGCTCTTTCTCCTGATCGGCTGTCTCAAGAAAGAGCGAAGATATCTGCTCATACCCCTCGCGCTTTGCAACAGAAGCAAATATCGTATAACGCATACGTGCCTGACTCTCGCCGGCAAAGGCCTTAAGCAGATTCTGTTCGGTAATTGTACCTTTAATACTCTTCATTTTTCAGTTATTTAGTTATTAGTAAATAGAGGTCTCTACTGATAAACAGAAGAGACCTCTATTTTGTTTTAAAACCAAATTACAAACAAGGGACAAAGAACGGGGAACTTATCTGTTTACCTGCCATTCCCAAGGGCAATCCGTTATCACACCATCAACCGGTAATACGGGAGTATCAAAAGGGCGACCTACCGTCCATAGCTTGACCCTCTTTCCATGTTCATGAATATCACGCACAAGAGATGGAGAGACACAACGATAATTGAAATTAAACGACTCCACATAATCGTATTTTGAATAGCTATAGTGCACGAATCCTTTATCGTATGCCAAAGGCAACAAGGGCAATTTGAAAACAAACAGTTTCTCCAATGGGAATGGGTGTCCAAGACGATGTATCTCGGACAGCACCTTATCGTTAAAGGATTGAGCCGTTACCCAACCGGCTGCGCCGTAAGCTGCTATATCATTTATAATAGCCTTTGCCATCTTCTCGGCAAACTCATCACTACACTTCAAATCCAAAAGAAGGCGACATTTGCCATCTACCACCTCCAGCAACTGCGACAATGTTGGTATATGACTTGGAGTAGAAGTTTTATCGGAGTTATTCAGATGCAGCTCCTGCAAATGAACCAACATACAATCCTCAACAGATGAGGAAGAGTTTGTCATACGACTGAGATTATCATCATGAAACAGCACCGGCTCGCCGTCAGACGTCAGACGTATGTCAACCTCTATGATATCAACCCCTTTCTCTATACATTCAACAACCGCCTCGATACTATTCTCGGGAGCCGACGACGCTGCGGCACGATGTGCCACAACATGCATTTTTTTTATTTCTTGTAAGGAGTAACCTTTTTTACCCATTATATAGTAACCGAATATTAAAAAAAAACAACAAACAATCGTTAATAAAGATATAGGACGCCAAACAAAAGCATGCGAAGTCGGGCATAAGCGCGACAGCAGAAGAATAACTATAATAACAAACAGCGACAAAATTATAGATAACATAATAAAGGTATATTCATTATATTACATAACAACATACCGAACCAGATTCCTTTATACAACTCATTATAACAACTATTTCCTTTTGCGCAACGCTTTCACTGTTGACTGTCCCACCATACCATCATCATACATACCTGATACTTTTTGAAAAAGTTTCACAGCGCGCACTATTTCACCATCGTACAAAACCCCACCGTCAGCGGTATATATTATATCTTTCTCATCAAGGAACATACGTTTCACAAGGATATTAGCCAATGACTTCACATCTTTACCCGAATCACCTCTCATAATAACGCGCTGCCCAAGACGGTACTGCACCTTGTCATAGCCCACCGAGTCCTTCACGTGAGAACGCCTCTTTACCTTTTTTGCAGTAGTTTTTCGGCCTTTCTTTTTACCCTTTTCAGCAGTTATTCCACCCTTCTCCTTAACATCTGTTTTTTTAAATACCTGCCTGCCATAGCCTTTATCCTTTCCTGTTTCCAGGCTCCTCTTCATTACAGAAGCCACCGAGTCTTTACGCTGCAGGAATTGAGCAGAGGCAATACAGGGCAACATAAAAACAACTAATGAGAGAATCGCTATTTTAAGATTATCTGCCATTCAATAACTTTTCAAAACAGAGAGGAAGAGGAGTCTCGAAACGCAAATACTTACCCGTTACCGGATGACGGAAACTGAGCAGGTAGGCATGTAATCCCAGACGGTGTAATGAGTCGTCATCACTACCATATTTATGGTCCCCAACAACAGGATGTCCCATCTGTGCCATGTGCACACGAATCTGGTTTTTGCGACCGGTCTCCAACTCAAGTTCTACAAGTGAATAACCATTAGACCTTTGCAGTACACGATAATGTGTGTGGGCAAATTTCCCACCATTGTCTACAGGACTAGAATGGGTAACAAAACGCTTGTCCTCTGTGAGCCACGAACGTATATCGCCCTCATCCTTCTCTACATCTCCCGATACGAGTGCAACGTATCTGCGGTCGGTAACAAGCTCGCGCCACCCCTGTATGAACGATTGCTGAGTCTGTACATCCTTAGCATATAGCATAAGGCCGGAAGTATCACGATCAAGACGATGTACCAAATGCGCAGAATTACGGCCACCACCCTTCTCGAGATAATGGTTAAGCACCGACTGCGCTGTCTCCTGACGGCTGTTATTGCTCATGGATAGAAGCCCAGGACGTTTATCTATAACCAGCAGATAAGCATCTTCGTATACTATATCAAGATCGTTGCTATGGAAGGACATTTTGTGTTTTGAGCGATCTAACTGCACCACTTGTCCCGGGTGTAGTTCGGTAAGCGGATGAGTTGTTATTATATTATCGACCAACACTACACGATTAACGATAAGAGCCTTCGCACGGTTGCGACTTATACCATACATCTTCTCCATCAGAAAGGGAAGAAGTTGTGTATCGGCCACCACATTAAAAGTAAGGAGTGTATTTGTTTTTCTACGCATAGATTTCTTTATTTAATTGTTACAGTGATTAACGTCGCTGCAGAAGAACCACATTCTCGACATGATGCGTATGCGGGAACATATCTACTGGTTGTACAGCCATTACCTTGTAGTCATTGTCGAGCAATGAAAGGTCACGTGCCTGAGTTGCAGGATTGCAACTTACATATACAATACGTTCGGGAGCCGCAAAGAGTATAGTATCTATAACGTCGTTATGCATTCCTGCACGTGGCGGGTCGGTAATTATAACATCGGGACGACCATGTTCCTCTATAAATTCTCGTGTGAGAATATCCTTCATATCCCCGGCAAAAAATGTAAGATTATCCAAGCCATTTAGCTCAGAGTTGGCACGAGCATCTATAACAGCATCCTCGACATACTCTATACCCACAACCTTACGTGCTTTGCGAGCTACAAAATTGGCGATTGTACCTGTACCGGTGTAGAGATCGTAAACGACCTCATTACCAGTAAGTCCGGCAAACTCACGTGCTACCTTATACAAATTATAGGCCTGCTCACTATTTGTTTGATAAAAAGATTTCGGACCAACCTTAAAACGTAGTCCCTCCATCTCTTCATATATAATATCGGTACCTTTGAATGTATGCACCTGAAGGTCGCCAAAGGTATCGTTGCACTTGTTGTTTATTACATGGAGTAACGATGTCACTTGAGGAAACTCATCTGATACATATTGTAAAACTTTTTGTAACATTGCCATCTGTACATCATCCTCTACCTTAGCCTGCAAAAGCAACATCACCTCGCCTGTAGTAGAGGTGCGAAGCATCATATTGCGCAATACACCTGTCTGAGAACGCAAATCGAAGAATGGAATACTCTCACGTACAGCAAAGTCTCGTATAGCATTACGTATCTCATTATTGAGCGAAGGCATCAATGCACACTCCTCAATATCGAGCACCTTATCGAAAGCGCCCGGAATATGAAATCCCAAAGCATTCATATGCTCGTATTTGACCTGTTTTTCAACCTCCTCCCATGTAAGCCATCTTTTATTACTGAATGTAAACTCCAGCTTATTACGATAGGCCTCTCTCTTATGTGATCCAAGAATGGGATTAACCTCGGGTAGTTCCACCTTGCCTATGCGAGTGAGCGCATCTACCACCTGTTGTTGCTTGTATTTCAACTGATGCTCATAAGCCAGACACTGCCATTTGCAGCCTCCGCACACACCATAGTGTTTGCAGAAAGGAGTGGCACGCTCTGATGAATAGCTATGGAATTTAACAGCCTCTGCCTCGGCATAGCTATGTTTCTTACGACGCACTTGAAGGTCGACGACGTCGCCGGGCACAACAAATGGAACAAACACCACAAGGTCATCGACACGCGCCAAAGCCTTACCTTCGGCTGCGACACCTGTTATCTCAATCCGCTCAAGTAGCGGTAACTGTTTCTTTTTTCTTGCCATCGATATGAATATATAATATGCAAAATTACATTGTTTTTCCCGATTATCGACACTTTTAACTTAATATCTTAATTTTTTAATATCTCCCCTAATATTTTTTGCAGCAAAATTCATTTCGGAATCTTTTTTTTATATATTTGCAAATTAGAAAGGGAGTGCCCTTTCGTCTGCAAAGACAAAACATGTGATACAAATATATTTATTAACTAACAGTAACATAATAAACTCAAGAAATTATGGCAGACAAAAGAGTCTACACCTTTGGCAATGGTCTTGCTGAAGGCAACGCGTCAATGAGAAACTTGTTAGGAGGTAAAGGTGCAAACTTGGCGGAGATGAACCTCATCGGTATCCCCGTTCCTCCCGGATTCACCATCACAACCGAGGTTTGTGGCGAGTATTACAGCCTTGGTAAGGAGAAGGTTATCGAGCTTCTCAAGTCTGAAGTAGAGGCAGCAGTAAACAACATCGAGAACTTGATGAACTCTACATTCGGCGACCCCACAAATCCTCTATTGGTATCGGTACGCTCAGGTGCACGCGCATCTATGCCCGGTATGATGGATACAATCCTTAACCTCGGTCTTAACGACATAGTTGTAGAGGGTCTTGCAAAGAAGACCGGCAACGAGAAATTTGCTTGGGACTCATATCGTCGCTTCGTACAGATGTACGGTGACGTTGTTTTGGGTATGAAACCCACAAGCAAAGAGGAGATTGATCCATTCGAGGCTATCATTGAGAAAGTTAAGGAAGAGCAGGGTGTGGTTCTTGACAAGGACCTCAGCGTAGAGGCTCTCAAGGAACTTGTTGCAAAGTTCAAGGCTGCTGTTAAGGCTCAGACAGGCAAGGACTTCCCGACAGACGCTTACGAGCAGTTGTGGGGTGCAGTTTGCGCCGTATTCGAGTCTTGGAACAACGAGCGCGCTATCCTTTACCGTCGTATGGAGAAAATTCCTGATGAGTGGGGAACAGCTGTATCAGTACAGGCAATGGTATTCGGCAACATGGGCGAAACATCAGCTACCGGCGTATGCTTCTCACGCGATGCTGCGACAGGTGAAAACCTCTTCAACGGAGAGTATCTTATCAATGCACAGGGTGAGGACGTTGTAGCAGGTATCCGTACACCTCAGCAGATTACAAAGATTGGTTCACAGCGTTGGGCTGCATTGCAGAACATCAGCGAGGAGGACCGTGCAAGCAAGTATCCTTCTATGGAGGAGGCTATGCCCGAAATCTACAAGGAGTTGGACGCTATCCAAGCTCGCCTTGAGGACCACTACAAAGATATGCAGGATATGGAGTTCACCGTACAGGAGGGCAAACTTTGGTTCTTGCAGACACGTAACGGTAAGCGTACAGGTGCCGCAATGGTTAAGATTGCTATGGACCTTTACCGTGACGGCATCATCGATGACAAGACAGTTTTGAAACGTATGGAGCCCGAGAAACTCAACGAGCTCTTGCACCCCGTATTCGATACAGCTGCTCTTGCAAAGGCTAAGGTTATCGCAAACGGTCTTCCCGCATCTCCCGGTGCTGCTACAGGACGTATCGTATTCTTTGCAGATGACGCTGCAAAGTGGAACGAGGACGGCGAGAAAGTTGTACTTGTACGTATCGAGACCTCTCCCGAGGACCTCGCAGGTATGGCTGCAGCTCAGGGTATCCTTACCGCACGTGGTGGTATGACATCACACGCAGCCGTTGTTGCACGTGGTATGGGTAAGTGTTGTGTATCCGGTGCCGGCACATTGGTTATCGACTATAAGAAACGTACACTCGCTGTTGACGGTGTTGTTTACAACGAGGGCGACTATATCTCATTGAACGGTTCAACAGGACAGGTTATCGAGGGCAAGGTAGACACTAAGGCTCCTGAGCTCAGCGGTGACTTTGCCGAGTTGATGACTATCTGCGACAAGTATGCACGCCTTGGTGTACGTACTAACGCTGATACTCCTCACGATGCAGAGGTTGCACGTAATTTCGGCGCTACAGGTATCGGTCTTTGCCGTACAGAGCACATGTTCTTTGAGGGTGAGAAGATTAAGGCTATGCGCGAGATGATTCTTGCCGAGACAACTAAGGAGCGTGAGGTAGCTCTTGCAAAATTGCTTCCTTTCCAGAAGGCAGACTTCGTTGGTATCTTCAAGGCAATGGAAGGCCTACACGTAACAGTACGTCTCCTCGATCCTCCTCTCCACGAGTTCGTACCCCACGATGCTAAGGGCCAGCAGATGCTTGCCGAGGCTATGGGCAAGACAGTAGAGGCTGTTCAGCGCCGCGTTAAATCACTCGAGGAGTTCAACCCCATGCTCGGCCATCGTGGTTGCCGTTTGGGTAACACATATCCCGAGATTACCAAGATGCAGACTACAGCCATCCTCGGTGCAGCTCTTGAGCTCAAGAAAGAGGGTAAGGTAGTATATCCCGAGATTATGGTTCCTCTGGTAGGTATCATCAACGAGTTCGAGGAGCAGAAGAAGGCTATCGTAGAGGCAGCCGATGCTCTCTTCGCAGCAGAAGGCGACAGCGTAGATTACACAATAGGTACAATGATAGAGATACCTCGTGCAGCACTTACAGCTGACCAGATTGCACAGCAGGCTCAGTTCTTCTCATTCGGTACAAACGACCTCACACAGATGACCTTCGGTTACTCTCGTGACGACGTTAACTCATTCTTGCCCATCTACTTGCGCAAGAAGATTCTGAAGAACGACCCCTTCCAGGTTCTCGACCAGACAGGTGTTGGCCAGCTTGTTGAGATGGCAACATGCAAGGGTCGCGCGGTTAACCCCAACCTCAAGTGCGGTATATGCGGTGAGCACGGTGGTGAGCCCGAGTCTGTTAAGTTCTGCCACAGAGTTGGTTTGAACTATGTATCATGTTCTCCTTTCCGTGTGCCTATCGCACGTTTGGCAGCTGCACAGGCTGCTGTTGAGGAGGCATAATAGAGACCAATATTATACCTTAACCAATAGAATGATGGCGACTAAGAATTTCTTAGTCGCCATCATTCATTCTACTCACCACTACATTTTCTTTAAAACCATATACGCAGCAACTGACGGATGGAACAAATTTACAAACATTATGGAGTTGCCGCAACATCAATTGAGAAGATTGCAACCGATGTAAACGGCGATAATGTTTATTACGACCTTAGTGGCAAGCGCATTGAGAATCCTGTCCAAGGCATCTATATCGTGAATGGGCAAAAGAGGTTGGTTAGATAGATTCGTAATAATGACATTACACTAAAAACGACAAACGAGAGTATAAACTTAACAATTAGGGCGCACTTTTTTGAAGTGCGCCCTAATTGTTATATATCTTAAAATATAATTACATCAAAGTCTGTGCCACCTTAATAATCTCTTCGCCTATAGCATCGGCCGCCTCTTGTGTGGGACCTTCGGAATAGATACGGATAATAGGCTCTGTATTACTCTTGCGCAGATGTACCCATGTATTCTCGAAATCGAGCTTGACACCATCTATATCATTAATCTCAGCCTTACCAGCATAAAGCTCTTTCAACTTCAATAGAATCGCGTCTACATCTGTACCGGGTTGCAAATCGATACGGTTCTTACCCATAAAATAGGCCGGATATGTAGCACGTAGCTCGCTAACACTCTTACCCTCGTGTGCAAGATGGCTAAGGAACAAGCATATACCTACAAGGGCATCACGACCGTAATGGCACTCGGGATATATGACACCGCCATTACCCTCACCGCCAATAACGGCACCGGTCTCCTTCATTTTGGTAACAACGTTAACCTCGCCAACAGCCGATGCCGAGTAATTACCACCACGAGCATTGGTAACATCACGCAATGCACGTGTAGAAGAGAGGTTAGACACTGTATTACCGGGAGTATGCTTAAGCACATAGTCGGCCACTGTAACGAGTGTATACTCCTCGCCATACATCTCGCCATTCTCACATATAATTGCCAAACGATCGACATCGGGGTCAACGACAAACGCAACATCGTTACCACCCTTTGCCATGAGCCCCATGATATCTGTAAGGTTCTTAGCCAAAGGCTCGGGATTATGTTGGAAGTCTCCTGTTGGCTCACAATATAGTTTATCCTTACACTCTACTCCTAGCTGCTCGAATAACATGGGGAGGATTACTCCACCGACAGAGTTCACACAATCTATAGCAACTTTAAAACCTGCCTTGCGGATAGCCTCGCGATCTACAAGAGGCAACGAAAGAACAGCATCAATATGTTTCTGGTTATATGTCTCGTCCAAACGGTATTTACCTAGAGTCTCCACATCTGCATAGTCAAACTCTTCGGCCTCGGCAATACGCAAAACCTCTTTTCCCTCTGCTGCATTCAAGAACTCTCCATGCTCGTTAAGCAGTTTCAAAGCGTTCCACTGGCGAGGATTATGACTGGCTGTAAGAATGATACCACCGCATGCATTCTCCATTGTAACAGCCAACTCTGTCGTGGGTGTAGATGCCAGACCTATATCCACAACATCAAATCCCATGCCCATCAGCGTACCACAAACAATGTGGTTAACCATCGAGCCCGAGAGACGTGCATCACGACCAACTACTATTTTGTTTGTATCCTTTGTAGTTGTTTTACGAATTAATGCAGCATATGCTGATGTCAACTTTACAACATCCAGAGGAGTTAATCCCTCATCGGCACGTCCGCCGATTGTACCTCTGATTCCCGAGATTGATTTTATAAGTGTCATATATAAGATATTTAAGATTAGTCCTTAAGGTTGGAAGCCCTTACCAGGCTGATAGGTTATCTCGTAATAGCACGGGAATACATATGATGCAGCCGAGGATGTTCCCTTTGTATGCGGAACAATAAGCCTTACTTTGGCAAGTTGCGACTGACGGCGTATAAGCCATATATATGGGAAAGGAGTGAGCCATCCTGTAGGAACAGCATTACCATACGCAGTCATATATCCCTTTACAAATGTTCCGGTATATGAGCCTGAGTTTAATGATATTCGCATCTCATCTGCATTATCCGAATCATATATATTACCGAAGATTGTATCACCTGACGATATATTATACTCAATAAAACGAGTAAGAATCTCTAATGTCTCACCGTCGTACATCTGACGCGCACCTACTATATCCTTTGGGTTACGCACAATCTGCATATAGACATCATCAACCAACACATACTCGTTACGCTCTACGTCAGTCACTGAGTCCTGAGCGACAAATTGTTCATATGATATTACATTTATTCCCTGCTCTCTGATAAAATCCTTAACCACTTTACGCTCATGTTCTTTCATATCAGAGTATGTCTTCTCATCCTCACAAGCCATAAATAGCAATGCCATCAATGGCAACAATCCCCAAAATACCGATTTTTTATTCATTACTATGCCTATTAAATCTACTATTCTATATTTTTGTGCGAATATACAAAAAAGTAATCTCAATTACAGAATATGATTGCGATATTTAATTGAAAATAACATATTTATTTCGTCAGCAAACTGCTATATTTAGACAATGCTGCCTTAAATCTCTCAATTGCATAATCCATAGTACCATAAACCTCACCACCTGATGCATTCATGTGACCACCGCCACCGAAGAACTCTGCCGCAACTTTGTTGCATGGAAAATCATCCACACTTCGCAGGGATACATTAATCTTACCGGGTACCTCTTCGCGAAGGAAACAACTGAAACGCACACCTTTTATCTGAAGAGGCTGGTTTACAAGCCCCTCGGTATCCCCCTTCACCACGTTGAAACGTCGCATCTCTTTATATGTAAGAGTAATAAGAGCTGCATTGCTGGCTGTAAATACCTTCATCTTATCATACATGACAAAACCAAAAAGTTTCATTCTGTTCACTGAATAGTTATAAAAAACCTTTCTGTATATAAGGTCTTTATCTATACCGGCAGCGATGAGATAAGATATTATTATATATATATCCTTATTATTAGAGGCATATGCAAAGCATCCAGTGTCGGTCATCATTCCTGTATATATACACTCGGCTATATCTTTGGTTATCGCCATTTCACCAGACAGACGATATATAAGACGAAATACAAGCTCGGCTGTAGAACAGGCTTGTGGATGAGAAAGAGAAAGAGTAAACTCATTCTCGGGGAAAGGATGATGGTCGAGAAGTATACGGGGAGTACCGAGAGCGGAGACGACATCCCCAATCTCGGCAACGCGCGAAAGGGCATTAAAATCAAGACAAAAGAAGAGGTCGGCATCATTCAGCAGATTCACAGCCTTCTCCTTATCTGTATCATACGCAACAACCTCATCGGCAGCCGGCAGCCACTTCAAGAAATCGGGGAAACCATTTGGTAACACGACATGAGCATTTTTGCCTAGTCCTCTCAAATAATGCATCAGCGCAGTAGATGAGCCCACTGCATCACCATCGGGATTACGATGTGCCATAATCACTATATCAGCGCTCTCCTCTATATATTTCTTTACTGCAGTAATATTATCCGCATCAATAATCTTTTCTATCATCTTACTCTGTATTAGGAGCTGTTAATCTTCTTGGTTTTATACGCGAAGATAGCAATAGAATTTGTATTAAGAAAATTGTTAACGGATAGAGTTTTTGAAATTTACGACATATAAAGTCGCAATATACCACAACACATAGGAGTAGTATATCTATAACGAGTGTTAATTCCTATCTCTCATATCTACAAATTGAACACCGGGATTGTCGCATAGCAGCATAACTGCGCCACGAGTTGCAAGGTCGATACAATTGACCCCGGCCTCGGCACACTCTCTTTCTATACGTCGGCGACTACCCTTATATAGGGTTGCATCCATAACTATATAACGTGTAGGATAACGGCATAGCAATTCATTTATATCACCCAAAAAACCTCTACATAGATATATGCAATCAACCGGTACAATCTCGTTATCATGAATCCAATGTTCATCGGCCAGAACTTTTATACGCCGTCCGGCAAAATCAACCATTCCATAGTGGTTACTGATATCTGTATCGGCATAACTGTTATAACAGCAGTTATCCAGCAACCGAGGTGCTGTTATATTAAAACTGCGACAAAACGGAGAGACCACCGCCTCATAGTCGGCATCGTGTGCGGGATATGAAGTAACCAGATACGATAAATCCTGCTCTGCAACCAACTGCATAGCAGGAGAAGAGCTATTGTTATAGAATAGCACGTATGGCATATCATCATCCACACTTTTACGAGAGGATAGTAAGAGTGCCGCGACAGACACAACAAGCGACAAAAACAAGCCACGAGGACGGGCATTTACAAGAGAATATAAAAACAAAAATATTATGACTGCTACAACATAGGCATCGAAAAGATTTATAATGGGAAGTTCCAACGAAGAGAAAGGCAGTGATTCTATAAAATACAAGATTCTATTCTGCGATGTGATAATAATATTCAAGAGCCATGCCACAACTCCTTGCAACAATGCAAAAGGTGTTAAAAGCAACATCACTACAGAAAGCAACATTATGATAAATGCGGCAGGAACAACAACCATATTTGTCATTAGAAAATAGGTAGGAAACGTTGCGAAATAGTACCACACAAAAGGCAATGTTCCTATCTGGGCCGCAACAGAGACAGCAACAAGAGATGAAAAATATTCATAAACCTTTCCATACTCATACGTACGCATCAATCGCATAAGAGGCCGAGTAAACAACAATATTGAGAAAACAGCAGCAAAAGATAGTTGAAAACTTATATCCTGCAACAGACGTGGCGAGACAACCAGCATTACGACTGCAGCAAAAGCCAAAGAGTTGACCGGAGATACATCTCTTCCTATTAGAGCAGCAAACGACATTAAAGAAAAAAGTAGCGCCGCACGCACTATAGATGGGGTAAAGCCGGCCATCGCAGCAAAAACCCACAGTAGCGAAATTATAATAAGTTCTCGAAAAAATGTATAACGGCCTATTTTTCCACCGAACGGCAGCAATAGGGAAAGTACCATATAAAGTATCCCCAGATGCAAACCCGACAATGCAAGTACATGACTAGCTCCAACAGCAGCGTATGCATCGCGCACCCCTTTTGAAAGGTCGCGTTTCTCGCCAACAGTAAGAGCCGACAAAAGAGATTCTACATCATGAGTAAATCCCTGCGTCCCATAAATATCCACTATTCTTTGTCGCCACTTATGAGCAAGTATAGTTATTGTATTCACCGACTCTCCGGAGTAGCGCCACTTTTGTCGCGACAGATAAGCAGAACCGGATATATCATTAACGTACATATAGTGTTCAAAGTCGAACTCGGCAGGATTACCGGCATTGGCAGGTACCTCTACACGTCCTTCGAAATAAATCTTGTCACCTGCCGACAACTCTTCAACCTCGATTGAGTTCTCGAAATAGAGATACACACAACCACTGCGACGAGCCCATAAAAGAGAATCGCGTCCCACTCGTTCAGCAATAGCCTTTACCCTGGTTGCTTTACCATTCACATGCGGTGTCTCAAGCAGGAGAGCTTCGAAATAGCCAACCTCTCCACTCCATGAGTGGAAATACCTCTCCTTCTCAATAGTATCAGCTGCAGCACCCATCAAGAAAATGGTTACATAAAGAGATAATCCGAAACTCCACGATGGCATGCGCTCCGAGAAAAGAGCAATTGCCACAGAGACTGATGATATAAGAAGAGATAATAGAATAACAGAAAAAGATAGAGAGCAAAAGCATGAAAATACTATTCCCGCCATAAGCGGGAATAGTATTTTCAACATTGGGTTATTTCTAAAAAACGGCTCTACTACCCCATTCTATTTTCAGAATAGCCTATATGCAATAACAGTATATATTACAACTTGCGTAAAGCTGAGATAACATCCTGCGGAGATTCTGCTTTAAAGACTGCATTACCGGCAACCAGAGCATCAGAACCAGCTTCGGCTAGTAGTTTACCTGTCTCCACATTCACTCCACCATCAACCTCAATTATAGCTTTTGAGCCGGTCTCCTCAATAAGCTTACGCAATTCGCGAACCTTATCTACTGTATGTGTAATGAATTTCTGCCCTCCAAAACCGGGATTGACACTCATTAACAACACAATATCCAAGTCGGCAATAACATCCTTCAGCATCATCACAGGAGTAGATGGATTCAGAGTCACTCCGGCCATCATACCTGCATCCTTTATCTGCATTATTGCACGGTGCAGATGTGTCTCGGCCTCGTAATGTATATTCATGATACGCGCACCCAATGACTTTACCGCATCCAAATAGTTCATTGGATTAACAACCATGAGATGCACATCAAGAGGTTTGTTACACAACTTTGCTACATACTGCAATACTGGAGGGCCGAAAGATAAATTGGGAACGAAAACACCGTCCATAATATCTATATGCAACCAATCGGCGTTGCTACTATTTATCATATCCAAATCCTGCTGCAGATTCCCGAAATTTGCCGACAATAACGACGGCGATACTATTTGGCTCATATCTGTTTATTATTAATACATTTGCAATATATATTTGCGAATATAGTGCAAAAGCTAGTGTATAAAAAATAAATACATATATTTTTTACAAACAATAAGGCAACATCTTTTGATGTTGCCTTATATTATCTAAAAGCCTTACGACTTATTCACTTCTTGCTTACTTCTTCAAAGACTCATCAGCCTTTGACTGAGGAAGCATCTCCTCTGCAAACATATAAGCACCTGTCTTAGGTGACTTAACCATCTTGATAACCTTTACGAATTTCTCCTTGTCACCAGTCTGGAGAGTTGCGACTGCTTTCTTTGCCATGTCCTAATTACTTTATTTCTTTATGAACGGTTACTTTTTTCAAATAGGGGTTGTATTTCTTCAACTCCAAACGCTCTGTAGTGTTCTTACGGTTCTTCGTTGTTATATAACGAGACATACCGGGAACGCCACTGTTCTTTTGCTCTGTGCATTCGAGGATTACCTGAACGCGGTTTCCTTTAACCTTCTTAGCCATATTCCTTTACCTCCTTAATTTTAATAGAGTACTTTAATTTCCTCCCAAGTAAGATATCCCTTACCCACAGCTGCCTTGAGAGCTGCATCGAGACCTACTCGGTTGATAACTTTTAACCCCGCTGCACTCACGCGCAACTGAATCCAACAATCCTCTTCTACATAGAAGAACTTCTTGGTAAACAAGTTTACATTGAAAAGACGCTTTGTTCTTCTCTTTGAGTGTGAAACATTGTTACCCACCATGGCTTTCTTACCGGTGATTTGACAAATTTTAGACATCTCTATATATTTTTTTGTTTTTATTCTTGTATGCTTACTTAAAACAGCGTGCAAAGATACATTTTTTACACGTATCGTGCAAACAAAAAAGCATTTATTTTAAATTTTATCTAAAACAAAGGCTCTACGCACCTTTGCAACATGAAAAACCCACGATTGTAAAGGTTTATCGGGCAATAGGTGATATATCTCTTATTTTTTTTCTGAGCAAAGATAATACATTTTCCACAGATGAGCAAATATTGGCATCACGACCTTTATCTTCCAATTGCAAAAGAGTGGATACTACATCTCCTTTTATGTTTACTGCAATCCATACGGTGCCCACCGGTTTCTCTACAGTTCCTCCATCAGGACCTGCTATTCCGGACGTAGCCATAGCACAATCACAATCCATTAAATGACAAACCCTCAGAGCCATAGCCTCAACAGTCTCACAACTTACGGCACCATATTTCTCCAACACTTCTGAATCGATGCCCAACACCTTACTTTTAACATCATTTGAATAGGAGACCACACCACCTACATATACTTTAGAGCAGCCCGGAACAGAGGTTATTGCTGCCGCAAGTTTCCCCCCGGTGCAACTCTCAGCCGTAGCCAATGTAAGCCCTCTATCGCACATAAATGCAACAAGCTCTCTTGCCAATTCATTTATATGAGAATCCATAATAGGGCCGTTTAAATAGTTGTACGCGAAAATGCCGGCTGATCCATTGCACAGAAATCACCATCAAGATATTTGTAATAACCCACTATACCTATCATAGCGGCATTATCCGTTGTAAATCCGAATTTGGGTATAAATATTTCCCATCCATAACGTTTGGCATAATCGCTGAATGCCTGACGTAATGCGGTGTTGGCCGACACACCACCCGACAAAGCCACTCTCTTAATCTTCAACTGCTTGGTGGCCTTGTATAGCTTATCCATTAGAATATCTACCACCGTAGCCTCGAATGAAGCAGCCAGATCTTCTTTGTGCTTTTCGACATATTGTTCATCCTCGGCTACAAGTTTACGTAATGTATAGAGGAAAGAGGTCTTAAGACCACTAAAGCTATAATCGAGGCCCGGAATATGCGGCTTACTGAATGTATGCGATTTAGGATCACCCAAACGTGCAAGTCTATCTATTATCGGACCTCCAGGATATCCCAATCCCATAACCTTTGCACATTTATCCATTGCCTCTCCTGCAGCATCATCAATAGTCTGTCCTACAATCTCCATCTCTTTATAGCTGTTCACCTTCACAATCTGCGAGTTGCCTCCGGATACCATAAGACACAAAAATGGATATTCGGGAGCTTTAAAATCGGCATCCTGTTCCTTTATGAAATGGGCCATGATGTGACCTTGAAGATGGTTTACCTCAACCATTGGAATACCTAAAGAAGCAGCCAATCCTTTAGCAAAAGAGACACCGACAAGCAGAGAGCCCATCAGTCCGGGACCACGTGTAAAAGCAATGGCACTAAGCTGTCCCTTCTCGACTGAAGCCTTCTTAAGAGCCGCATCAACAACCGGAACAATATTGAGTTCATGGGCGCGAGATGCCAGCTCGGGCACGACACCGCCGTACTGTTCGTGTACAGCTTGACTGGCTGTAACATTCGAAAGAACCACATCGTTACACAAAACAGCAGCCGACGTATCGTCACATGAAGACTCTATCGCCAATATATATATCTTATCCTTATCCATTATGTTCTATTAAAATCCGTCTGCGAAGATACAACATAATTTCTTTTTCGCTAACTTTGAGGCTGTAAAATAGCTGTATGAGAGTTGAAATATATACAAAAGAGAAAGATATTCCGGAACTTATAGATGGCGAGCCCTTACACTCGCTATGGATGTTTAAGCTCATTGAGAAACACTCGAATGCAAAACCCATAATGGTTGTTGCATTCGATGGCGAGGAAGAGGCCGGACATCTTATAGCCATAAAGTTCCGAGACATGCGAATCCTGCCTCCGGGTTATTATATTTGGTATACAGTAAACGGTGAATGCACAACAAATCCAAAATATAACAAAGAAGATGTTTTTTCTTTACTCATAGACAAACTATTCACACTATTCGACATTCACCACACATTCATAGAGGTACGCAACTTAAATGATTCATGGTTCGCATACAGCACACTCAGCGACAGATATTTCTTCCCTAAAAAAGATATACGTATATATTTGTCGCTACATAGTATGGAGCCCGAGAAACGTATCACACGCAATTTTAAAGCATTGATAAACAAAGCAGAGAGAAACGGGGTTACATACGGTGCAACAAATGATGAAAAAGAGATAAAAGAGGCACTTCAACTCTTAAAGAGACATTATATAAATAAAGTAAGAAGACACCTGCCACCAACAGAGTTTTTATACAATCTTATAACATACAAAGAGAGTCGGGCAAAGCTCTTTGTCGTACGATACAATGGAAAAATAATTGGATGCTCTATATGTATTTATGGAAACAAGTGTGCATATATGGCATATAGTTGTGGACTAAGAGTCTCCTACAGAAATGAACATCCCGGTATTATGGCTGTATGGGCTGCTATAAAGGATGCTCATATAAGCGGATACGATCACTTCGAATTTCTTGAGGCAAAGAAATCTAAAAGCAGCCAGGGGTATATAAACTTCATTCTTAACTTCGGAGGCAAGCAAACCGGTGTATTAAGATGGTATCATTTTAAATGGGTGTGGATAAATAAAATAATGAGATCGATATACGTTTAGAGAAAATTTCACGTTAAGATATAATAACGAACATACTGATGAACCGTATTATTACATTCATAACAACCATTATATTGCTTTCAACTACTGCTTTTGCACAAAAAGTCACAATAAAAGGCAAGGTTACAGACAACAATAACAATGCTATAGAGGTTGCAAACATTAAAGTGGAAGGAAAGGCTATAGGTACCGTCACCGACCTGAAAGGCAACTACATACTCACCTGTGAGAGTAGCGATAGCCTTGTTATCGTATACTCAATGCTTGGATATCAAACAAGAAAAAAGAGTCTAAGCAATCCTAAGGATACGGTTATACTCAATGTAAAACTTCCTCCAATGGACTACACTCTTGAAGGCGTAGAGATTGTAGATGAGCAGAGACAATTGGGAAGCACACATCAGATAAAGGTACCCGAGCAGATGCGTCTGTTACCCGATGTATCAGGCAATGGAGTGGAATCCTTAATAAGCACACAAGCCGGTGTCAGTTCACATAGCGAACTGAGTTCGCAATATAATGTACGAGGTGGCAACTTTGACGAAAACAGCGTATATGTCAATGGGATAGAGATTTACCGTCCACTGCTAATACGTGCCGGACAGCAAGAGGGGTTAAGTTTTCTCAATCCCGATATGGTAGGAGCAATATCATTCTCCACAGGAGGCTACGAGGCGAAGTATGGCGATAAAATGTCATCAGTACTTGATATAACATACCGAAAACCCACATCGTTCGAAGGAACCGCATCTGCAAGCCTGTTAGGTGGAAGTATATATATAGGTGCCGGCAACAAAAAAATAAGTTTTTCAAATTCTTTACGATACAAGACAAGTAAATATCTGCTTGGCACCCTCGACACAAAAGGAGAATACGAGCCTGAATTCATCGATTACCAAGCATATCTGGAATGGCGCCCCACCCAGAAACTAAGTCTCAGTCTCATAGGTAACATATCACGCAACGACTATAGGTTCACACCTACAGATCGTAACACCACATTCGGTACTATGGAGCAAGCCAAAGAGTTTAAAGTATATTTTGGCGGTTGGGAAAAAGATATGTTCAACACCCTTTTCGGTTCTTTATCTCTAAACTACACCTTTGACGAATACAATAAGATATCGTTACAAACCTCTACATTCACAACCGAAGAGGAAGAGACGTATGACATTACAGGCGAATATTGGATAGATGACATAAATGCCGAAGAGAATATGAGTGTTGGACGTTACATGGAACATGCACGTAACTACCTCGATGCAAATGTAAGCAGCATTGCACTAAAGGGAACACATTTTATAAAATCACACGATCTCAGATGGGGGGCAGAATGGAAACGTGAAAAGATAAACGAGAATCAACGCGAATGGGAGATGCGCGACTCGGCAGGATACAATATTCCACATACAGGAAACTCGATAGAACCAATATACAGCCTCAGATCAAAAACATCAAACAGTTTCAACCATATTAAGGCATACATACAAGATACATACAAATTCAACTCCAGCATCGGTCTAATTTCACTCAATGCCGGAGTACGACTTTCACATTGGGACTGGAATAATGAGTTCCTTGTCTCACCAAGAGTTTCTGTCGGTATCATCCCGAAATTCAACGACAAAATGACATTAAGAGCAGCATCAGGTGTATACTATCAAGTGCCATTCTTCAAAGAGTTGCGCGACACCGCTTTAGTTGATGGAATATCAACCGTTGTTCTAAACAAAAATATAAAATCGCAGCGTTCAATACATTTTGTACTGGGATACGACTACCAATTCAAAATGCTAGATCGCCCATTCAAGTTTACAGCCGAGGCATATTACAAGAAATTGGACAACATAATACCATACAACGTAGACAATGTACGCATTGTATACTATGGAAACAATTGTGCACATGGCTATGCAACAGGTATCGACTTAAAATTATTCGGAGAATTTGTCCCCGGGGCCGATTCATGGGTTACATTCTCCATTATGGATACAAAGGAGAAGATAAATGGAGGTAATTGGTTGCCACGCCCCACCGACCAGACATTCAACGCATCACTATACTTTACAGACTTCTTCCCAGGAACAAAAAAATGGAAAATGAGTTTACGAGGAGTATATGCTGACGGACTACCCTTCGGACCTCCACACACAGGACGCGAGAAACAGACATTCAGAGCACCAGCATACAAGCGTGTTGATATAGGGATGTCCTATAGGCTTATGGATAACACCGAATATATATATCGCAGCGGATTGTACAGATACATAAAGAACATTTGGTTAGGTATAGACGCTTTCAACCTATTGGATATAAACAATGTGAACTCATACTATTGGGTAACCGACATTTACAATCATAACTATGCAGTACCCAATTACCTTACTGGACGCCAGATCAATGTAAGGTTACTTGTTGAGTTATAGTAAAAAAGAGAGCCTTAAGGCTCTCTTTTTTACTATATTCCATATTCATTAAAGTTGCTGTGAAAATCATTTCTGCTCACTTTGAGAGTCTTCATCCTTCACATTTACATCGATAAGGTCTACCTTAAAATACAATGCCTCATTAGGAGCAATATTCTGACCTGCGCCTCTGCTACCATACGCAAGTTCTGCTGGTATCCAAAGTTCAATTGTACCACCTTTACCTATAAGCTGTAAACCCTCTGTCCAACCTTTGATTACCGCATTAAGAGGAAACTCAACAGGCTCATCCTGTTTTGCAGCATTTGGATTGTACTTTTTCATCATCTCCTGACGCTCAGCCGACATATCTTTGAAACGAGAAGCGTCAAATACCACGCCCTTGCGTGTTTCACCCTTATAATGTACCTTTACTAAATCTGTAGCAGCAGGCTTTACATTGACATCGCCCTCTTTTACAATCTTATATAAAAGACCGCTCTCGGTTTTCTTGACACCGCTTTTCTTCTCTATGCCAGCAAGCCACTCTTCTGATTCTTTCTGATTCTGCGCAGGGAGTTTAACTGTCAGATAATCAATTATATAGGAACTACTCTCCTCCTGAGTCATCTTTGCATTCTCGGTATCAAAGTCGTCCATACCCTGGAAGAACCATAGCAGATGCAATACGAATGGATTAGAACCAAGTCTGTTACCCATATCAAAACCAAAAGATTTAGAAATTAGTGAACGCTCATCCTCTGAAACGAACATTGTCTCGGGATCAAAATCCATAGCAACCGGATTCAATCGACCTGTAGTATCACTCTCGGCACGTTCGTTTGTACGCAAAATCTGAATGCGACGACCATATTCATTACGGAAGAAATTACCAAGAATAGAATCAGACACCTCACGTGTAACAACCAATCCGTTCATCTTAAAAGACTTTCCACCTAATGCAGAGAGTTCAACACCCTCTTTCATAAGATCGAAATTAAGTTTCATACCCCCCAAATCACCTTTGAGACCACTTGCAACATCAAGACCAACGGCATATGAAAGAGTATCGAACTGCGATGCACTACCCTTTACGATATTACCATTTCCCTTGCCACCTCCGCAAGAGATTACCAATGCAGCCATAATAGCAAAGACTGCTGAAAAAATCGATTTTCTCATATTAGTTTCTATTATTCAAATAACTTTTACCAAAAAACGGGCATAAAGGTAACTATTTTTTATGAAAACCATCTGACAGAATTACAAAATCGTCAATATTTTAATAAACTTAACATATAAAAAGTAAAAACACGAGTATGAAACATACCCGTGTTTTTACTTTTTATATAAATCTTTTATTTCAAAGAATCTATATTTGTTTGATTGAGAACAGGTTTACCATCGGGAGTATATGCAAAATCAATACGCTCCTTGTAGAATTTCTCAACCTTACCACGCACAATTTTCATTGTACTGTTCATCATACCGTTCTGCTCGGTAAATGCCTCGGGGAGCACTGCAAATGTGCTAGGCAACCAACGTTCAGGGAACATACCTTCATGTTCTCCACCTTTCTTAAATTTATCCACATCTGCCTTAATAAGCTCAACCGCAGCCTTACGTCCCTCCTCTGTAGCAAGGTCGAGACTCTTCTCGGCAAGCTGACGTTTAATATTATCCTTATTGGGAACAATGAGTGCAATAGTATATGGCGATTGATTATTATGCAGAACAACCTGGTCTATTGTACTACAATAGCTTACCAATGCCTCCTCAATACCCTCGGGACTATACTTCTCTCCATCACTTGATATAAGAAGGCTCTTGAAACGCCCCATTACATACAACAAACCCTCCTTAGACATATATCCCAAATCTCCCGTATAGAGGTAACCATCGCGCACAGTATCCGCAGTAGATGTGGGGTTCTTCCAGTAACCGGCCATCACATTCTCTCCCTTTACCACAATCTCTCCCTGCTCGCCTACAGGCAACTCACGACCTTCGCTGTCACAAATCTTCAACTCGATAGGTTTTACAAGTTTACCACTTGAGCCGAAACGATAAAGTTCGGGACCGTTCGAAGATATTACAGGTGTAGCCTCGCTTAATCCGTACCCCTGGAACATCGGCATACCGACGCCTATGTAAAAGTTTTGCAGCTCTTTATCAAGAAGCGCTCCACCACCGACGAAGAATCTCAGTTCGCCACCGAAATTATCACGTATCTTGTCGAAAATAAGCTTATTAAATAGCACAACAAGCGGTTTAAGCATCACTCTCCAACCCTTAGGATCGAGGTTGCTCTCACCATAATATTTTTGGCGCAGCTTCATACCAATATTAAAGAGTTTCTCAGTTGTAGCACCCTTGGCATGTATTGCACTCTCTATGTTCTTTTTGAATGTCTTTGCAAGTGAGGGAACAGAGAGGATAAAGTGTGGACGTACCTCCTTGATATTGCCGGGGATATTCTTTAGAGTCTCGAGACCTGTCCGTCCTACTTGTACAGTAGCAGCAGTTGCACCCTTAGACATCATTATATAGAAACCTACCACATGCGCAAAACAGTGGTCGAGAGGCAATATGATAAGTGTACGCCAAGTTTCATCTATATGCACAAGTGTAGACGCCTGCTCCACATTTGAGGTATAGTTACGGTGGGTAAGGACAACTCCTTTGGGGTCGGCTGTTGTACCACTTGTGTATGTAATTGTTGCAATATCATCGTTTACAAGCGAACGACCTACAGAAAGGAACTCATCCAATGAATGGCTGGCAAGGAACTCATCTCCCATTTTGAAAACCTCATCGACATGAATCTCTTTTTCCTGCAACTCATCGCATTTACCAAACACAATAACTTTCTCCAACTTAGCAAGCTTATCCTTTATAGCACGAACTTTCTTAAGCTGATAGTTCGATACAAGTATAAACTTAACATCGCCATGCTCGAGACGGAAATAGAGGTCGTTACTCTCCTCCAACTTTATCGAGAGAGGTACATTTACCGCACCGGCATAGAACATTGCAAGTTCGCCGATGACCCACATATTGCAACCCTCGCTGAGCAAAGCCATGTTGTCGCCTTTCTTCACACCAAGTGCTTGATAACCGGCTCCGAGGCGATATACTTGCTCCTTGATTTGCGTATAAGTTGAAGGTTTGAATCCCTCTTTCTTATCTGTTTTCTCCAAAAGGAAGGTGTTGTTTGGATATAACTTCACCGACTCCTCGAAAAGATCTACAAGTGTCTTTTTCATATTATTTATTTTTTGGGTAGAATAATTACATATTATAAATATGCACCTACATTGTTAGACTGTGCAAAGGTACAAAAAAACCATATACCAGCCAATAGTTTTCCGAATGTCACACATAATAAGTGTTTTTATACCACTCTCTATTATTATCTTCTTAAACCCACTCCACGACTGTTCCTAATAAATATATGAGAACCATCTAGTACCTTTTATACATTAAACAAAGTAATTTTACACCACAATATAGAATTTTTCACACAGACATAGCTAATTTTTTGTAAAAATTGCACAAAACACCACGCTTTGTGCAATTTTTACGAAGTTCTTTAGCTACTTTTGCCGAGCAAATTAAGAAATCTGATAATTAATATCTCTTAAACCATATGCAAAACTTTATAAGAAACTTCGAAGAGAGTATAAAACAATGCTGGAAGAATCCTGCAATAAGTGACTATCACGGTACCACTAGAAGCTATGGAGAAGTAGCAACAGAAATTGAGAAGTTGCATCTTGTATGGAGAAATGCAGGAGTTGACAAAGGCTGTAAAATATCACTCAATGCACGTAGTTCATCAAACTGGGCCATTGCATTTATGGCAGCCACATCGGGCGGTTATGTTGCAGTACAGCTATTCAACGGATTCACCGCAGCCGACACACAGAAGTTTGTCCATCACTCAGACAGCAATATTCTATTCACCGAAAAGAATCTTTTTGAAGCAATGGACTTCGAAAGTATGCCTCAGCTTGTCGCAGTATACGATATAAAAGATATGACACTGCTTGCATCAAGAGGCAAATTTGCCGATATACATGAGCAAAGAGAGTCCCTTTTTGCAACAGCCTATCCTAATGGATTCAAAGCCGACGACGTAAAATATCCAAATATAGGATTAAATGAGTTATGCTGCATAAACTACACATCGGGTTCAACCGGCACACCAAAAGGTGTCATGCTGTCGGCACGTAACATCAGCAGCAACGTCAAGATGATACCCGAGCACTTTCCATATCGAAAAGGAGACAGCTATCTCAGTATTCTGCCTTTTGCACATATATTCGGACTTCTATACGATATGATTACACCTCTTTGCTGCGGCATGCATGTAACAGTGTTTGGCATGCCACCTGCACCCACTTTATTAAAAGAGGCAATGCAGATTATCCGACCCAAAGTGGCAATGATGGTACCTCTTGTCTTGAACAAAATGACGGAGTATGCAATAGGAGAATTCGTACACAGTAAAAATGGTGAGGCACGTCTTGCCGACTACAAGCATCATGCGGAATTCTGTAACGCACTGCGAACCATTATGCTATCTTACCTCGGCAACAACTGTGAACTTATCGTAACAGGAGGCGCTGCCATCCCCAGTCACCTAGAACAACTACTCGCCATAAAATTAGAAATACCTTTGGTTACAGGTTACGGCATGACAGAGTGTGCTCCTACAATATCTCTTGGACACCTGGGAAGATATAAACTGAAATCATGCGGAGAGATTGTAGAGCGCATGGAGGCACATATAAACTCATATGACCCTCATAAGACAGTGGGAGAACTTTGGGTAAGAGGTGATAACGTTTTTATGGGTTATTATAAAAATCCGGAAGCCGACAGAGAGGTCTTTACAGAAGATGGATGGTTCCGCACCGGTGATTTAGGAACATTAGACGAGGAAAACACTCTCTTCCTTGTAGGAAGATGCAAAAGCATGCTTCTTGCCAGCAACGGTCAAAATGTATATCCCGAAGAGATTGAAGTAAAACTAAACACACTACCCTATGTAGCAGAATCGGTAGTTGTACAACGAGGCGAAAAATTCATTGCTATAATTGTACCCAACTCCGACCAACTCGCAAACGATGGAGTATCGGCCGAAACATACAATAGCATAATGGAGAAGAACATTGAGACACTGAATGGTATGATTCCCACTTATTCAAAAGTCTCATCCTACGAACTACATGAAGAACCATTTGCAAAGACTCCAAAAGGTAGCATAAAACGTTTTATGTACAAGTAAAAGCCGCTCATAATCACACAATAGAAACAGCATGCCTGATTTTGTTTCAAGGCATGCTGTTTTATATGTAGCAAAATGCATTGTGACAAAAAAGCAGGAAATAAAACATACTACATAAAAAGGTGCTCTAAAAATTTCTTTTTCCATTTTTAATATCTATCTTCGCCATTAATGATATCCTTATATTAACATAAAACCGAAAAAGTATGAAGATTTCCAAAATAGAGCATCTCGGCATTGCCGTTGAAAGCATAGAGAAAGCTCTTCCATATTATGAGCAGGTACTGGGATTTGAGTGTTACAATATTGAAACGGTGGAAGACCAAAAGGTACGTACTGCATTCCTGCGTGTGGGAGAGACAAAGATTGAGCTTCTCGAGCCTACATCACCTGACAGCACAATTGCAAAATTCCTTGAGACACGCGGACAAGGTATTCACCATATAGCATATAAAGTTGAAGATGGTGTAGCAAATGCTCTTGCCGAATGTGAAGCAAAAGAGGTTCGCACAATAGACAAAGCTCCACGTAATGGCGCAGAGGGACTGCACATAGCATTCCTTCATCCTAAGGCAACACAAGGTGTCCTTACAGAGCTATGCGAAGAGTAAAAACACTAACAAATTAAAATACAAGTATCATGAGTAAGCAATTTGAAAGAATCAAGGAGCTGGTAGCCATGAGAGCCAAAGCACGTTTGGGCGGTGGTGAAAAAGCGATTGAGAAACAACACGAGCGCGGCAAATACACAGCCCGCGAGCGCATAGACATGCTGCTCGACAAAGGTAGTTTCGAAGAGTTCGACATGTTTGTGACACACAGATGCACAAATTTCGGTCAGGAGAAGAAACAGTATCTTGGTGATGGTGTTGTTGCCGGTTGCGGAACAATCGAAGGTCGTCTAGTATACATTTTTGCACAAGATTTCACAGTAACAGGAGGTTCACTATCCGAGACTATGGCACAAAAGATATGCAAAGTAATGGATATGGCCATGAAGATGGGTGCCCCCGTCATAGGAATAAACGACAGTGGTGGAGCCCGTATACAAGAGGGTATAAATGCTCTTGCCGGATATGCAGAAATTTTCGAGCGTAACATCCTTGCATCAGGTGTTGTTCCCCAAATTTCCGGAATCTTCGGTCCCTGCGCCGGCGGCGCCGTATATTCACCTGCACTTACCGACTTCACCATAATGACGGAAGGCACATCATATATGTTCCTGACCGGACCGAAAGTTGTAAAGACCGTGCTTGGCGAAGTAGTTACACAAGAGGAACTTGGAGGTGCCAGCGTACATGCAAGCAAATCGGGTGTAACACACTTTACAGCAGAAACAGAGGAAGAGGGTCTTATGCTCATACGCAAGTTGTTTGGTTTTATACCTCAGAACAACCGTGAGACAACACCCGATATTCCATGTAGCGATCCTATTGACAGAAAGAGCGATTTACTTAATGAGATAATACCCGACAACCCCAACCAAGCGTACGACATGTATAGTGTTATTGGCGAAATTGTCGACAACGGAGAGTTCCTTGAAGTACATCGCGACTATGCTCAAAACATAATTGTAGGATTCGCACGTATGAATGGCAAATCTGTCGGTATCGTTGCCAACCAGCCATGCCGTTATGCCGGTGTTCTTGACTGCAATGCATCTCGCAAAGGCGCACGTTTCGTACGTTTCTGCGACGCATTCAACATTCCTTTGGTAACCTTGGTCGATGTTCCAGGTTTCCTACCGGGAACAGCTCAGGAGTACAATGCAGTGATATTACACGGTGCAAAACTGTTGTATGCTTTCGGTGAAGCTACAGTACCCAAAGTGACTGTTACACTGAGAAAATCATACGGAGGTTCACATATTGTAATGGCATGCAAGCAACTGCGAGCCGACCTCAACTACGCTTGGCCAAGCGCCGAGATTGCAGTAATGGGAGCTGCAGGTGCAGCAGAAGTCCTATATGCGAAAGAGGCAAAGGAAGCTGCCGACCCCAAAGCATTCATTGCCGAGAAAGAGGCCGAATACAACAAACTGTTTGCGAATCCCTATCAAGCTGCAAAGTACGGATACATTGACGATGTAATAGAGCCACGTAATACACGTTTCCGCATAATACGCGCACTTGCACAGCTCGAGAGCAAGCGTCAATCATTGCCACAAAAGAAACACGGAAATATACCTCTTTAAACCTATTAAATATGAAAGAGAAGAACGAGGCTGTAATTGCAGCAATAACCCTAGCTTTAGAGAACTATCTAGGCAACAACATACATGACGAGGAGAGCGGAGTACTCACCATACGTTATGTTAACAAACATTGGAACAACTTGTGCAACTAACATCAAAAGAAACAATTATGAAAGAGTACAAATATACAATCAACGGTGAGAAATACGAGGTTATCGTAAAAGAGGTTGTAGATACAAAAGCAACAGTAACAGTAAACGGCAATGATTACACTGTAGAGTGGGAAAAGCCTGAAGAAAAAAAGCCAGTTGTTGTGGCTAAACCCGTAGTAAAACCTACAGCTGCACCGGTGTCTACACCTGCAGCAGTTGCAGCCGCACCGGTAAACGGGCATGCCATTAAGACTCCACTTCCCGGTGTAATTATAGATGTAAAGGTTAATGTCGGTGACTCTGTTACAAAAGGACAGACAGTCGTGCTACTCGAAGCCATGAAGATGGAGAACAACATCAACGCCGATCGAGACGGCAAAGTAGCCTCTATATCTGTAGCCAAAGGTGACACCGTTGCAGACGGAGCAGTACTTATTGTACTTGAATAATATACTCCTACAGTTTGATTGCTTACAAAGAGATTTGTAAGCAATCAAACTGTTTTTATACATGATTACCTAAAAGAGAAATAAAGTGAAACAATATATTATAACACTTCTGCTACTGACAAGCCTCTTTACTTTACAAGCTCCGATTGCAGCAGAAATAAACGAGAAACCATTTGTAATCCCGGAACTTCGTGAATGGAAAGGAGATAAAGGGGAGTTCATCATAACCCCAGAAACAAGAATCACTTATCCGAAATCAAATCAGCAGTTGGCAGACATTGCATTACAGCTGGCAACCGACTGCAAGGAGATGTTCGGTATTGAGTTAAAAACGACAGAAGAGAAGGCTAAAAAAGGTGACATCAGCCTTAGATTAGTTAAAGACAAAAAGCTGGGTAATGAAGGCTATACTATAAAAATAGGTAGCAAGGTTGAGATAGCAGCTCCTAACGCCACAGCTCTCTTTTGGGGAACACGCACAATTCTTCAGATAGCCGAGCAAAGAGATGGGAAATCACTTCCCAAAGGCTCTATAAGAGACTGGCCAGATTACCAACTAAGAGGATTCATGCTTGACTGCGGACGCAAATTCATCCCCATGCACTTCTTGCGTGACTATGTAAAACTGATGGCATATTATAAGATGAATACATTTCAAATTCACCTTAATGATAACTCATTCAAACAGTTCTTCAATAATGATTGGGCAAAAACACAAAGTGCCTTCCGACTCGAAAGCGAATATTTCCCGGGATTGACAGCACGAGACGGGCACTACACAAAAAAGGAATTTATAGAGTTACAGAAACTTGCCGAAAGCCTACATGTAGAAATAATACCCGAGATAGATGCACCGGCACACTCTCTGGCCTTTACAAAATATCGTCCAGAAATAGGTAGCGAAGAGTACGGATTAGACCATCTCGACCTATTTAAGCCACAGACATACGCCTTTATCGACTCATTATACGATGAATACTTAAAAGGTGATGAGCCCGTTTTCCGTGGCAAGCGCGTACATGTAGGAACAGATGAGTACTCAAACCGCGACAAAAAGGTTGTAGAACAGTTCCGCTATTTTACAGATCATTGCATACGCCTTGTTGAGAAATATGGAAAACAAGCCTGCGCATGGGGTGCATTAACGCATGCACAAGGAGAGACACCTGTAAAATCCGAGAATGTAATTTTAAGTGCATGGTACAACGGATATGCGGATCCTGCAAAGATGATTGAATTGGGATATGATCTTATAAGCATACCAGATGGTTATCTATACATTGTACCTGCAGCAGGTTATTACTACGACTACTTGAATTGCCAGATGCTATATGAAAATTGGACACCGGCACAGATAGGTAATCAGAAATTCGAGGAACGCCATCCCCAAATTCTAGGAGGAATGTTTGCCGTATGGAACGACCATGCCGGAAACGGAATAAGTTATCAGGATATACACTATCGCGTACTCCCCGCAATGCAGACCTTGGCAGTAAAGATGTGGACAGGAGAAAAGCCGTCCTTGACATATGCTCAATTCAATGAGGCACGCACTGCAATAAGCGAAGCACCGGGAATAAACATTGCCGGACGCCACAAAAGCATAGGGGAGTCACCCATACTCAGCATCGAGAATGTAACACCAGTAACAGCTACCGGCATAAAGGAGATTGGATGGGCCTATAACATCTCATTCCATATAGAGGCTGCAAACGAAGAGACAGGAACAATCCTTTTTGAATCGGACAATGCAAAATTCTATTTGAGAGACCCTATAGAGAGAAAAATAGGATTCTCACGCGATGGTTACCTAAACACCTTCAACTACCGTATGCAAGAAGGAGAGAAGGCATACATAACCATATGCGGAAACCAGAATGAGACAACACTCTATGTAAATGGCAAACTTATTGAAAAGCTTGACAGAGAGACAAGATACCATCTTAATAGTGCCAGCAATAAATATGACAAGATGTATTATGTCAGGACCCTTGTTTTCCCATTGGCAAAGAGCGGAAACTTTAAGAGCAAGATAAGCAACCTTACAGTATACCCATTCATGGAGACACCGATAATGCCACGCTAATAAAAACATATATAAAGCAGGGAGTTGTCAGTGACAACTCCCTGCTTTATATATGTTAGCTTGCAATAAGAGAATGTTAAACAATCCTATTTGTTCCTTTCTCAGGAATGACAACCTTCGGTTTAAACACTGCAGCCTCTTCGGGTGTCATTGTTGCATATGCCATTATTATGGCAACATCTCCAGGAGTAAATTTATGCGCTGCCGCACCATTAAGACATATAACACCAGAATCTCGACGCCCTTTGATTACATATGTCACAATACGCTCACCATTATTATTATTTACGACATGTACCATTTCGCCCTCCAGCAATCCCACTGCATCCATCAGTGCCTCATCTATAGTAATGCTACCCATATAGTTAAGGTTCGCCTCAGTCACGGTAACACAATGCAATTTTGATTTCAACATTTGCAGCAACATAGCGGCATTTATTTCACCTCCTTATATTTAATATTGTCTATAAGTCTTATTTTACCACAGAAAAGAGCAATACAGCCTACTATATAATCGCTCTCATCCCAATCTTGCAATGGCTGCAGAGTATATCCATCTACAATCTGAAAATACTCTAATCGGAAACCATCCGTATTCCCTATTATATTTTCCACATACTCTTTTACCTCATTCAATGTATGCTCTTTTGCATATTCGAGACTATTGAAGAGAGTTTTGGATATTAAAAGTGAGCGCTGACGCTCTTCTGCTGTAAGCAACATATTTCTGCTGCTTAATGCCAATCCATCCATCTCGCGTATAATAGGGCAACCTACAATTTCCACATCAAGTGAAAGTTGCTTTACCATCTCTCTTATTATTGCAAGTTGTTGAAAATCTTTCTCTCCGAAATAGGCTTTATGTGGTTCTACTGCATAAAAAAGTTTACTCACAATCTGAGCTACGCCATTGAAATGTCCCGGTCTGAACGGACCTTCCATTACAGTATCAAGCGGTGCAAAGTTAAAAAGTCGTGTATCCGGTTCGGGATACATCTCATCAACATCGGGAGCAAAAACAATGTCAACAGCAAGCGAGTCCAGCAATTTACAATCAGCTTCCAAATTGCGAGGATAATTCATCAAATCGTTCTTATCATTAAACTGTGTGGGATTAACGAATATACTGACAACTGTTATATCATTTTGCTTGACAGATAATTCCACTAATGAAGAGTGTCCCATGTGGAGTGCTCCCATAGTGGGCACAAGACCTATCGTTTTCCCTTTAGCTCTACTGTAATCCAAAGCAGAGCGCAACTCTTTTATCGTGTTTAAAACTTTCATTACCAATGTTTTATAGTAGTAAGGCCATCAAAAGGCCTATTTTCGGAGTGCAAAGTAACAAACAAATAAGCATAAAAAGAAATAAATACAAGAAAATATTTAGCCATGCCATTAACACATTATCTGCCACATTGAATAGTTAACAACTGTAAATCAATCGCTTTTCCGACACAAAAACGCTTAAAAAAGAACAATCATTTGTTGATATGCTGTTTTTTTAGTAATTTTGCAAACGCACAGAACTACATCTGTTGAATATTAAAAATGAAAGCAAAAAGAATCCTATTTATTACTCAAGAAATTACACCTTTTGTACCCGAGGCCACAATTTCGCAGACAAGCAGATCTTTGGCTCAAGCAACACAAGAAAGCGGTGCTGAGGTAAGAATCTTTACCCCCAAATGGGGCATAATAAACATCCGTCGCAACCAATTGCACGAGGTTATTCGTCTTTCGGGCATGAATCTTATTATTGATGACACCGATCACCCACTGATAATCAGAGTAGCCTCCTTGCAGTCGGCACGAAGCATACAAGTATATTTCATAGAGAATGACGATTACTTCCAGAATCGTTTAATGACATGCGACGAACAGGGCGTAGAATACCCGGATAATGACGAGAGAGCGATTTTCTTTGCACGCGGAGTTCTTGAAGCTGTAAAAAAACAGAGCTGGTGTCCCGACATACTACATTGTCATGGATGGATATCTGCACTTGTTCCTCTATACATCAAGAGTGCATATAAAGAAGAGCCATCATTCCGTGATTCAAAAATTGTATTCTCGCTATATGACGATGAGCATAACATAAAAGACCCTCTTCCCGCAGGATTCTTGAAAAAGATACTCCATAAAGACATGACTATGGAGCTTCTTGATGGAATGACAGAACCAACCACATACGAAGATTTGGCAAAGCTGGCAATAAGATACAGCGATGGAGTTATAGAGAATGGCAACAACATACCAACATCTCTTATAGAATATGCACAATCACTTGGCAAAAAAGTTTTGACAAGACAGAGTGCCGAAGAATACAACAATGCATGTATCGAGTTCTTTGAGAATCTATAAAAGACAATATATAAACATAATAGATGAAAAAAACGACCCTTTTTCTATTGACATTTCTTGCAACATTTGCATTTACTGCATGTGATGATGAGACTGATACCATAGGTAGCAGCATAGTGCCGGAGAACGACAAGATAACAGTAGACACTCTTACGCTATACGCTAAGAGCAGGTCGATTATGGCCAATGATTCCATAATAGCAAACACTAACAGTGTATATCTAGGACGTTATACCGACGCAGAAAGCAACACTGTTTTTGAATCAGATTTTATAGCACAATTCAACTGTGTAGAGAACTACGGTTTCCCCGAGAATGGTGTCATAGGAGACAGCACCATTGGTGTAGAACTAAAACTATTCTACCAAGACTACTTCGGTGATTCATTGAATACAATGAAGTGCGAAGTATACGAACTGGAAAATACCCTACAAGAAGGTATCACATACTACACAAACATAGACCCTACAGAGTTCTACAATGAGGAATCTGAACCTATAGCATCAAAGACCTATTGTGCTGTTGACTACACTATCCCCGACAGCATAAAAAATGGGAGCAGCTATAGCAAGAATATCTCCATCAAGCTCCCGAACAGCATAGGCAAGCACTTTATAGACAAGTATTACGAGACTAATGCCAATGGTGACTCAATAGGGAAAATACATTTTTCTAACTCAGAAGAATTTATAAACAATGTATTCAAGGGGCTTTATGTAAAATGTGTACAGGGTGACGGTACAATCATGAACATTAACATGGCACGTATAAATGTCTCATTCAACTACTATGTAAAGAGCAAAAGTGGTGAACTTGATTCAATTGTACGTGGTATTTCAACCTTCTCTTCTACTAAAGAGGTGTTACAAGTAAACAGATTCAACAACAGCAATCTTGAAGAGCTTGCCAACGACAATAGTTGCACATATATCAAGACTCCTGCCGGCATCTTCACAGAGGTTGAACTGCCAATAAAAGAGATTATAGAGAATACTGATACTCTAAACTCTGTAAGGATTATCTTTACAAAATACAACAGCACAAATAGTTCGCAATATAAATATGCTACACCCACACAACTATTGATGGTGAGAAAATGCGACATGTACAGTTTTTTCCAGAGGAACAAGCTATATGACAATAAAACGTCATTTATTACAAGCTATAACAGTACAAATAACAAATATGTATATAACAATATAGCACACCTCATAAACTACTGTGCCGACGAGTTGAGAACAAACTCAGAGAGTGATGCCGATTGGGAAAACAAGAACCCGGATTGGAACAAAGTAGTTCTTATTCCGGTAAGCATAAACAGTGACTCATCAACCGGAAGTATTGTCTCTTTAGGACATGAACATGGTCTTACCAGTGCAAGACTTGTTGGTGGAGAGAATCATCCTATAGCTATAAGAATAGTAAGCAGCAAGTTCAGAAACGAATAATTATTGTGGTTTTGCAATAATCATAAACAAATAATAAACTAATATCCCCCTTTGATAATAATAATAAAACCGGAAACAAATGTTTCCGGTTTTATTATCTTAAGCAGCATTTAACATTAAGCCTCTTCTGCCTCTTTTTTCTTTCTTGTAGTCTTCTTTGCAGCCTTAGCTTTAAGAGCCTCAAGCTCTGCCTCGAGCTGAACAATCTCAACCTCCTGATTCTCGATAACCTGTTTCAAAGCACCCAACTCCTCATTATCAATCTCCTCGGGATACTGTGCGCGAACGCGAGCCATGAAGTCACCCAGGATATTCATATAGTTGGTAAATGCATCGTAAGGAGAATCATATATACAACGCTCTGTAATGATACCATTCTGCTTTGTTGTCATATATCGGAAGTTCTCGGCAGCCTGCAAATAGTCCCAGTCCTGTTTCAACTTTTTATCATCAGATAGAGCTACTCGCTCTGCAACACTATACAATTTATCAAATGCCTCACGCTGCACTGTGTTACCCAACCAAGATGTTGTATCACGCTCCTCGTCCATCCATGAAGTAGGATAAGGAACCTCCAGAGAACCTACAGACTTGAATTTCTCAATAATCTCAGAAGGAGTAGAGAATGTTATACCACGCTCTTTAGCTGCTGCAGGTATAGCCTTCAGGAACTCAAGGATATTAGATGACAAAGGCTGAGCCATACCAAATGCCGACAAATTCATAAAGATGTTTACAATCTGCTCTTCACGTGGGAGAGTTGCAATCCAATCTACATATGTCTCGGCAAATAGAGGATACTCGCTCCACTCAGGGTTAGAGAAGCGCAAAGAGATATCATCTGAAAGTTTGTAGTCACGCAATAAAAGTTTCAAGCCAGAAGCATTTGCGCAGTTATAAAGGAAGTGAGGGCTCTTCCATGCAAGGATATGTTTTGCACCCTCTGCAAGCATACCTTTGAAACCCATAGATGCAGCCATCTCACCAATCTCATCTGAGTAGATAAGACCAGAGTTACGCAACACCTTAGGCTGTTTGCCAAACAACTCCTTAACCTTACGTTTCATACGTTCAACCTCTTCTTTAAAGGCTGTAGGAGAAACGATTGAAGAAAGACCATGAGAATAGGGTTCGCACAAGAATTCGCAACAACCGGTCTTTGCAATCTCCTTAAGCAACTCTATAACCTGAGGAGCATACAACTCCAACATCTCAAGGCCTACACCCGATGCTGAAAGAGCTACTTTAAACTCACCGTTATTCTCCTTGATCATATCGAGCAAGGTTGTAAGTGCCGGAACATATGAATTCTCGGCTAGCTCGCTAACTGCACTAGCATTAGCATAATCATCATAGTAGTAGTGATCACTACCTATGTCGAAGAAACGATAGCGTTTCAACTGTCTTAGCTGATGAATCTCGAAATAGAAACAAATAGTCTTCATATCTTTATTCTGTTTTTGTTTTTTTATTGAGCCATTACTTCTTCATATAACCTACGCAGCTTCAAAGCTACATTCTCCCATGTAATATTGTCAACCTCGCGACGTCCCTCAACCTTGAGATATTCGTAAAGAGACTCATTATTACAGATGGCGTAAATGGCATCCGCCATAGCATTGATATCCCAATAATCTGTCTTGATACACTTATCGAGAATCTCGGCACAACCCGATTGCTTTGAGATAATTGTGGGCACATCACACTGCATAGCCTCGAGTGGAGATATACCAAAAGGTTCACTTACAGAAGGCATAATATATACGTCACTTGCTTTTAAGCACTCGTATACCTGCTTTCCACGCATAAAGCCAGGGAAGTGGAATCTATCGGCTATACCACGTTGTGCCACCAACTTAATCATATCGTTCATCATATCACCACTACCGGCCATACAGAAACGAATATTCTTAGTCTTTTTAAGCACCTGAGCTGCAGCCTCAACAAAATACTCCGGACCTTTCTGCATTGTGATACGTCCCAAGAAGGTAACAACCTTCTCGTTTGGTATCTTCTTAGGCTCAATTGCCATAATATCAGGCGACAGAGGAGTCACCGCATTATGCAGAGTTGTAACCTTACTTGGATGCTGATGATACTTATCAATGACAGTACGGCGTGTGAGCTCGCTTACACAGAAGATATGATCGGCATGATCCATACCATTCTTTTCTATTGCGTACACTGTAGGATTGACATTACCACGACTACGGTCAAAATCGGTCGCATGCACGTGAATAACTAGTTTTTTACCTGAAACCTGCTTTGCATGAATACCGGCCGGGTATGTAAGCCAATCGTGAGAGTGAATAATATCAAACTCCTCGGTACGTGCTACAACACCGGCTATTATTGAGTAGTTATTAATCTCTTCGTGTAGATTTTCGGGATAACCGCCTGCGAACTCCATGCAACCGAGATCATTTGTATTCATATAGCTAAAATCGCCATAGATATGATCTCTGTAACGATAATACTCATCGGGACGGATAATCGCACCTACGCGTGACTCGACATAACTGGAGTCTACATCCTTCCACACAATAGGAACACTATTCATTCCTACAATTCTAAGGAAGCTGTTGTCTTCGTCGCCATAAGGTTTCGGGATACAGAATTTTATCTCTACATCGCCCTGTGGCACAAAGCCCTTGGTAAGTCCGTAGCTTGCAGTTCCAAGACCACCTGAGATATGAGGGGGAAACTCCCAACCAAACATTAGAACTTTCATACGATTGTTATTTTTTGTTTCTTGGTACCTAAAGAATTGCTTACCTTAAGCCTCCAATTTTGATTCATACTGTTTTAATATATGGCTTGTTCTGAGGATTGCAGCCACGTTCATTGCAAAAGCAACAGCGCCACGACCCTTGAAAGGCGGGTTACCGTCAAACACTTCTGGTATTGAACCTACGCAGTGTTGTACTATTTCATCTTCGTAACCAATCATCTGTCTCTCAACAAAAGAAAGACCGCTGCCTTTATATATCTTCATATAAGCCTCATAATAGAATCCGCCCAACCAAGGCCATACTGTACCCTGATGATATGCATAATCACGCTGTATCTGGGGACCCACATAATTGGGATTGTAACCTACACTCTTGGGAGAAAGTGAGCGCAATCCACGCGGAGTAAGCAACTCGCGAGTAACTATATCAAGAATCTTCTTTTGTTGCTTGCTGCTGAGCGGTGTATAATCGAGTGCCACTGCAAGAATCATATTGGGACGCACACTCCAATCGACATAGTTACCATCTACATAATCGTAAAGATAGCCATGCTCATTGAGGAACACCTCCACAAAAGCTTTTCCTGCCAATGCTATAGGACGCACCAATGAAGCCTGCAATTCGCTATCACCCATATGCACAGCCATCTCCTCGGTAAATTTAAGTGCATTGTACCACAAAGCGTTGATCTCTACAACATAACCTGTGCGAGGAACAACCGGACGACCTGCAGCAGTTGAGTTCATCCATGTTACAGCCTTATCCTTACCGTTTGTACTGAGCAAGCCACTGGGTGTCAAATGTAAGTTGAAGTGTTTATTCGAGCGAATATAATCCATAATCTTAACAACAAGATCACCGTAAAGGTTACGGCAAGCCTCCATACCACGCTCCTTGGCATACTGCTGTATAGCCCATATTGCCCATAAAAGAACATCGGGGTGCTCCATTTCATATATCTTGCAGTCGCTAGGACGGTCGGCCAAGAAATCTTCTATTGCAATTCTTGCAGTCTGCATAACCTGCTCATACTCGCCCGGCTTACCCGATTCTGTAAGAGTGAGTCCCGGCAACGATACAAAGAGGTCACGTGCACGACACTTGAACCAGGGATATCCAGCAAGGATATAGATATGTTCACCTTGAACATTGAAGAACTGGTTACCGGCACATTCCATACAGTGCATGAAATTATCGCGAGGTATACGTATCTTCTCTTCGTGTTCAAAAGCGGATTTCATTGTACGTGTACTGATGGGATCTATACCACCGGAGAATACAATACTTTCACCAACCTTCATCTTGACTTCAAAGTAACCGGGAACAAAGAGGTCCTCATTAAAGTCGTAACCTCTCTCGAGTTCCTTAACATACTCTATTCCTCTATACCAGTCGGGACGATAAACAAATTCGTTCTTCTTATTCAGCTGCATATACAAATCGGGGTATCCCGCATACATGCACATACTGATACCATTCTCCACCTCCCTATAATTACGGTTGGCAGTATTATTCTCGTGTGTATACTCACGAACGCTACGGAACGCCAAGAAAGGACGCAGACGCAATGTTACTGCCGTATTTGCCTTAAGCAAGGTGTAACGGATTAGAATTCTGTTCTCGTGATGCACAAAGGCTTTCTCTTTTTTCAACCACACACCACCTACATTGTAAATGGTAGTAGGTACACGCTCCCAAGCGAACTCTCGAATATACTTGTTGCCTCGAGGACTGAAATTATCGGCATTATACTTGTGCAATCCCAAATTGAACTCGGCTCCGTGCAGAACCACTGTCTCATCAAGTGATGAGAGCAGAACATGGTTCTCGTCATCGAGTTGCGGAATAGGAACTACCAGCAAACCGTGATACTTACGGGTGTTACAGTCAACAATAGTCGAACAGTGATATGCGCCCGAACGGTTAGTCCTTAAAATCTCCTTTTGCAACGACTCTTCTAAGTTCGTCATCAGCGTTTTTTCGAATCGCAAATAACTCATCTCGTATAATTTATATGATAAATAATATAATATCTATGCAACAATGACTCGCCATTGTATTACATGGCGAATCAAATGAAAGCGTTATGCATCTTATTCACTTTCAAATGTAGGCATTAAAAATATCAATTACAAAAAAAGATAAATGTTTTTTTAAAAAAAGTTATTTTTTATATACATTTCACCTAATCGCGAAACAATGATACAGTTATTTTATAACCTACACCATGAAATTTGTGATTCTTTCCACTAACGAAGACACCCATATCCACATAGGGTGTCTCAACACCATAGCCTAACTCTACATACGGAGTCAAATGAGATATAAAAAGGATGTTGCCATAGAGCCTCTCGTTCTTAAGGAAACTCACGCGCGGCAACGCTCTTTGCAAGACAAAAAAGGGAGATTCATAAGTAATATGCCCACGCATATATTTATTGGCGGCATTATACCACTCGGAATCAAGTAATTGGAATACTCCACCTAGTTCATCACTACGATCCACGGGCAGATAATTATGTTTAAGGAAAGCATAGTCTGCAAAATAGACATCTTTTGTGTAGAAGAACCCTCCACCTCCTACACGAAAATGCAGTCTGTCAACGCTATTCAAACGATAGTTATATTGTATATCAAATTCCGCTCTTGTGTATATACCGGACGAGCCAAAAACCCCTTTCAAACCCTGTTCGACATCAAAAGAGAATCGCGGTTTTCTTGAACCTATATTTATTTTTCTACCATTTTTTATATAATAGTACATACCGGGTTGCCACGTCAGACGTGCATGTGGAGCAATTTGACGATAGATACTTTTAAGAGGGATTCCGGCCTCAACGACTTCATTAGCCATTGACCCAATAAGAGAACGTCGGTGAAAGTTTATACCCAAAAGAAGTTCCAAGCCGTTACTTAATTCGCGCTGCAAAGAGGCATAAACATATGTATGTCTAAAATAATTAAGATTAAGTTCTTTAAAATCCAAAACCTCGGTAGCAACTTTTTCAATTCTCTCAAGCGCCACACTACTATATGAACGATTATCAGAACCCACATCTATATTAATAAGTCCCAAATACATGGGAGCAAAGATATATGTCCCATTAATATCCCAATAAAAGACACCCTGCTTAAAACTATATCCTCCCATAGGCTTCAAAGACAAGTAATGGCCATTTTTAAATTCATTCTTCAGATTCAAAGACATTTTGTAAGATAGTCCTTTACTCGAGCTATATGAGAGATATGACGGATTCAAAATAGGAGAGAGCTTTATCCTTCCACCTTCCCAATCGAGAGAATGGGCCGACAACATTTGATCACCTATTTCCCATAGGATATTTGCAGTCCTATCAACATCAAGACTATCGTCTCTATGCGAAACAGTATCTGCAATCACATTTTTTTTTATATATAACAAAGAGTCCTGGGATGTAAGTTCAATCTTTCTATTACTTGTCGCATACCCCACTTTATCGGAGACTGTTTTTGAGACTGTATCATTATTAATCTCAATACTCAGGTCGTATACCTCTTTGCGTTCCTCTACTTTAGGTAAGGATTGTACTTGAGTGTAGTCATATACACCTTCAGCTGCAACATCAAGCCTGTTACCTCCAAAATCATAGCGTATATTAAGCCTTACATCTTTTATCAAATTCTTAAAAGGAGGCTTATCGCCTAATCTATAGTGCACATCGAAAGTTGATTGTTCATCCCAACCTTCAATATATAATTCACGGACAGCACATGAATCATCAAGTACAAACCAACCACTATTCAACAATTTTATATTATCAAATCTATGATTGAACTTTATTCTTAGATTTAAGGGATTATTTGCTGTATATAATGTATCAACCTCGAAAATATAGAACGACTTGTAAGCACGATTCAATGGCGAAAGATAGCCATTCTTAAGCAATTTCTCGGAATAAATTGCAGGACTCATAAAGGAGAGCACACGTTCCATCTCACCATTTCCTCTTTTATGAGTAGTAAGATAAGCCATGCGTCTTACAATTGGCAGTGCATAATCAAAAAAACGGACATCGTAAAATAGCTCCGACAGATAGAAGTTCTCATCTCTATCAAATCGAGTCATTCCGGGAATCCAGTTTAACGCTATATTCCACGAATAGAGATTTGCATATTGCTTGACATATAGTTTTCCTTTGCACTCACCAAACGAGAAACCTTTATTCTCTACGCGAATATATAAGGTATTCATCAGGGAATCTACATCAACCACCTCCATAGCTGATGCAGGCGCTGAAAACAGCGCCCACATAAACAATATGATTGTCAGCCTTTTATTATTCAACACCATCCACCCAATATGATATATCCCCAGATGTAGAGATAACCTTATTATATTATATACAACTGAAGCAAAAAGATAGTTTTCTTTCCTAGAGAACAGCCTCCCTTATACGCAACAGTTTATCAATCAATCCTTCGAGTAAATCAAGGCGAAGCATATTTGCACCATCACTTTTTGCAACGGACGGATCCTCGTGTGTCTCAATAAAAAGGCCATCGGCACCAACTGCTATTGCCGCTTTAGCCATTGTTTCAATCATCTCTGGCATTCCGCCTGTCACTCCTGCCGACTGGTTAGGCTGTTGCAAAGAATGTGTTATATCCATTATTACAGGATAACCAAAACTGCGCATCTGTGGTATACCACGAAAATCAACCACCAAATCCTGATATCCGAAAGTAGTACCTCTTTCAGTCAGCATTACACGCCCTGCACCACCTTCTGAGACAACCTTCTCTGCTGCAAACTTCATTGCCTGAGGCGAAAGGAACTGTCCTTTCTTGATATTTACAATTCGTCCAGTTTTGGCCGCAGCCATAAGTAAATCACTTTGACGGCACAAAAATGCAGGAATCTGTAATATATCTACATACTCAGCAGCCATCTCTGCCTCCTCGGCCGAATGTATATCTGTAACTACTGGTATATTGAAGGTCTCTCGCACCTTACGCAACACACGTAAAGCCTCCAAGTCGCCTATTCCCGTAAAAGAGTCAACACGTGAACGATTAGCCTTGCGGTACGAACCCTTAAATACATATGGGATACCTCTCTCTTTTGTTATTGTAAGAATATGCTCTGCTATTCTCATCGCCATTTCCTCGCCTTCTATTACACAAGGCCCTGCCAACAGAAAAAACTTATCTGTAGAAGTCAAATCTCTTATTGTCATATCTATTTTGTTTTAGTTTTTTTACTTGGTATAATAAAATTAAGACTCTCGGGCAATATGGATATACACATTGGATATGTTGGAGCAAATGGACGTCCATCGATTCCTGCACGTGCATTTCCCACCGATTCTATCACAATCTCTTTCGTACGGAAAGGTTCCATCAGTTTATAATTCATGATTCTGCGTTTCCACACCATATACATACCTTGCAACATTCCCATAAAAAGAGGACGCCTTATAGCTGCAACATCCAACATTCCATTATAAGGTACAGCACTAGGTGTCATTCCATATCCATTGGAGTTCCCTATACACAGCATCATAAATTTCCTTTCAACCGTCTGATTATTCAACGTAAACTTCATACTGAAATTCTGCCTATAGAAAAGCAGATGCAGCATTGCTGTTATATAGGAATATATTTTATTGAACAGATATCTTTTACGGTTGGCCATCTCTACGACATGCGCACTAAGACCTATATTAACCACATTTAAGAAATATCGGCACACCTCTGTACCATTATCCTTGTATCTACAGCATCCAACATCCACTTTGCGTACCCTGCGAGCCATTATACAATCTATCGCCGACTTATAATCCTTTTCATCCAACCCCCAATATGACGAAAAATCATTAGCTATACCATTTGGGATAATACCTAGCGATATCTTATCTCTGTTTTCCGATGCCATAATTCCATTGATAGCATCTTGTAATGCACCATCACCTCCAACAAGAACTATCGTCTCGTAACCGTTATCAGCCAAGACGCGAGAAAGACGCTCTATTGATGTAAAATTCTCCGATTGTATAAAATCGTATTCCACACCCCTGCTTCTAAGGTATTCACGAATCTCATTCCACCGCCTCATCGGTTTTAAGGCTCCTACCCTAGGGCAATAGATTATACCCCAACGATGCCTGTTGTCATTCTGCGCCTTTATCATGAAATTTCCTTTTTATTATATCAACCTGCCTGTCAATAGGCAATGTTGCGTCAATCCAAAAAATATCAACACCACGACGTTCCATACCTCTGAACCACGTCATCTGTCTCTTTGCAAACTGATGTATTGCAATCTCCAGATTATGCACCATAGCATCATAATCAATTTCCCCTATAACATATTGAGTCACATACTTATACTCCAGGCCGTAATAAATCAACTGCTCGGGAGTTACTCCCATAGATATAAGATTCTCGACCTCGGAAACCAATCCTTCCTCTAACCTTGCATGAAGTCTATGTGTTATACGCTCTCGACGCAACTCACGGGGGACATCAAGACCTACCACGAGTGTCTTAATCAAAGGAAATGAACGTTCTTCAACTGCACATTTTGCATAATACTCCTCTATTTCAATTGCTCTTATAGCACGTTTCACAGTGTCTGTATCTGTGTTATTATGCAGATTCTTATATGAAGAAAGTATTGTAGTCAACTCCTCCAGACTCTTTCCTTCAAGAGACACACGCAGCTCCTTATTTTCAGGAACAGGCAATAGCCTATAACCACGTAGTACCGACTCGACATACATGCCACTTCCGCCACAAAGAATAGGCAGCCTGCCATTAAAAAGCACTTTTTTATAGGCATCAAGAAAGTCGCGTTGAAATTCAAAGAGATTGTATTTTGTACCCGCCTCGACAATATCAACAAGATGTAACGGCACACAAAGATTGCCACGCGTATACTCTTGCAAATCTTTTCCGGTTCCTATATCCATACCCTTATAAACCTGCCTACTGTCGGCACTGATAATCTCTCCGTCAAAGGCAAAAGCCAACTCCACAGCCAGCGAAGTCTTACCACAAGCTGTAGGGCCTACAACAGCCAACATATCATATTCCTCGGTACTCACCATTTTCTATGGATATATTCGTTGCAAATATAATGAAAGGCTCGGGATAAAAAAATCAAACATCTTTGTTTTTTTACTAACAATACACGCTCTATACAACAATATGCACGAAAAAGAGGCAATAAACATTCTTTAAGTTAAAAAAGTCAAAAAGAGGATGCGCTATACTACATTATAAAACAAAGCATATATATTTGTACATAAATGTAATAGAAAAGACAAATATGTACGAAAGCCTGCTAAGATTACCATATTTTCAAGGAATGAGCAAAGACGAGCTCACCCAGATACTAGACAAAGTAAAACTTGATTTTATTAGTACCACCAATGGAGAAAGTATTGTAAGACAAGGCGAGAAGTGCAACAGGTTCATAATTCTTCTAAAAGGTTTCTTTACTGCAGAAACACTTTCAGAAGATGGTTCTTATAAATTAACAGAACTGATAGAAGCTCCTTATGCATTGGAACCATATTCACTGTTTGGTAGATCTACTGATTATAAAAGAGGCTATACAGCAAAAGGTGAAGGCAGCATTCTAGGTATCGACAAATCGTATTTCTACAGCGACTTCATGAAACGTAACATATTTACCATCAATCTATTAAACCTTATATGTCATAAAACACAGCTACTCTCAAGGATAACATGGGAGGATGCACCAGAATGCATAGAGGGAAAGATTGCAAGATTCATAGCACAACGTAGTGAGACCCTCTCAGGGCAAAAACACCTGACTATAAGAATGGAACAGTTGGCATCTCAACTCCATGAGACTCGCATAAACATCTCCAGAGCACTCAACAGTCTACAACAGAAAGGGTTGGTAGAACTAAGTCGCAAAGAGATAAATATCCCTTCATTCGAGAAGCTATTGCAAGAGAGTTGGCAAATATCCATGCATAAATCTTCCATTTATATTCCCTAAGGTATACAATATTGGGGAATATATTAATTCATTTCATTGAATTATTATATAACAACTCTTACTCAAGCTCTATAACGGTAATACCAGCTCCCCCGAACTGCACATGTTCATCGTGGAATGTCTTAACAAAAGGAAGGGTACTTAAATATTGTCTCACAATAGAACGCAATATTCCGTTTCCTGTGCCATGCAACACACGCAACTGACGAACTCCACACACTGTAGCATCATCAAGGAAAAAGCCTACAGCCTGCATAGCCTCCTCTCCACGCATTCCGCGAATATCTATTTCCGATTTGAAATTAAGCCTCTTGTTATGCAGATTATCCTGTGTCTCACGAGTAAGGAATGACACAGCACGCACCTCCTTCTTGGGAGGTTCACTAAGCTGCAGACGTTCAAGCGATACGGTTGACTTTATAGCTCCAAAACGTACCACTGCACAGTTCTTATTAACAGACATAATCTCTCCTACTGCTTGCTGACCATCTATACGCACATACATACCCATTTCAAAAAGGGTATGTTTTGGTACAACCGGCACTATAGCCTGCTGCTTATCATAGGGTTTCTTATCCCTCTTACCATCTTTCCGACGCTCCTGACGTGCCTTGATTTTCTCCATTTCACGCTCTATACGCATCTGTTGTTCTTGTAGAGCCAGTTCCTCAACCTTGCGCCCGAACTCGGCCAATTCTTGTCTTGCCCTACGTGTCTTCTCCTTCTCAGCCTTAGCTTCCACTATCGAACGTATAGTATTCTCAATACGCGCATTTGCTTCACGCAGCAAATTCTCGGCCTCGACCTGTGCATCCTTAAGAATCTGCCGACGGCTCTTCTTGAACTCATCACTTGACCCTTGCACACTCAGCAACATCTCGTCGAGTTCTTTCTCTTTTTGATGTACTGCACGACGTTTGGATTCCCAATAACGCTTATCACGTACAATATCTTGAAGATACTTGTCACTTTGGATATAGTCACTACCCACAATCTCTGATGCATCCTTTATTATATCCTCGGGCAATCCAATCTTGCGTGCAATCTCTACAGCAAAAGAGCTACCCGGATTGCCTATCTGTAACATAAAAAGAGGGCGCATCTCGGCACGATCATATAGCATTGCACCATTTACTACACCCGGAGTAGAATCGGCAAAATGCTTAAGATTCTGATAGTGCGTCGTTATTATTCCATAGGCTTTACTTTGGTTAAAACGTTTCAATATTGACTCGGCAATAGCAGCACCTATCAGAGGTTCTGTACCGCTACCGAATTCATCTATAAGAATCAAAGAACGTGAATCGCAATTTCTTAAAGTATGCTTCATATTCAAAAGATGACTCGAATAGGTACTGAGATCATCCTCTATACTCTGTTCATCACCTATATCAATAAACATGCTTTTAAAAATGCCGGCCCTGCTACGTTCATGCAATGGCACAAGCATTCCACACTGCAACATATACTGTAAAAGCCCGGCTGTTTTTAAGCATACAGACTTTCCGCCTGCATTAGGACCGGAAATAAGTAATATTCGACGTTCTTTATCTAACTGGATATCCAGTGGAGACATTCTGCGTCCATGCTTGCGCAACGAAATCTCAAGCAACGGATGTATCGCTGCTCCCCAATCAATAAGAGGTTTCTTATCAACAGACGGTTTTATAGCCCCAAAACGCTCGGCAAGCAATGCTTTAGCACGTATAAAGTCCATAATGCCCAAGAAGCCATAGGCCGAAATCAACTGTGGAACATGTGGTGCAAGTTCTGCCGAAAAAGCAGTAAGTATATATATTATTTCGCGTTTCTCTTCTGCTTCAAGTTCACGAATACGATTATTTGCCATCACGACCTCGGCAGGTTCAATAAAAACGGTCTTTCCTGTTGCCGACTCATCGTGCACAATTCCACCCATCTTTCGCTTAAGAGCTGGAGCTACCGGAATAACAAGACGTCCGTCACGCAATGTAGGAGAGGCATCTTTCTCGACAAGTCCCTCGGCCTGTGCCTTTCTAAGAATCGTATTCAAAGTGCGTGATATTCCGTTAGATGTGCGAGTCAGCTCTGTTCTAATCTTTGCCAAAGTCGGTGATGCGTTGTCCTTTATATGTCCGAACTTGTCAATTATGGAATCTATATTGCGTATTATATTGGGAAAAGCCTCGATATCGCCCGCCAACCGACACAAATTAGGATACAAGACACTCTCGGATGTTCCATCAGACTGCTTGCGCAAAATAGAGAGTACACGACCTATAGTATCTAGTGAACGGCGCAACGCAAACAATTCATCTTCGCTCATATACATACCCGCAATACGTATACGTTGCAAGGGTTCGCGTACATCATAATAGAAATCATTTGGGAAACTCTGCTCAAGGCGCAAAATTTTCACAAACTCCTCGGTTTCGTCCAAACGTGAAATAATAGAATCATAGTCGGTCATGAACACCATCTCATCTACCTGTTCACGCCCCATATTGCATAAGCACTGTTCCTTCAACAATGCACGTACTACATCAAACTCTATTTTTTTTTCAAAGTTTTGCGGATATATCATACGGTTCATCAAGTTTCATCGTGCGAAGATACAACAAAAAATCGACTCTTCATCAACAACATCCCTTATTACAGATTTAATTGATAATAGATAAATTTACACCTTATTATTAAAATTAGGTTCTCTTTCTTATAAAAAATAGAGGAGTTCTTGCTATCTTCGCAGGAATTTAGGAGCAGTATAGGAATACCATAATGATTTACAACTATAACAATAGGAAAGTACATGTAGAGACTTCGGGCTGTGGGGAGCCCGTACTCCTTTTACACGGTTGGGGATGCACACATGAGATATACACATCGCTGCAACAGTTGCTATCAAAGAAGTACAAGGTCTATAATTTCGATTTCCCGGGATTCGGAGATTCGGAAGAACCTGCCGAGGTATGGGGCACCGAAGAATATACATGCCTTGTGGAAAGTTTTGTACGCGACAACAATATTGTCTCTCCGGCACTTGTAGGACACTCTTTTGGTGGACGAATAAGCATCATATATGCATCACGAAACAAAGTCAGTCGTGTTGTATTGGTAGACGCAGCAGGAATAAAGCCAAAGCGTTCATTCAGCTACTACCGCAAAGTATACACCTTCAAGGTTTTCAAGTGGCTGTGCAACACATTCCTGCCCAAAAAGCATGCGCACACCTTGATAGAAAAACGCAGAAAGGGAGCAGGCTCAAGCGACTACAACAATGCATCGCCAATGATGCGCGCCATACTTTCAAAGGTTGTAAATGAAGACCTGACACATCTACTACCCAAGATTGTTGCACCCACTCTGCTGTTTTGGGGCAACTTGGACACTGCTACTCCATTAGATGATGCAAAAACAATGGAACGGCTTATTCCTGATGCCGGGCTTGTGATAGCACATGGAACAGGACATTTCTCATTCCTGGAAAATGCAGGCCTCTTCGCCGCAGTTATAAAAAACTTTTTCAAATTAGGATAACTATGGAACATACAAGCATCATATATGCAGCAATTGCAATATTATACTTCATTCTTGCTGCAAAATTCGACATTCACATGTTTCAACTGAGTTCATACCGTTACAGCCGCTTCTTCCGTTGGCTTGTACCCGGCAATATCATTACAGGCAAGAGAGTAATGGCCTTAGCCATGATTGCCCAGACTTTCATTGGGGGATATTTAAGCTTAGGAATCCTTGCCTATTGCGTAATATCGGCATGGGTACATTACTCAAGAGAGAAGTTCAAGACTCCGTTGGTATACACAATGCGCGTAAAAAGACTTTTCGCAACCAATATACTTATATTTACAGTAATTATGGCTGCATCATTATTATGCGCCGGAAAATGGGCGACTCTTATTATAGGCATCACACTGTTATTGTCGGATATTGTAATGTTGCTTGCCAACCTTGTAAATACCCCCATTGAGAAGGCCATCAACAGATACTACTACAACGACGCGAAGAGAATCATCGAATCGCATAAAGGACTTACAATCATAGGCGTCACCGGCAGTTTCGGTAAAACAAGTACAAAGAACTATCTTGCAAGCGTGCTTGCCGAAAAATACAATGTGCTTGTCACTCCCGGCAACTTCAACACCCTGCTTGGTGTTATACGCACCATACGCGAACATTTGCGTCCATATCATCAGGTGTTCATTGTCGAAATGGGAGCGAAACAACCCAATGACATAAAAGAGATATGCGACCTAGTACGCCCTACGATAGGCATTGTTACTGCCGTTGGAGAGATGCATCTTGAGACATTCAAAAGTATCGAGAACATACAAAGAACCAAGTTCGAGCTTATAGAGTCATTACCATCCAACGGATTGGGAATCATTAATAATGACTCGGAATATATAAGCAGTTACAAAGGATTGGCAAACAACTGCCGCATATTGAAATATTCGGTAAACAACAAAGGCGATTACAACGCCTGCAATGTCGAGTATGATGGCAATGGCGTAAAATTCACCCTAGACACCAATGGTGAAAAGTTCGAAAGCCGTCTGCTTGGTACAGGTAATTTGCTCAACATATTGGCATCTATTGCCGTAGCCGATCACCTTGATATTCCCATACAAAAACAGAAGAATGCCATAGCACGACTGCAACCTGTAGAACACAGACTATCAATGAGCCGCGCAGGTGGCATCACTATACTAGACGATGCCTACAACTCCAACCCCAACGGTGCGAAGATGGCTCTTGAAGTGCTTAAGAGCTATACAATAGGAAAAGAGAACAAACGCATTATAATAACCCCGGGATTCGTAGAAATGGGCAGCCGCCAGTATGAGGCAAACAAATATCTGGGAACCACTATAGCTTCATGTGCCGATTATGCAATTGTTGTAAACGAGACAAATAAAGAGGCAATAGGAAAAGGATTAAAAGATGGCAACATGATAGAAGATAATATCTATTTTGCCACCTCACTGACAGATGCACGCCAACATCTTGGGACAATTCTGAAAAAGGGCGATGTTGTACTATATGAAAACGATTTACCCGATAACTTCAAGTAAAAAAGAGTTGCTGTACCTATATAGACATTATAAGACCAATAAAAAAAACTAAAAACAATATAACAATGAAAATTAATGTAGGAGTAGTTTTCGGAGGCAGATCTGTCGAAAACGAGATTTCAGTCATAACAGCCAATCAAGCAATACAAGCAATGGATAGGGAGAGATATGAAATAACCCCCATATATATAACAAAAGAGGGAAAGTGGTACAGCGGCGCTGCACTACTTGATGTTTCCAATTACCGAGACACAAAGAAATTACTATCCATGTGCGAAGAGGTATATATGAAGCCTATTTATGGCGATACAAATCTATACCGTACCAACAAGTCTTTTTTCAAGAAGGATATAATAACCAAGCTAGATGTTATATTACCGGCACTGCATGGAACTAACTGCGAGGATGGAACTTTCCAAGGCGTAATGGAGTTCTCGGGAATCCCATACACCGGTTGCAATACCCTTGCATCGGCAAACGGCATGGACAAGATTACCATGAAGATGATTCTTAAGGAATGTGTTATACCGGTGATAGATTACAGTTGGTTCAGCGACAAGGAGTGGGATGACAAGAAAGAGGAGTGTATAAAGAATACAGAAGAGAAGCTCGGATATCCAGTAATTGTAAAACCCGCCAACAGTGGTTCAAGTGTCGGAATACGTGCTGCACATAACCGCGAAGAACTCATCGACGCAGTTGACTATGCAATCTCTTTCACCAGCCGTATAATTATAGAAAAATACGTACAGAAACTCAAAGAGGTAAACTGTGCCGTTCTTGGCAACTACTATGAATGTGAGCCTTCGGTATGCGAAGTACCTGTGCGTAGCGGCGAGATTTTATCTTATCAAGACAAATACATGAATGGTGGCGGCAAACAGTCTCAAGGAATGCAATCGACAGTGCGTGAGATACCGGCCAACCTGCCAGAGTCAAGCACACAATTCATACAAAAAGCCGCATGTGACACATTCCGCGCCTTGTCGTGTGATGGTGTTGCACGTATCGATTTTATTATAGATGAATCCACCGGTGAGATATTTGTAAATGAGATAAACACAATTCCCGGCTCACTCTCTTTCTACCTATGGGAATACAGCGGCATAAATTTTGGAACACTTATAGATAAGTTGATAGAGATAGCTCTTCGTCGCAAGCAAGATGCCGGTTTCAAAGCTGTAAACTATGGTGAAAATATCTTTGCAGTCAAAAGTGGAAGTGGAGCAAAAATGGGAGGAAAGACAGGAGCGAAGATGGGTTAAGCAAGAGATTATATAAACACATAATAAGGTCGTAATAATCTAACATATACAGTTGATTATTACGACCTTATTTCTATAAATGTGCTAACTTAAAAAAACAGATAGCATAGATTCAAAATATATTAAAATTAAATGGAGAAAGAAGAACTTTTACCTAGCAATAAAACAAGTTTAACTTTTTTCAGAATTCGCCTTTAGGTATATTTGAGACTAACCTCGAGCATACAGCAAACATGCTTTGAGAAATATCAAAGCATACTTTTCCCATCTTGCGCGTTTGTTGCTATATTTGCGATAAATCGCGAACATAGTCTGCACTCGCTGTGAAATGCCAAAGTAAACTTTGCCTATCTCGCTCGTTTGTTGCTATATTTGCGATAAATCGCGAACATAGTCTGCACTCGCTGTGAAATGC